>NZ_MWSM01000039.1 GCF_002087075.1 Streptococcus pseudopneumoniae ATCC BAA-960 = CCUG 49455
CTAGCTATAAGCTAGTTGAAACATCTAATTTTTAGGAGGGCTGGGTGGCTAACTTCATTATAGAACTTTCATTGTATTTTGGCTTGGTTTCCACATCAAAAAGAGAGAACCAAGTTGATTCCCTCTCTATATTAGTTTTTACTTATTTTCCGTATAGAAATGCTAGAATCTATTAAAAACTTCCCTTTTACGTGAATTTCCCCATCTTTCGATAAATAAAATCCCCACTAACAAAAGGATAATCAGGCAAGGAAGTAAGACTATCCCCATGCTCCAATTCAGATTGACATTATCAATTTGCTTAGGTAATCTTCCAGATAAAATCTCCACTGAACGCAAGTAAGTAAAGGGAATCAGATGTGTAATCTTTTGAAGAGGCTGAATTGTTTGGATGCCAAACAATAAGCCAACAATCCCAATGAGTGAAAGAAAAAGGACAGGCATTTTTTGCTTGAAAAAGTAAGCAATCAAATACACGACTTCCACAATGACGATAAAGGCTAAGAAAGCTAAGAACAAGCCAGGAAATAACACATCTTGTATCTTTCCAATAGTTAGCTCTTGATTCGCTAAGCTATAAATTGGGTAGGGATAATCTAACTGTCCAAAACCACTTATCAGACTTCCCGCTAGAAAAGAAAATCCACAGATTCCGATAAACAGCACAGTTACATAGCCCACTCCAACTCCAAGAGAGGATAAAGCAAATGTCACTTTTGAAAAAGGATATAAGTGAGCTGTGTCCAGATGATTTTGATATCTTTCTGCAAATAGTTGCGTTAGCATAAAAATAATAGCAACCACAAACAAGCTTGGGATGATAGCCTCTAAAATCCAGACAATCTGGTCAATCCCGTGGGTCGGAAACTCCAAAGTATGTGCTTTTATGTTCAAGGGATACAGGGCTTGGTAAATCTTTCGTTGGCGGTCAACCGCCATTTTAAAGTCAGAGCTAGCAGTCGGTTCATTTGACATAACTTCATAATTCTTCTCTTCATCTTGCCACTGCAAATAATAGGCTTCTTTCCATCGTCCTTCTTTTAGTAAAGTCAAAATTTCTTTCTTTTGCGTTAAAAAATTTTTTTGCAAGTCTAAATTACTTTTAACACTCTGGTATTCCTCCGAGCTGGTGTCAGACATTTGGGAAAGCTTCACTTCATTTTCATTGATGATTCTCTCATATTTTACAACACTGGTTTCCAACTCGCTCTCCAAGCTGTGTGAGTTTGCAGTCTGACTATTTAAATAAAAGGTAACACCGAGTACAGATGCAAATAAAAGTAAGATAAACCAGTTTAAACGACTTTTGAAAACTTTCTTTAATAAAAATAGGCTAATATCTTTCATAACGGAACCTCTTCTATCTGCCCCTGATGAATGGTTATTACTCTATCGCAGACATCAACCAACTCTTCCTTATAGTGGGAACTTAAAAGAACCAGCTGTTCTTGTCTATCGATTTGTGCTAGCCTATCAAAAAACTTCTGTCGATAATACTCATCTAAGCCATTTGTAATCTCATCCATAAGCCAGCATTTGGCCTGACTGAGGAAATACATGGCAATCACCAAGCGTTGCTTCATGCCTAAGGAATACTTGCGAATGGGAAGGCTGACATAGTCCGACATTTCCCAATAGGCAATTTCATCCCTCAAGTTCAGACCTGACTTCCAGATGTTTTTGATAAGACGAAGGTAGTCCATCCCACTTAAGTTTCCATCCAGCCATTCAACGCTCTCATAATAAAATAAAGAAGGAGGAGCTGCGATATGTCCACTACTTATGGGAATTAAGTTGCTAATGGTGCGGAACAGGGTCGTCTTTCCAGAGCCATTGATAGCAAGAACGCCATAAATACTGCCCTTTTCAAAGGTGAAATCTACATCTTGTAAGATGACTTGTCGCGTTTTTAAGGTCACATGAGTAAGCTGTAACATATCCAGTCCTCCTTTTTCTCACTCTTTAAGGATCAATAGCCTCCTTTGTAATGGTTTACTACCTCATAACGATCGTAGTTCCAGCCTCCGCCAACTTTATACTCAGAATAGCTATAATAAGAAGACCATTCCGGAATGACAATATATCCATATCTGTGGTAATTCATACTATACCTATAGTAGGTATTCCAATCATAGCGATAACTTTTAAGAACGGTCTTAGCAGATACACTGGACTGAAGAAGACCAATAGATTATAAACTAACTAATTAAACGATTTTTGCTAATTTTTAATGATTTTATATCATCAATATCGAAGACGCTTTCATTATATCGTTTTTATCATTATTATGCAACAGATTTTTAGTTTATTTTACTACTAGACTTCCTGCAAAACTAGAATCCTAGTTCATGATTGATAATACCAGCAATCAAATTAATTCGTAATCCGAAGCGTTTACGATGATTTCGATAGGTTGTTGAAAACATTTTAAACGTTTTTATAGTGAAATGAAATAAGAACAGGACAAATCGATCAAGACAGTCAAATCGATTTCTAACAATGTTTTAGAAGTAGAGGTGTACTATTCTAGTTTCAATCTACTATACTCTGTCAAAAATATTCTCAACCTTGATTCTCTCCTTAGATAGCGCATGGTTACAGGCTTTATCTTCAGCTGTTAGCAGCTTGAGTTTGCTGGATTTACGTGGAGTTTGCGTGCGACTCATTTTGAACAACTTCATATCATGACAATAGTTCACAGTGATCTCCAAAGAAACAATTCTCCCTTGACTTGTGACAATCGCTTGAGCCTTCATAGCGTGGCATTTCTTTTTACCAGAATAATTCGCTAATTCTTTTTTTTTAGGGCGATTGATTTTTACTTCCGTCGCATCAATCATTACCGTGTCCTCAGAACTGAGAGGAGTTCTTGAAATCGTAACACCACTTTGAACAAGAGTTACTTCAACCCATTGGCTCCGACGGATTAAGTTGCTTTCGTGAATACCAAAATCAGCCGCAATTTGTTCATAAGTGCGGTATTCTCGCACATATTGAAGAGTGGCCATAAGAAGGTCTTCTAGGCTTAATTTAGGTTTTCGTCCACCTTTTGCGTGTTTAAGTTGATAAGCTGTTTTTAATACAGCTAACATCTCTTCAAAAGTGGTACGCTGAACACCAACAAGGCGCTTAAATTGTGCATCAGTTAGTTGTTTACTTGCTTCATAATTCATAGAACTATTCTACCATATATTGTTTCGCAGGAAGTCTAATCAAACAGGATATCCTGTTGAAACGGAACTAGCGAGTCTAACAATCATCTCTGATAAATCAGTCGATGGCGAAATCTGAACGACTCGACTCTTTGGAGAAAGACATGCTTCTATCCTCTGGCAAGTCGAAAGTTTTGAGGGCATCGAAGCCATCCTCATCGATAAAGAAGGTCACCTAAGCTGTTCTTCAGGAATTCCTACTCTATAGAGACAACTGTTTCAATGGAGTTTTAAAATTGTATTATGTAAAAAGAGAAAGGAAATCTCATGTTATAGTCATTTAGTTTTAAAAAAGAAAGAATACATATTAAGAATTTGGATCATCGAGACTACGGCCATGTAAACCTTTTTCACGTTGGGCTTGGCGTAGTTTTTCTGGTGTAACATCGTTCCCTTCTTCGTCCACAATTTTGATTCCTTCAATATGGTGACGAACAGTACGACGATAACCTTCGATGTACTCCTCACGTAGTTTGGCTTGTTCCACTTTTTCTTCTGGTGTCAATCCTTCTGCTTTTTTCTTTTTAGCAAGCTCGTTGATACGAGCAATTTTTTTCGGATCCATTTCTTCTCCTTTATGATAAGATAAACTCCGCTTGACTGAGTTTATTTAGTGTTAATTTGGTTAAAACGAGCAAGCTTAGCTGCTTTTTGAGTTAAATGAGACAAGATTGCCAAACGATTTTGACGGACTGCTTCATTTTCAGCCATAACCATGGTATTCTCAAAGAATGCATCAATGACTGGACTAAGCGCAAAGAGCTGTTTCAATTGCTGACTGGCAGTCCCTGACAAAACGAGTGATTCTACTGCTTCTGCCAAGGTTTTCTCTTCTTCATTCTCAAAGAGAGCTAAATCAACTGTAGCAACCCCTTCTGCCTTCTCAGCCAAGTTAAAGGCACGAGAAAGTGATTCAACAGATGGTTTAAAGTCTTCTTCCTTGCTTGCTTCTACGAGAGCACTTGCTGCTTCCAACATATCTGCCACAACAAAGTTTGATCCTGCAAGAACGGCTTCCTTGATATCTTTTGGAGTAGATCCCATCATCTTATCAACACGAGCTTTGATAAAGTCCATCACTTCTGCCTTATTTTCATAAGTCAAACTATCGAAATTCAAAGCATAAAGGCTATCAATCAGTTCATCCATAGCAATGTGCCAACCAAGGGTATCCAAGATACGAACCACACCTTGGGTCGCGCGACGAAGGGCATAAGGGTCATTAGAACCTGATGGGATCAAACCTACTGAGAAGAAACTTAAAATCGTATCTAATTTGTCTGCAATAGCAAGTACTGCACCGACCTTGCTCACTGGAAGATCGCCGTCAGCAGATGTAGGCATGTAGTGTTCCCGAATAGCAGCTGCCACTGCTGGAGTTTCACCAGCAAGAAGGGCATATTTCTCCCCCATAATTCCTTGGAGCTCGTCAAATTCACCAACCATACCTGTCAACAAGTCAAACTTGTAAATGGCTGCTGCACGAGCTAGGTCAACTGTTTCATCCGCTGATAAACCTGCTTTTTCTGCCAAAAGTACAGCGATTTGACCCGTACGAATCATGTGTTCACGAAGGGAACCAATCTTCTCGTGGAAAGTGACATTGTTTAATTTTTCAACAAGGTCAGAAATCACCAATTTTTGGTCTTCACGCCAGAAGAATTCTCCGTCTTCCAAGCGGGCTACCAAGACTTTTTCATTTCCTTTGATGACATTTTCCAAATGTTCTGCGTTTCCGTTACGAACAGAAATGAAGTTTGGCAAGAGTTTACCATCTTGATCACGGACAACAAAGTAACGTTGGTGTTCCTTCATTGAAGTCACCAAAACTTCTTCTGGAACTTCAAGGTATTTAGCATCAAAACTTCCCATAAAGGCAGTTGGGTATTCAACCAAGTTCAAGACTTCATTCAGCAAATCAGCGTCAATCTCGATACCTACACCATGCTCAGCTTCGATTGCCTTGATTTGGTCAACAATCATTTGCTCACGTTCACGTGGATCTGCAATTACAAACTGACGACGAAGGTCTTCTTCATAGCTCAAGGCTGACTGAATCTTGGTTTCTTGTCCCAAGAAACGATGGCCACGGCTCACACGCTCTCCCCTAATATCAAGGAAATCCAAATCAAACTCTTCTTCATCTAAAAGAACTGTTAAAGTGTGAACAGGACGAATGTATTCAAAGCTATTTCCAGCCCAGTGCATGCTGACAGGGAAAGTCAATGACTTCAAGACATCTACAACACCAGGAACAATGGCTTCAACTGCTTGACCAACTTCCTCCTTAGTGACATAGACATATTCTTCACCCTTGATTTCACGGAATTCGATATCTTCAACAGTCAATCCTTTTCCACGGACAAATCCTTGAGCTGCTTTGGTGAAATTTCCATCACTATCCAAGGCAATTTTCTTTGCTGGACCCTTGAAATCTTCTGTCAAATCAGACTGTTTGTCTGCAAGACCAGTTACACGAACAGCCAAACGACGTGGTGTTGAGAAGGTTTGAATAGCTTCAAAAGACAAGCGGTTTTCCTTGAGGAAGGCTGCTATTTTTTCTCCTAGTTGTTTTTCACTTGGTGTGACAACGTAGGCTGGTAATTCTTCAAGACCGAGTTCTACTAATAAGTTTTTTGTCATGTTTTTTCTCCGAAAAGTATCTTTTTATTTTCCAGTTTGCCTTATGTGATTGGCACGCAAGCAACCAACTTCGTTGTTTCATTGCTAAAATTGGAGCCAAAAGTCTCCAATTTTGCCTAGTATCCTTAGTTTCACTAAGGATACCTTCATCACTGCGGCAACTGGCTCAGGGCTCACTCTGTTCGCCCATTTTCGTAATTTGTCACTCTCTTTATTCTGCGTCTTCTGCTAGGAGTTTAGCTCTTGTTTCTTCATCCAAAAGTGGGTAGCCTAGGCGTTTGCGTTCTGCGACAAAGGTTTTGGCTACGACACGGGCCAAGTTACGGATACGAGCGATATAGCCTGCGCGCTCTGTTACAGATACGGCACCACGCGCATCAAGCAGGTTAAAGGTATGTGAACATTTGAGAACATAGTCATAGGCAGGGTGAACTAAGCCTTCTTCTAATGCACGACCAGCTTCTTTTTCAAACTTATCAAAATTTTCAAGCAACATTTCTTGATCTGAAATTTCAAATGAATATTTTGAGTGTTCGTACTCAGGCTGAATAAAGATTTCTCCGTATTTTACACCATCAGCCCACTCGATATCATAGACAGAGTCTACTTCTTGAATGTAAGAAGCCAAGCGCTCCAAACCATAGGTAACTTCCGCAGTCACAGGGCCAGTTGCTAATCCACCAACTTGTTGGAAATAAGTGAACTGGGTGATTTCCATCCCATCAAGCCAAACTTCCCAACCAAGACCAGCTGAACCAGTAGATGGATTTTCCCAGTTGTCCTCAACGAAACGAATATCGTGTTCCAACGGATTAATTCCCAATTTTTTCAAAGACTCAAGGTAAAGTTCTTGAATGTTTGACGGAGAAGGTTTCATAACCACTTGGAATTGGTGGTGCTGGTAAAGACGGTTAGGGTTTTCCCCATAACGACCGTCAGCAGGACGACGTGATGGCTCTACATAAGCCGCATTCCATGGCTCAGGTCCGATAGCACGAAGGAAAGTGTAAGGACTCATGGTTCCCGCACCTTTTTCATTATCATAAGCCTGCATAAGCATACAACCTTGGTCATTCCAAAATTGTTGTAAAGTAAGGATGATTTCCTGGAAAGTCAATTTTTTAGACATTGTTTACTCCTTTTTTATAAATTACTTGCGACACGAGTCTGCCTCGTCGATCATACGAGGCAAGACGAGTTAGTACTGCGTCTAGCTCAGGCACTCTAGTGCTGAGCGTGGGGCAGCCCGACTGTAAGGAGGTCTCTGCCACTGACGCAGTGAAATGTTAATTTCTTAGACATTGAATACTCCTTAATAAAAAATGATTTCTTGCGACACCAGTCTGCCTCGTCGATCATACGAGGCAAGACGAGTTAGTACTGCGTCTAGCTCAGGCACTCTAGTGCTGAGCGTGGGGCAGTCCGACTATAAGGAGGTTTCTGCCACTGACGCAGTGGAAAGTCAATTTTTTAGACATTGTTTACTCCTTTAGTTTTTATATTTCTTTTTCAATTAATTTCTGCTGAACAAACCAATTTAACAAGGGAAGAGTTTTATCTGTATTTGCCCATAGATAATAAGAATCGAAGACCGTTTGTACACTACCTAAATTTTCTACCAACTTATCTACTGTCAAAAAGCTGCGCCAGTATTCATAAAAAATACTTGCATAGTTCTTATCATAAGTCGAAGAACCAAAATCATTCAGTGAATGCCAACCATACTTCTTCTGAAAAAGTTCTACGAGAGATTGATTACAAATTTTTTCCGCTTGAAATTCCTCTTCTGTCAAGAAATACTTGCGACTAATATATTCAACCATCCCCTCTTCGAACCAGATATAAGAGTCGTAACCATCAAAATCATCTAAAAAATGCTCCGACCAATGAGCTAGCTCATGTCCTACAATCTGTAAGAGGAAATTTTCAGATAAAGAATGATAGTGACTTTCTATTGCTTGAGTTTGCTGAGAACACTTGTAGTCCATCAACTGATACAAATATAACTCTTTCCAAACAGCTAAATCAGGCGTCATAACCATTCGTCTATTATTTGTATAGGCTGGAACAGCGCTTTCCCTAATAATCTGTGTAGCAGCATTAAAATCTGACCAAATAACGGCTTGCGGTAAATCACAGACTGCAAGTTCATTCTTTAAAAAAGATTGATAATCTTTCAACTTTTCAGTATTTCTTACTACAAAATCACGAAATGTAGCTAGTTGACTATCGTCTTTTACAAGATAAAGGTTTTCCACGTCTCTCCTTTCTTTCACACAATAGACTGAATAAGCAAAAGAACCGCGTCCAACAATCCTAGGTTGATTTAACCTAGGGGCGTCAGAAACGCGGTTCCACCCTAATTTATTACTTCATTGTTTTTGAAAATACGACAGAAAGCGCCAGTTCTTTATTTTGCCCTACTTGGCTCCCACTATCCCAAGCTCGCTTGAAGAACGCCATAAGACTTTCTTTCCTGCTGACTATTATATCAAAAATTAGAATAATGTACAATTCTTTTTATGATTTTCTAGAAATCCATATCATCAACTCGTGGAGCACCATACTGAACAGCAATCGCTTTTAAGGTTTCTCGCTCCTCATGACTAAGTTCAATTCCGAAGCAATCAAGATTAGCCTGAATACGAGACGCTGTGACAGATTTCGGAAGCGGTAAAAATCCTTCTGCCAAGCTCCAGGCCAAGGCTATCTGAGCAACAGACTTTCCATGATTTGCTGCGATTTCTTGGACTTGCTTGCTATCAAACAGTTCTCCCTGACCAAAAGGTCCCCAAGCTTCCAATAAAATTCCTTTTTCTCTACAGTAAGCTACAACTTCCTCTTGATAGACACCTGGCGCCAAGCGGATTTGATTGACCGCCGGAAGAATTTTTGCTGTTTCAAGCAAGGCATCCAAATGATGGGGAAGAAAATTACTAACACCGATAGCACGGATTTTCCCTTCTTGATAGAGGTCTTCCATCGCTCTCCAAACTTCTGCATTTCGGATTTTCCATTGGTCATTTTCTCTGAGCGGTTTTGGGTTCGGCCAATGAATCAAATACAAATCCAAATAGTCCAAGCCCAGCTTCTCTAAAGACTCTTCAAAAGCCTGACAAGCTTGCTCATAGGTTTGCTGACTATTCCAAAGCTTGGTAGTTACGAACAATTCCTCTCGTGGAACTCCGCTATCTTGAATGGCACGACCAACGCTTTCTTCATTTTTATAAATAGCTGCCGTATCAATATGGCGATAAGCAGCCTTCAAGGCTTCTAACACTGCACGATAGGCTTCTTCTCCATCCTTAGCCTTAAAAGTTCCAAATCCCAATACTGGAATTTCTACTCCATTATTTAATTGATAGGTATTCATATGCTTCTCCTTCTATTTTATTTATCATTTATAGCATAATTTTTTTGCTAATTAGTACTATCTTCTGTAAAAAATAAGTCTATCACATATCTGACAGACCTATTTTTTCTTGCTTATTCATCACGACTATAATACAGCTCATGAGGTTTTAGGCGAGTATTGAGCATCTCTGGTATGGTCACAAAGGTATAACCTTGATTTTTCAAATACTCAATGACCCTTGGCAAGGCATTGACTGTCGGACTGTGAATATCATGCATCAAAACGATAGAGCCGTTAGCTACTTGATGCTGAATTTCCGTCAAAATAGCTGCTTCATTTTTACTCTTCCAGTCCAGACTATCCACATCCCACATGATAAAGCTCAAATCCAAGCTATTGCGAAGATCATCTGTAATAGCTCCATAAGGCGGGCGCATGAGTTTGGAACTAGAACCCAGCACTTTAGTTAGCGCATCCTCAGTATCAGTAATCTGCTTTTTAGCTTCATCAAGAGAAAGTTGCGAGAGAATCGGATGGCTCCAACTATGGTTCCCAACAACATGACCTTCAGATTTTATCCTCTTCACCAAGTCCTCATTCCCAGAAACATTTTTCCCAAGCACAAAGAAAGTGGCTTTAACACCATATTTAGCTAGAGTCTCCAATGCCTGTGGGGTCGTTGCTGGATTTGGACCATCATCAAAGGTTAGAGCGACAACTTTTTGATGTTTCTTATCAAAGTAAGACTGGTACAAGGCCGCATCTTTTTCGAGTAAGTACGAAGATTGGATAACATCAAAGAAAGTAGATACTGGTAAGGCTATCTCTTCTAAATTTTCAACCGCAGGACTCGGATAAAGGATAATCTGACTATCCTTATAATCAAAATTCCATGCAGATAAGTCTTGGTCGGAGAAACCTTTAACAATCTGATCACTCTGGTCTTGCTCCAATTTCTTATCCTGTAAGAAGGAAGTCAATTCTTTTATCAGCTGTTCCTTGGCCTTACTAGCATCTGAAAACAGTTGGTCAAGTGTAAAAGGTTGCCCATCTTCTGTTAAGTGAACCTTTCCTAGGCTGGTCTTTTCAGTCTCTTCAACCTTAAAATCAACTAAATCATAGATTTGTTTCGTCGCATTACGATTGACGACTCCCTTTAAACCTGACTCTTCTTGCTCTGTATAGTAGAAAACAAGATTGTCCTTACTTTCTAGCTTGTCCTTAATATCTTGATTTATCAGCTCCTTAACAGACGAAATCACTTGCTCCCCTTGGAGAGGATAATAGGTAATCACTTCGGTTTGTCCCTTACGAAAATGCTCCTTCTGATTTCCCTCACTCAATTGATCGTCTTTCTCTTTTTTGAGCGATTCAATCTTTTGCTCAAAGCTTTTTTGCTGATACATTTTAAAAACAATAAATCCGCCTAATAGGCAAATAGAAATTGCTAAAATACCAATCAAAGCCAATAATATATGTCTCTTTTTCCCGTGTCTGCCACGTCCCAGTCTACTTTTATTCATATTTATATCATAACAAATTTAAGCAATAATTTCAATGATACAGTTTGGCAATCCACAATTCCTCTAGCAAGCCAAAGCATCTCACATCAACTAGATCAGCCCTATCTATAGGAACCATCTAGTTTTCTATCTATGGAATTTCTAGTAGATTGAAGCTAGAATAGACACCGTCACTTCTAAAAACATTCTGAGAAATTGATTTATTTTTCCCAGTCGATTTATCCTCAAACATCCCTATACCTCTGATATTTTCTTGATAATACTATATACCCAGACACTTGTAGTTTTACCTTCAGCTAGTAATGTTGACTTTTCTTCTTCAGATAATTTTTTCCGTAAGTAGTCAATCCGCTGAGAAGTAATGTTCTCTTTCCCCATTGCCTTGACAGATTGTATCACCATTGCAGTTAAGGTTGACATATTTGAAATATCTCCATTATTTCTATGCTTAAATTCTATTCTTGCCTTACCAACATTAAAACTGGCATATCTTCCATCTGATATATAGATCCATTTTGCTGGTACCTGCGTAGATAGACCAAGTAAATTAAGGGCTGTGTTTCCCGATGGAGCAATGGTCCAATTATATTTTCTAGCAATAGCATCAGCAACTTCATCCACAGAGGCCATTGCATACTCTCCAATCAGTTCTATATATTTTGGTTTATAATAAATACCTTTCAAAATGCGAGTAACCTTTTTGTCTTTTACAAGACGATTTAATGTACTACGAACAGTTTCATATCCTACAATTTCAAAGAAATCATTTGCTATAAAAACTTGATTCGATTCAAAATTTTCTATCCTGTTTACTATTTCCTGCTTATCGTTCATCTATCGCACCTCCTTTGCACCGAATATGATGCTATTTTGGGTGCGAGAGTCATTTTATCAAGAGGGAACAGACCTCTTACAATTTCTTATGTAACATCTCTATCTATTTTATCCCATTTCTTATTTCAGTAATCGCTTGATTATAAAAATCAGGATAGTCAGCCGTATTTATTTCTTTTATATTGTAAAATGAAATAAGAATAGGACGATTCGATCAGGACAGTCAAATCGATTTCTAACAATGTTTTAGAAGTAGAGGCGCACTATTCTAGTTTCAATCTACTATAATAGAAATTACTTTGACTTTCCTGACTGATTTGTTTAGTTCTTATTTCATTCAGATATGCTATGCATTAACCAATAGCGGATACCTACGGAGAACTTGCCACTCAGATGTAGGACCTGCCCATCATACAAAAAAACAGACTTCATCCCACAAAGAGATAAAATCTGTTACTATTTTCTACACGATATTTCCTAATTTTTAATCCAGCAGTTGGTCTACTTGGCTGATGACTCGCTCGGTAAAGGGCTTGTTGCCAAAAAACTCCAACCACGGCTTGCGAACCTCGTCTTTGCTGGTTTCTCTGTATTTTTTAGGTCTTATTTATGATGCTCTTTCAATAGTTCTTCAAACTCAGCCACAGTCATGCCTAATTGCTCACTCGCAACCTCAGGTGTTAGAAGACCTTGACGAACTAGATTTGCTAAACTTACTTTTAATCCCTGTTCGATGCCTTCAGCTCGTCCACGTTCAATTCCCTGTTCAATGCCCTCAGCTCGCCCACGTTCAAGACCGCGCTCCAGTCCTTGTTCAATTCCTTCCGCCCTAGCAGTTTCTAAGGCATAGTCCTGTGCTAACATGGCTTGTTCTTCTCGCCTGCGTTGTTCACTAAACATTTTCTTATCCTCCTCGGACCAACTCTTGTAGTCCAGCAGTTGATCTGCTTGGCTGATGGCTCGCTCGGGGCGCTGGGTAAAGGGTTTATTCCCGAAAAACTCTAACCATGGTTTACGAACCTTGTCTTTGCTGGTTTCTCTGTATTTTTTTTAGTTCCAAGAAAGCCATCTTAACCAGATGGTTTTCCTGACCGTTATTTGTGATGGTTAAGACCTCACCTGTCGTGTCCTCTCGCATGCTAAAACTGTGGAAAGCCAAATCATCTTGAAAATAATTACTATCCACAATTGCAATAGCGTATACTGGTGCGATGTGTTTGTAGCTCTGGCGAGTATTGCCTTCTTGCTGGCGAATTTTTTCAAGATTTTGATTGACCTGACTGCACAGGTAAGCCCATAAACGATTGATGAAAAAATTCTGATGATGGACTTGGATTTCAATGATTACTTGAGTGCCATTATCCAACTCCGCCAAGACGTCTATACTGGTATAGAAATCCTGCGCCGAGTAGGGCAGGGAAGGCAAGACGTGAATGTTACTTCCCTCCAAAATCGTCACATTTTTTGCTGGCAAGTCCAGCATATCGCGAATAAATTGACAAGTGATTTCTGGATTGCTAAAAATTTTCTTAGCAACCAAGTCGTTGGTCGGGCTAATGCCCGGATGTCTTAGAATCATCCTTCTCCTCCTTCTATTATAGCACATTTTTTAATCTAATTTGCTAGATTTGATGCTTCTATCTATTTATTCGTAAAAGAAAGCTTTTCTTCAGAAGAAAGCTAATCGCTTATTTGAAATTTTTCCCCTCTGTTGGATAGTCCCGTCTATCTATGTTATAATCCCGACTTTATCAC
>NZ_MWSM01000040.1:0-32560 GCF_002087075.1 Streptococcus pseudopneumoniae ATCC BAA-960 = CCUG 49455
ATGTGCCGCAATTTCCCGTAAAAAAGCATCTGGATGAGCCTCTACAAAGGATTTCAATTCCTCTAAAGGAATCTTTCGGTTTTTGACGACTCGCTTTTTCCTCTCTAAGTGTCCTTGTTCACGTAAGTTCTTTTCCCACGTGAAGAGAGTTCTGACGCCGACATCAAAAACCTTGGCTGCCTCGACATGGCTGTGCCCCTCTTTGATGTAATCTAATGCTCGCTGTTTAAAATCTGTACTATATGCCATAGCTTTATTATAACATGCTTGTTTGAAACTAAGCAACTATAACATTTTCCAAGGTAAATAATTAGAATGGTGTTCTAATACAGACACGCCTAATTTACCTTTATTATATTTTATAGACCTACTAAGTAAGTTATAAGCCTCCGTAGCACTTTTAGTGAAAAGCACATTGCAGTTACTGGCACTTAGAAAATTTTTAATTTTTTTCTTAACAGCCTCATATTCATTAGAAAAAATTAAATCATTTTTTGAATTATGTCTCTTAATGTTTATTGGAATTCCTGAATAAACTTCTGTTAATTTATTAACAACAGCTTTTGGCTTGGGAACTGTAGCTGCATTATCAAAATAAATAATATCTGATGTTTGAAAAGAAAATAAATTCCTCAACATATTTCACCACTTTGAAAATCTACTACCATTAAAAATTTCTACTTCCTAAGATTTAAAATTCGATTTATGTAATACATTGTATTGGCACATCTTTTGGGAAATACAACTGAACCATTTAATACTACTACAGAAACTTCATCACTACTATGGCTTCTGCTGACTTCTCATGATTCCTTGTTACTATGCTTTAGGCGCTCATGAAACCTCACGGAATCAGTCCCAGATCTTTCTTCCTTTATAACAGAGGACGTTAAAAGGTTACAGTGAAAATAGGAAATCGGACGCAGAGTCTTTGGACTCTAGGAAGATTTATCTTTTTCACACAAACCTTAGTCCGAATTCAATTACTTTCATGACTTACAGATATAAGTTACGACTACCTATATAAACTTTAGAGTTCTTGGCTATCTCATCTGCTAGATAGGCTTTCCTAGCACCTCTCTGTTCCTAGAACCAGGATTTCGCTATTCTTTCCTCTAACGTTTTTTACTCTAACGTCAGGGTCTATCTCCAGACCGTCTTCGTCCGCTACCTCACGATAGTCAGGATTGAGGGGCGCTGTTGGGTTCATCGGTAGCTAGTGCCCACAGAGGACTTGTTCCTCAGATGTAGGCCATGACCCGTCGTACCTAAAAAACTATCCGACCTTGACTTAAGACCAGATAGTTCATCATTTTTATTTTTCAGCTGTAAGGGCAGCCATTGTGATGTAGTTGTATGGTTTGTTGAAGTGTGGCAAGAAGAAGAGGTCTGTCAATGCCAATTTATCAATTGTTACATGCTCTTGGATAGCAAGTGAGAACATGTGAATTCCCATGCTGATTGAAATATCGTGTGAAACCATTTGGGCACCAAGAATTTCACGGCTATCTTTGTCAAAGACAATCTTAATCGCTACTTCATGGTTATCGTGTTTCATGAATTCTGGTTTTTGAAGATCGTTAAATCCTGTCTCAGTCGCATTGTAACCTGCAGCTTTTGCTTTTTCAAGAGTCAAACCAGTTGAAACCATGTGAAGACCATAGATTGAGATACCGTTTGAACCTTGAACACCGATTCCTTCCAATTCATGTCCACAAGCATTGTAGGCACCAACGATACCAGTACGAACTGCGTTTGAAGCAAGGGCGATGTAGCTTGTGTCTTTACGAGCATTATCATAGACAGTCGCACAGTCACCAACTGCAAATACACCTGGAATTGAAGTTTCTTGTTTCTTATCTACAAGGAAAGCACCATTTCGGAAGAGTTCAATCTTACCGTCAGCAAGAGCTGTGTTAGGACGGAAACCAACCGCAAGAACAACCATATCCACATCAAAAGTTTCTTTATCGGTAATCAAGCGTTCAACTTTACCGTCACCTTCGATTGCTTTAACAGTTTGACCAAGAGCCAAGCGGATGTTGTGGTCTTCCAAGTTCTTCGCCATCATTTGTGTAAAGTCTTTGTCATAGTAACCGTTCAAGACAGTATCAACGATATCGACAAGGACAACTTCTTTTCCAAGACGCTCAAAGGCTTCAGCAAGTTCAACACCAATGTAACCACCACCAACAACGGCGATACGGTCAAGGTGTTGGCTCTTGTCAGCAAGTTTATTGATCACTTCTTCAGCGTTTTGGTACAATTTCACGAATTGTACGTTTTCAAGAGTTGCTTTAAATTCGCGGTTTCCTTTAAGAATTTCAACACCTTCTATTGGTGGCAAGATTGGTGTAGAACCTGTAGCGAAAATCAATTTCTCGTATGATTCTTTGTGCTCTTTTCCTTCAACTTCGGCTGTGACTACTTTGTTATCATAGTCGATTGAAAGAACAGGTGAGTTCATGTAAACCTTAGCACCTTTAGCTTCCAATTTTTCTTTATCAGAATAGAACAAGCCTTCAGCACCGTCAATTTGATTACCAATCCAAAGAGCCATTCCACATCCTAGGAAAGAGATGCTAGAGTTTTGGTCAAATACAACAATTTCGTTCTCATTTCCAAAATTATCCAACATAGTATTAATACATGCTGTACCAGCATGGTTAGCACCGACTACAACAATTTTACTCATAAAAAATTTCCTACTTTCATTCTAAATTTACCTTACTAGTATACCATTTATTGTCAGCGTTTACCAGAGGTTTGCTATTACTTTATCATTTTTTATCAAAAACAATTCTCCATTTATCCTAATTTCAAGCCTAATGAATTTTTTTAAGCATATTTCTTGACTTTTTCCAAATTTAATTTATGAAAATTCTAGCTTTATGGTATTATAATAACATGAAAATAAAATACAAGGTCTTCCATTTATATAATTATTTGATATTGCAACTTATTTTCTACAAAAGAAAAAAGTTGCTAGCTTGCCTCTTCGTTCACATTCTGAACTCCTAACGGGAACCACTATCACTATTTCATTAGTTAATGAGTGAGCAGATATCTTACTCTAAAAATCCTTTGATTTGCTCAAAAAGCTTGAATACCATTTCAATGCCAATAGTCAAGAATCTGAGTTGATGGAAATCAATTATCAAGCAGGAATAGCCCCCGTCACTGTTCATCCAGACCTGTTTGAACTGATTTCACTTGGTTTAGAGCATAGCCTAGCACTCTATAGCCAGCTCAACACCAGTATTGATCCCCTAATTCAAACCTGGCGCATTGGTTTTTCAGATGCCAAAGCTGCACAACCTCAAGAAATTGAAGCGGTGCTGTCTCTAATCAATCCTCATGATATCGAGTTAGATTCTTCTACTTCCATTGTATTCTTAAAGCAGAAAGGAATGAAAATCGATTTAGGTTGTTTAGTCAAGGGTTATAGTGCAGATAAAGGGTGCCCAATTTCTTAGAAAAGAGGGTATGACTTCTGCCTTGATCAATCTGGGAGGGAGTATCCTGACCATTGGAAAAAATCAGGCAAGAGGGGATAACCCTTGGCAAATCGAGATTCAAGATTCAGCCAATCCGAGGGGAAATCACTTAATGACCATTCCCGTTGTCAATCAATCTGTCGTGACTTCAGGCATTTATGAACGTCACCTGACAGTCGATGGACAAGATTACCATCACATTTTTGACAATAGACTTCCTGCAAAACTAGAATCCTAGTTCATGATTGATAATACCAACAATCAAATTCATTCGTAATCCGAAGCGTTTACGATGATTTCGATAGGTTGTTGAAAATATTTTAAACGTTTTCATAGTGAAATGAAATAAGAACAGGACAAATCAATCAAGACAGTCAAATCGATTTCTAACAATGTTTTAGAAGTAGAGGTGTACTATTCTAGTTTCAATCTACTATACTTTGTCAAAAATACTCTCAACCTTGATTCTCTCCTTAGATAGCGCATGGTTACAGGCTTTCTCTTCAGCTGTTAGCGGCTTGAGTTTGCTGGATTTACGTGGAGTTTGTGCTTGAGGATCTATCTTCATGATTCCTTGATAACCACTGTCAGCCAAGATTTTACCAGCTTGTCCGATATTTCTGCGACTCATTTTGAACAACTTCATATCATGACAATAGTTCACAGTGATCTCCAAAGAAACAATTCTCCCTTGACTTGTGACAATCGCTTGAGCCTTCATAGCGTGGCATTTCTTTTTACCAGAATCATTCGCTAATTGTTTTTTTAGGGCGATTGATTTTTACTTCCGTCGCATCAATCATTACCGTGTCCTCAGAACTGAGAGGAGGTCTTGAAATCGTAAAACCACTTTGAACAAGAGTTACTTCAACCCATTGACTCCGATGGGTTAAGTTGCTTTCGTGGATACCAAAATCAGCCGCAATTTGTTCATAAGTTCGATATTCTCGCACATATTGAAGTCGCCATAAGAAGGTATTCTAGGCTTAATTTAGGTTTTTATCCATCTTTTGCGTGTTTAATTTTTAATACAGCTAACATCTCTTCAAAAGTCGTGCGCTGAACACCAACAAGACGATTAAATTGTGCATCAGTTAGTTGTTTACTTGCTTCATAATTCATAGAACTATTATACCATATTTTGTTTCGCAGGAAGTCTAATAATAATATTTATCTTTCCTATCGAACGCTTTCAATCTTCCAACTATTCCAACCTTTAAACCGTATAGCTCCATGCTGGTCAGTTCGGTAAACTTTGCTATTGATACCTTCCAGTCGTGTCAAAGTTTCCTGATGGGGGAGTTTCGTTCGATTGTTCTTTCCAACTGAGATGAGAGTCATCTCTGGTTTGAGCTGTTCTAAAAAGTCTGAACTTAATGATTTTTTAGAGCCATGTTGGCTAGCTTTCAAAACATCCACTTCTAGGTCAGGATAGTGCTTCAGCATGTCCTTCTCTCCTTTCTCCTCCAAATTTCCAGTGAAAAGAAAGTTTTTATCCAAGAGTTTTCCATACAAAACCAGGGTATCTTCATGATCTCCAATTTTCCTTGGAGATAGGACTTCTAACTGACTTCCAAAAATTGGCAAGTTCTCTCCTGCTGTCACACTGCGCACCTTGGTTTGAGTCGCCTGTAGTTCTGCCACAAATTCCTTCTGTTTCAGACTTCCTTTTGATACTAAAATCTCCCCTACATGAAAAGCCTTGGTCACCTCCAACAAATCTCCAACATGTTCCTTGTCCGTATTTGTCAAAATCAGCTGGTCAATCTTGGCTACTCCTCGACTTTTGAGATAGGGAATCAAGGTTCGCTGGGCATTGCTGGTCGTCGCCTTTTCTTGCCATTTTTCAATTTTCTTATCAGATTCTGCCTTGCCACCTACATCTATGAGAATGGTCTTCCCAGTTACATCCCTTAGGAAAATACTTTCTCCTTGCCCCACATCCAGCATGGTAATTTCATTTTCCAGTGGATGCTTGGTCAAGAAAAAGAGACCCACAATAAGTAAGCTGAAGCCAGCTACTCTTTTGATATTTTTCCTCAAATCATAGACCAAAGCCAAGGAAATTAACAATAAAATTAAAAACCATGCATTAGGTTGTCCAAAGACAAACGGCCTACTTGTCATCTGCGAGACCAAGCGAATCATTCCCTCCAACCATTCAAAGATAAAATTCAGTTGAATGACTGGATAGAGAAAGGAAAGGGCAAATAAGATAGACAAGAGCGGTAAGAAGACCAAATCAAATAGAAAGGAAAAGACAAAGGTCAAGAGGATGGACCAAGGTTGAAATTCCGCAAAATAGAAGGATAGAATGGGCAATATGCCCAAGGAGATGACTAGACTTTCACTAGCAACAGCCTTGAGCCCCTCCCCTTCTTTGCTGGTCATGGTCAGGATAAAAGCATAAGCGCAGGACAAGACTCCTCCTGCTGTCAAGAAAAAGTTTGGCATGACAATAAAGAGGAGAAACACTGTCAAGGCAAAATTATCCAAGCCCTTAACCCCATGTTGAGCCAGTAGCTTTTGCAAGAGACTGCGAATAACCGATGCTGAAAATCCAGTTAGTCCCGCATAGATAAGGGAAAAGGGATAAGTCAGCCATTTCAACTTTTCTTGGGTCAAGCCCAATCGCAAGAGAAGTTTCTTAAATCCGTTCATGAAAAAACCTACCTGCATGCCAGATAGGGCAAAGAGGTGGATAATTCCTAGACTGGAATAAAGCTCATTCATCTCCTCAAAGTCGGTGTCCAGATGTCCCAGCAAGAGTCCTGTCATGTAATTGCGCATAGGGTCTGGAAAGTGCGTCTTAATCCAAACCACAGCCTTTCGACGTAAACTGGACAAGTTTTCTCCTATATCCCAACTGCCAATCTTTTGAAGTGACTGGATTGTTTTGATATTGAGAGTCTGGTAAATTCCCTGAGTCTTCAGATAGGCTTGGTAATTAAAGCCACCAAAATTTCTCTGCCCTTCTGGCTCCGAAAGCTTCCCTTCTAGTCCTATCTCATGCAGGTCGGTTAAAGCTTGAAAGGCTTCTTTCTCCTCCTCGGACTGGAGTTTATAATAGACTTGAAAAATGCGTCCATCAGCCTTGCCGCGAAAGGACAGACTATCACCATTGACCTTAACAGTGTCAGGCAGAATCCGTACCCTTTCAACAGAATCCGCCAGATTTTGACTCGCTTGGCTCTGTTGCCAATTTTGAAACAGAAACCAGAAGCCAAAGACTCCACAAATCACTAAAACTTTGCCTGTTGATTTCCATGGAAATTGGAAAAAGAGACAGACTAGCAGAAAAACAAAGCCCAACAAAGCAAGATAGGATGCTGAGAAAATAGCGTAATAAAACCAAAGTAACAAAAAACTCAGGTAAATTAGGGGAATGGGGATGTTCTTAATCCACTGTAACATAGTCTTTTAGCTTTTCTATGGTCTTAGCACCAATGCCAGAGACCTTCTTGAGTTCATCAATCGACTTGAATTTCCCATTTGCCTCACGATGGTCTATAATGTCCTGAGCTCGTTTTCCTCCCAGTCCCTTAACCTGTTTAAGCTCTTCCAGACTGGCCTTGTTGAGATTGACCTTCTTTTCCTTGCTTGTTGAAGAAGCTGTCCCCGAACCAGTCTGTTGACTAACTGCTTCTTCTCCCTTAGTAGGAACGTAAACCAGAGCCTCATCACTAACTTTCTGAGCTAGATTGAGCGACTTGCTGTCTGCTTGCTCTGTCAAGCCACCAGCCTTCTGAACAGCATCATTGACTCGACTACCTACAGGCAAGTCATAAATCCCTGGCGATTTGACAGCACCTTTGACATCTACTGTGATTAGATCTTGTTCAAGGGGTTCTTCCTTCTCTTCCTTGTTCACTTCCTTTTCGGATACCAAATCCTTGGAAACAGCTGCAACTTCAGCCTGCAAATTCGTTTCCTTTACAGGTGTTTGTGGAGCTGGCTTTAGCAGGAAAAATCCGCCTACAAGCAAGCCCAGACCAGTACAGATGACGATGATTTTATACTCTTTGATTTTCTCGATAATTGCTTCCATATTTTCTCCTCTCTTAGATTATTCGTAAGAGGAAGAAAAAACAGTCGAAAAATTTCTTTTCAACTGCTTATTTATTTGCAAAATAGTCTTCCTTGGTCAAGACATAATGAACTCTTGTCACGATTCGGCCTTTTTCATGCTGGTCCATACAAGCATAAGCTTCTTCGTGGGAAAAACGCATGCCTGATTTCTCCATGACCTTTCCTGACGCGGGATTAGCCTTATCGTGTAAAGCAACTAACTTATTCATTCCTATCTTCTCAAAAGCTAGCTCAATTACGGCACGATTGGCTTCTGTCGTCAATCCTTGATTCCAATACTTTTTATTGATAATGTAGCCAATAGCTGCCTTCTTAAGAACAGGATCAATCTTGTGCAAGTCAATGGTTCCGATAAACTTGCCGTTATCTTTTAATTCAATCCCCCAGCGTCCCAAGGGATTAGCCAAGTAGAACTGAGCAATATTATTCTTGGTTTCTTCTACATTTTGATTGGTTGAAAAAGTGTAACGTGTATTATCCTTGTCCGAGGCATAGTCAAACATTGCTTCCGCATCATTCAAAGTTACAGGTCTAAGCAACAAACGCTCTGTCTCGACTATGGGATACTGAGCTAGTTTTAAAAAGATTGATTCCATACGTTTCTTCCACTTGAAACCTTTCTAATCTAATATAAGGATATTGAATAAAACATTTAAAAAGCAAACTTATAGTAGATTGAAATAAGATATAAACAAATCAATCAGGAAAGTCAAATTAATTTCTAAAAATGTTTTAGCAGTCACAACGTACTATTCTAGCTTCAATCTACTATAGATTTAGTATTGAGATAACTTTAAGTACAAAAGAACTATCCTTCATATAGAGGTTGAGAATCTAATTCTTCACTCTCTTCTTTTTTAACCGGTTCTGGTTCATAGGCTCGGATAATCTGAGCGACAACTGGGTGGCGAACCACATCCTTGGCTGAAAAATGAACAAAGTCAATCTGGTGAATGTTCTTGAGTTTCTCTTGGGCATCAATCAAACCGGACTTGACATTGCGTGGCAGGTCAATCTGACTGATATCTCCATTGACAATCATCTTAGAATGAAAACCTAAACGAGTCAAAAACATCTTCATCTGCATAATGGTCGTATTTTGCGCCTCATCGAGAATGACAAAGGCATCATCCAAGGTCCGTCCACGCATATAGGCAAGGGGCGCAATCTCAATAATTTCACGCTCCATGAGTCGAGTTGTTTGGTCTTTCCCCAGAATCTGATACAAAGCATCATAAACAGGTCGAAGGTAAGGATCTACCTTCTCCTTAAGATCACCCGGAAGAAAACCTAGACTCTCTCCTGCTTCCACCGCTGGACGTGTCAAGATAATCCTCTTGACTTGCCCACGTTTAAGTGCAGTCACTGCTAAGGTCACTGCAAGAAAGGTCTTCCCTGTACCTGCTGGCCCAATTCCAAAGGTCACATCATGCTGTTTAACACTGTCCACATAAAGTTTTTGACCTAGTGTTTTGACACGGATAGGCTTCCCTGTATTATCCTTGATAATTTCTTCTTCATAAAGGGCGACAAATTTGTCGATTTCATCGTTTTTGACCATGCTAATCGCAGTCACTACATCTGGTGTGCCGACTGTCATTCCACGATTTACCAAAACCATCAAGGCTTGAATAACTTGTCTAGCTTCCTCACAAGCTGACTCCCCCCCCAAGACTTGTACAATCTCTGTACGAGCATGAATCACCACATCAAGCTCTTCTTCCATCAAACGAAGATGGCGCTCATTGGAACCAAAAAGATGAAACAGGTCATCTGGATGACTCAGTTGAATGTCTATTGAATGTTCCTTCAAATAAAGAACCTCTCTAATCCTTTTATTTCTTTTTATTATAGCAAAGGGATGGAGAAATTACTAGCCCAAACCCAATGAATCATGCTAGTGTTCTAAGTATTCTTGCCAGATAGCGTCAAAGTCTCCTAGGTTAAAAGAGAAACTGGCATGTTCTTCCAAAAAGCGACTCACCTCATCAAAATCATCTGTGTGTTTTGGAAAAGCTGATTCTTCAAAGGCTAGGTCTGCTAGGATAGCTTTGGGACTGTTACTTTTAGGATTGCGCTCGGTCATGAGCCAAGTGTAAAATGATTTTCTCATATGTCACCCTAGATCAATTCTGTCCCAAACTGGTCTTGCTTGATTTTACCAGCCTTCATAAGACCACCTAAAACTTTCTTGAACTGACCTTTAGAAATGCCAAAGGTTGCCTTGATGTCATCTGGAGATGACTTATCATTCAAGGTCATGAAACCGCCATTGCTTTCCAAATAAGTCAAAATCATCTGGGCATCATTTTCCAACATTTCAAACGAACGTGGTTTGAGGGAGAGGTTCAGAGTGCGGTCCACTTCGCGGAAACCAATGACACGCGCATCTAAAACTTGCCCTAAACGTGGCTCTGCATAGCGCTCGCTAGGATGGATAAAACCAAGCATGTTATTTTCTGGCAGGTAAACAAAAGTTCCTGACAGCTTGAGGCGGTATACAATGGCTGGCCAGTTTTGGTTCTGCATGTTGTTGTAGGCAGGTCGAGCCAGACGTTGGAAGTCTTCTTGATAAGCCAAGAGTCCCCAGATACGATCTTTCTTGTCCACTTCAAGACGGATGTAGAGTTGATCACCCTTCTTAGGCCAGAGTTCCTTGAGCTCAGGGAGAATATCGAGTGACACAACGATTTCCTTGTCAGGAAGGCCTGTATCCACAAAGACACCCAAGTCTTTACGAACTTCTGTGACACGTCCCCAACCAAATTGGTCCTGAGTGGCAGTCACTTCTAGAGTTGTCAAGCGGAGTTTTTGCTTCATATCCGTGTAGGCAAAACCTTTAACCGTATCCCCTACTGTATGTTGACCTTCTTCCTTGGTAAGAGCATAGGTCTGGCCATCCTTTTGAACAAAGTAAAAACGGTCGTTTTCATCGATGATGAGTCCAACGATAAAACTTGCAAGATTTGTATTCATATTTCCTTCTTTCGAACAAAACTCAGCCAGCAATGCCAACTGAGTTTTTCTGTTTATTTTTAGACTTCCAAGAGTTCTTTCTCTTTGTTGGCAGTCATGTCGTCGATGTGTTTAACAGCATCATCTGTTACTTTTTGAATGTCTTTTTCAAGAGTCTTCAATTCGTCTTCAGTGATTTCTTTTGCTTTTTCTTGTTTCTTAGCTTCATCCATAGCATCGCGACGGATATTGCGGACAGCCACTTTAGCATTCTCACCGACTTTCTTCACTTCTTTAGCAAGGTCACGACGAGTTTCTTCTGTAAGAGCAGGGATAACCAAACGAATTACAGAACCATCGTTAGCTGGTGTGATACCAAGATCAGAAGCGTTTAAGGCACGTTCGATGTCTTTCAATGAAGACTTGTCAAATGGTGTTACCAACAAAACACGCGCTTCTGGAATGGTAATTGAAGCAATTTGGTTAAGAGGAGTTTCTACTCCATAGTATTCTACATGTACACGGTCGAGTAAACTTGCGTTGGCACGACCAGCACGGATACCACCAAATTCACGAGCAAGTGATTGGTGAGACTGGGTCATTCTCTCTTTAGCTTTTTCAATAATTGCGTTAGCCATAATCTTTCTTATTCCTTTTCTTCGATATTATTTGAAACTGTTGTTCCGATATTTTCACCAAATACGACACGTTTGATGTTGCCTGGTTGGTTCATGTTGAAGACAACCAAGTCAATGTCGTTATCCATTGAGAGGGTTGAAGCAGTTGAGTCCATGATACGAAGACCTTTATTGATAACGTCACGGTGGGTCAATTCTTCAAACTTAACGGCTGTCTTGTCCTTCTTAGGATCGGCATTGTAAACACCATCGACCCCATTTTTAGCCATAAGGATAGCATCCGCTTCGATTTCAGCTGCACGAAGGGCCGCTGTTGTATCTGTTGAGAAGTAAGGTGAACCAATTCCGGCACCAAAGATAACGATACGGCCTTTTTCAAGATGACGAAGGGCACGTCCACGGACATAAGGCTCTGCCACTTGTTGCATTGCAATAGCTGTTTGCACACGCGTATCAACACCAACTTGTTGCAATGAATCGGCCATCACAAGAGCATTCATAACAGTCCCAAGCATTCCTGTGTAATCTGCCTGAACGCGGTCCATACCTGCTTCTGCTGCAGGTTCTCCACGCCAGAGATTTCCTCCACCGATAACAAGGGTAATTTCGATACCTAAGCTATGAACTTCTTGAATCTCTTTTGCGATTGTTTGAACTGTTTGGATATCAATCCCTACGCCACGTTCACCGGCAAGGGCTTCACCTGATAACTTGATTAAAATACGTTTATACTTGGGATTCGCCATTTTCACTCTCCTTCTTTTATCCTACCTATTTTATCACAATTTCTAAGATTTTTATAGTATCATGAGCGATTCTTTCAAAAAAATTAGACAGTCAAAAATTCCTCTAAATCGCTGAGGGCACGCTCTGCAATTTTTTCATAACGAGCCTTCTTATCACGGATACGTTCGCCTTCCAACTCCTTGATAATCCCAAAGTTGACATTCATTGGTTGGAAATGTTTGCTGTCGGCATGGGTGATGTAATGAGCTAGACTTCCAATCGCTGTTGTCTCTGGGAAAATAGCCTCACTTTCACCCTTGAAGAGTCGAGCCGCGTTAATACCTGCAACTAAGCCTGATGCTGCGGACTCTACATAGCCTTCCACACCCGTCATCTGACCAGCAAAGAAGAGATTTGGTTGTTTCTTAGAACGGTAGGTCTGCTCCAGAAGATTTGGTGAATCCATGTAAGAATTGCGGTGCATGACCCCATAACGAACAAACTCCGCATTTTCAAGACCTGGAATCATTTGGAAAACGCGCTTTTGCTCTCCCCATTTAAGGTGGGTTTGGAAACCGACGATATTATAGAGGCTACCAGCTGCATTGTCCTGACGAAGTTGAACCACCGCATAAGGGGTTTTAAATTCTCCATCACGAGGACCTGTGTAGTCGTCTGGATACTCAAGACCGACTGGTTTCATAGGACCATAAAGCATAGTTTTAATGCCTCGTTTGGCCATGACTTCGATTGGCATACATCCTTCAAAGTACTTTTCTTTTTCAAAAGAATTGAGCGGTGCTTCTTCCGCATTGACCAAGGCTTCATGGAAATCCATAAACTCTTGCTTGGTCATTGGAGCATTGAGATAGGCTGCTTCTCCCTTATCATAACGAGATTTGAGATAGACCTTACTCATATCGATAGTGTTGACATCGATAATAGGCGCTGCTGCATCGTAGAAATAGAAGCCATCGCCATTATTAAGGGCATGAATCTTTTCAGCCAGGGCATCGCTAGTCAAGGGACCAGTCGCCACAACTGTAATAACATCTGTTGGCAATTCTGTAATTTCATCACGCACCACTTCAATCAAGGGGTGGTTGACCACTTTTTCGGTCACCATTTGAGAGAAACCATCACGATCCACCGCAAGGGCTCCACCGGCAGGAACACGTGTAGCCTCAGCAGATTCCAAGATAACAGAACCCAAGCGACGCATTTCTTCCTTGAGAAGACCAACTGCATTTGTCAAAGCATCCCCACGCAAAGAATTGGAACAAACCAACTCAGCAAAATTGTCTGTTTTGTGCTGAGGAGTCGACTTGACACCACGCATTTCATAAAGTTTAACTGGAATACCACGCTCTGCGATTTGGTAAGCTGCTTCAGAACCTGCCAAACCAGCACCGATAACATTGATATAAGATTGAGACACGACACTAATACCTCTTTGGGAGTGTGAAGTTAAGATTCACATTGAAAAAGCCAATCAGACTTACGAGCTTTCGAGTTTCTTGGCTCAGGCTGAAAAAGTCCATTGGACTTACTTCGCTCTCGAATTTCTTGGCTCAGGCTGAAAAAGTCCCCCAGACTTTCCTCGCTCTCGAATTTCTTGGCTCAAGCTGAAAAAGTCCCCCGGACTTTCCTCGCTCTCGAATTTCTTGGCTCAAGCTGAAAAAGTCCCCCGGACTTTTTCACTCCCACAAATCTTTCTATTTTTTTCTTCTACTAGTATAACAAAAAAAGGGAAGAAGGCAAACTTCCCTGTTTATACTAAATGAAAATCAAAGAGCAAACTAGCCGCAGGTTGCTCAAAGCACTGCTTTGAAGTTGTAGATAGAACTGACGAAGTCAGTAACCACACCTACGACAAGGCGACGTTGACACGGTTTGAAGAGATTTTCGAAGAGTATTAGTCATTTTCTTGATTTTCTTCCCAATCATGGTAGGCAGCGTAGAGCTGGCTTTTATTCCACTGGTAAATCTTAGCGACTTCCTTGATAGCTTGATTTTTCTTCATGCCTTGCTGGATACGGGCTTGGATTTCTAAGAACAAGTCCTCCTCGTCTTTTTCCTCCACATCCTGACTGGCACCTTCAACAATGAGAAGGCATTCTCCTTTAAGTGGCGTTTCAGCAATGCTTTCCAATAACTCAGAAATGGTACCGCGTTGGTATTCTTCATAGATTTTAGTCAATTCCCTGACCAAGACAACCGAGCGGTTACCGTAGACTTCTAACATATTTTCCAACGTATCTGCTACACGATGAGGCGATTCATAGAAAATCTGAGTTTCAGGATAATCTTTTTTCGAGTCGAAAAATTGCTTTTGCTGGCCTGATTTTCTCGGTAAAAAGCCGTAAAAGATATGTGGTTGTGGCGCTAGACCACTGGCAATCAAGGCAGAAATTCCTGCAGAGGCACCTGGAACAGTCACAACTGCAATTTCTTCCTCAATAGCTGCCTTAACCAAATCATGACCAGGGTCTGAAATGCTAGGCAAACCGGCATCAGAGACCTGAGCAATACTTTGCCCTGCTTTCAAGAAACCAATCAAATCAGGAATTTTTTCCTTGGCATTGTGCTCATGAAAACTGATCTGCTTGGTGGAAATGTCAAAATGCTTGAGCAAAAGCCCTGTATTGCGCGTATCCTCAGCAGCAATCCAATCTACTTCTTTCAAGGTCTGGATAGCACGAAAAGTCATATCATCTAGATTGCCAATCGGCGTTGCCACTAGATACAGCTTGCCATAGGGAGACTGCCCCTTAAAACTTTTTTGAATTTGCATGCCTACTCCCTGTATAACAACTCATCACAGAACATACATTCTTCGTCCTGCTCTCGACGTTGTCCATAAAAATCATTACATACGTGAAATCCATCACGGTAAATACGACGGACACTTTCGCGAACATGCTTGGCCTTGACGGGAGCGTCTGCTTCCACCTCACCCAAGCGTTCTCGCAACTTACTATTTTCCAAGCGAAGAGCTGTATTTTCTTCTACCAAGCTCTTGAGATTTTTCTTGATGGCTTCCACATCGGCTAAGGTTACCAATAATTGTTGGGAAAAATCATCCAGCGCGTCAAATAATTCTTTTTTGTCCATAAAACAGCCCTTTCCTTTCTTTATCATTCATTTTTGAGTTTATATTTCTTTCAAGACCAGATATTCCATGGCATTTTGAAAGCTGACATTAGCTTGCCACATTTTTCTAGCTTCTAGTAAATCTTGTAGAATCACTCTTACTCTTACCTGCAAGAGGTCCTGCCCACAGAGAACTTCAAGAATCCGTAAAACCTGATCCTGTTTTTCCTTATCATCTGCCAAGTTGGCTAATTTGGCAACCTGTAGATAACTTTCTTTTTTCTTAGCTACTAACCAAGTCAGCAGGCGTTCACTTTCATCGACCAAGGTCCAAAAACTTGCCTGATTAGCCAACTTTTCTGCTTCAGCTCGCGATTGACTAAACTTAGTTAAAAGAGTCGCTTTTTTCTTAACAAGTCCCATTTGTTCTAAGAGTAAGATAAGTTTTTCTTCTTGCTTTTTAAAGTGGAAGATCTGAGTCCGACTTCGGATTGTCGGTAACATCTTTTCCTCATCGCTAGTCAAGAAGAAAATATAAACTTCACTCTGGGGTTCTTCGATGACCTTGAGCAGAGAATTGGCTGCGTTGGGATGCATTTTATCCGCTTGCTCGATGATAAAGACCTGTTGCTGGCTTTCAATCCCTGCTTGAGAAAACTGTCCCACCAATTCCCGAATGCGTTCTGTCTTGATGACCTGATTGACTGGCTTAATCAAGGTGACATCTGGAAACTCTTCCTGTTCAATCAGCTTGCAACTTCGGCATTTCTCACATGGTAAGACGCCAACTTTATCCGTACAAAAGAGGCTCTTAGCTAAAAATTGCGCCATTTCCAAGCTTCCAAAGAAACCTGAAAAGAGATAGGCGTGATTGAGCTGGTCTTGTTCTAAGATACGGACAAAACGGTCAAACTGATCTGGTTGCCAAGCCTTTAGTTGATCTTGTTTCATTTGGCCAAGCCCATTCCGTCAAACAAGACAGCCTTGGTAGTTTCCACAACTTGCTCCAAAGGGAGACTAGCATCAATCTTGACAATGCGATTTCCCTCTTTATCCAGAAGAGAAAGGTAGCCTTGACGAACTTTTTTATGCAAGTCCAACCCTTCCAAATCCAAACGATTAACCTCGCGGTCACTATTAGCAGCAATACGAGCCAGTCCTTCTTCCACCTCGATGTCAAAATAGAGTGTCAAATCGGGTTTGAGGCCATCTGTCGCAAACTGATTGAGCCAGTCAATGGCTTCAATATCTAAGCCACGACCAAATCCCTGATAGGCAACAGAACTATCGATAAAACGATCCATAATGACCAGCTTGCCAGCTTCAAGGGCTGGAAGAACTTTTTCCACCAAGTGCTGTCTGCGACTGGCAATATAGAGAAGCAACTCTGTCTTCGCATCCATCTGAGTATGACTTGGATCCAAAATTACTTCCCGAATCTTCTCCCCAATCAAGACTCCGCCAGGTTCACGGGTCGTCAGCACCTCTACCCCTTTTTCCTCTAAAATTGGTAGCAGAGCCTCTAAAACACTGGTCTTTCCTGCTCCCTCTGGTCCCTCAAGAGAGACTAAAAATCCTTTTGACATGTCTAACTCATTTCTTTTTTACTACTTCTATTCTATCAAAAAAATAGGGGTTTGTGACAATCTTTTTGTCTTCTCATTTCATACTCAATGAAAATCAAAGAGCAAACTAGGAAGCTAGTCGCAGGTTGCTCAAAACACTGTTTTGAGGTTGCAGATGGAAGCTGACGCAGTTTGAAGAGATTTTCGAAGAGTATCAACCACCATAAAAGAGGCAGACAAATCCACCTCTTATTTACCTAGTTCTTGTGTTCGTTTGTAGGCTTGACCAACTGCATCCATGACCGTTCCTCGAAAAGCATGCGCTTCTAGGCTCGCTACACCAGCGATAGTCGAACCGCCTGGGCTGCAAACTTGGTCTTTCAAAACTCCAGGATGTTGCTGACTTTCAAGGACCAATTGTCCAGCTCCTACCACAGTTTGAGCTGCCATTTTCAATGCTGTTTCTCGTGGCAATCCAGTCTGAACACCTGCATCTGCCAAGGCCTCGATAAAAAGATAGACAAAGGCTGGTCCACAACCTGCAAGACCTGTCGCTGCATCTATTAAGCTTTCTCCAAGTTCAACCAAAAGACCAGCCTTGGCTAAAAGCTGACAAAAGAGCTCACTGTCCTCAGCCCTGCAATTAGAAGACAAGGCATAACTAATCACTCCTTGTCCGATAGAAGCAGGGGTATTGGGCATCATACGAATAATTCTGTGCTGACTTGGAAGAAGACTAGCGAGTTTTCCCAAGGTCAATCCAGCTGCCATCGAAATCAAAAGAAGACTCTCTCGTTTTTCAAGGATAGTCTGGTATTGAGAAAGCAAGTCTGAGAACTGAGCAGGCTTCACTCCTAGAAAAATCACATCTGCTTCTGCAAACATTTCTTCATTGCTGGAAGCCTGACCACCAAAGTCTGCAATGAAAGCATCTACCTTAGCTTGACTACGATTGGCAAGGAGAATCTCATCTGACGTCCTAGTCTGCAAGACAGATTTTGCCAAGCTAGCACCCATATTCCCCAAACCGATAAATCCAATCTTCATCTCTTACTCCCTTATCTGTCCATCACCAGTAACCACATACTTGTAGCTAGTCAACTCTTTCAAGCCCATGGGACCACGCGCGTGCAATTTCTGAGTAGAAATTCCCATCTCACATCCAAGACCAAATTGTCCACCATCGGTAAAACGAGTTGAGGCATTGACATAGACAGCTGCAGAGTCCACTTGATCTGTAAAGTAAGCTGCAGCTTCAGCATTTTCCGTTACAATGGCATCCGAATGATGGGTACTATGGGCTTCAATATGGGCAACCGCTTCTTCTAAACTGCTCACAACCTTAACAGCTAAGACATAGTCTAAAAACTCGGTGTCAAAGTCTTGTGCCTCAGCTGCTTGACCTGAAAGAAACTGACTGGCTTTCTCATCCAAGCGGAATTGAATTGGTTCCAACCCAACTTCTTTACGCTCTGCAACTAGAACTTGCTCCAAGCGAGGAAGGAAGCTTGCTGCCTTGTCTTCATGAACCAGCAGAACCTCCATGGCATTGCAAACAGAGGGACGACTGGTTTTAGCATTGTTGATGATAGACAGCGCCTTGTCTTCGTCTGCATCCTTATCCACATAGACATGGACAATCCCAGTCCCTGTCTCGATAACAGGTACAATCGCATTCTCAACCACTGCATTGATCAAGCCAGCTCCTCCACGAGGAATGAGGAGGTCTAGATAGCCCTTGGCCTTCATCATAGCATAACTACTTTCATGGCTAGTATCTTCCACCAGTTGAATCACATTTGGGTGAATAGTAGTCGTCTCCAAGCCCTTCTTCAAGGCTGTGACAATGGCATGGGTTGTTTGATAGGCATCCTTACCACTACGAAGAACAACCGCATTTCCACTCTTAAGAGTCAAAGCAGCCGCATCAGACGTCACATTTGGACGGCTTTCATAGATAATACCGATGACACCCATAGCTACACGTTTTTTTGTGATAACCAAACCATTTTCAAGCTGACTTGTTTCTAAAACTTCACCGATTGGATCTGGGAAGGCAACCACTTCACGAATTCCTCTTGCCATCGCTTCTATACGATCTGCATCCAAATAAAGACGATCCAACATCACATCTGAGATTTTCCCCTTAGCCGCTGCCATATCGAGGGCATTAGCCGCTAAAATTTCCTCAGTAGCAGCCACTAAGTGATCAGCCATGGCTAGCAAGGCTTGGTTTTTCACTTCTTCACTAGCTGTGTTAATCGATTTTTTAACAGCCTGTACCTGTTCAAATTGTTCTTGTCTACTCACCATAGTTTACCTCTAAAATTCTGTAAAAAGTAGTTGGATTTCAGGAGTAATGGAAATCCAGTCGTCACGGTAAATCAAGACACCCTTGGCTTTTTGAGAACGCAACATATCCTCCAAAGCAGATGCTCCAAATTGCACGCGTCCTTTTCCAAGTGATTTTCCACTTTCCTTATCAAATACTGTCACGATATCACCGTAAGAAAAGGCTCCTTCTGCTTCAACGATACCAGATAAGAGAAGACTCTTTCCATGTTGAGAGAGAGCTTCCGCAGCCCCTTTATCAACCCAAATAGAACCTTGACTCTGAGCATAAAAGGCCAGCCATTGTTTCTGGGTACGAAGCCCCTTCTCTTGCGCAACAAAGTAGGAACCATCCTTGGTCTCCTCAGCCGCTTCAATCATGGCATCTGACTTCAAGGATGAGCAGATATAAACAGGAACACCCGATTCTGTCGCAATAGTTGCAGCTTTGATTTTGGTTAACATGCCCCCAGTTCCGTTTGACGAACCAGCTCCACCGGCCATATCGATAATCTCACGATTGATAGTCTCGATTTGCTCCAAACGTTTGGCTCTTGGATCTGAATTAGGATTTCCTGTATAGAGACCATCTACGTCTGTCAAGAGGATCAAAAGGTCTGCTTGGACCATGGCCGCCACCTGTGCACTCAGAGTATCATTGTCCCCAACCTTGAGCTCATCAATAACAACACTATCATTCTCATTGATGATAGGAATCGCCCCACGGCTAAGTAAAACCGACAAAGCCTGATGGGCATTTTTATAACGACGCTTATCTACAAAGTCATCCTGGGTTAGCAAGATTTGTGCAGAAACGATTTGGCGCAAGAGAAGATTGGTCGTGTATTCTTCCAACAAAAGCCCTTGTCCTACCGCTGCTGAAGCCTGTTTATCAGCAATTTTAGTCGGACGCTTTTTAAATCCTAAGGCTCCAAAACCAGCCGCAATGGCACCTGAAGACACCAAAATCAACTCATGACCAGCCTCGTGCAGCATAGCCAACTGCTGGGTAATATCCTTTACCTTACTACGTGATAAACTTCCATCCTCATTTGTCAGAGAAGAAGTACCCACCTTAAAGACAATCCGTTTGTATTTCATAGTCTCACTCCGATTATTCATATTTATCCATTATAACATGAATAACAGGAAATAGAAAAGAGTTGATAGGAAAAAGAAGGCCCTAAAACCTTCTTTTCTACTACTGTTCTGATTCCGATTTGTTTACACTCGTTTCAGAGCTTTGTGAAGTTGAGGATGTCAAATCTTGACTAGTTGAAGAATTTGTAACACTTTCATGTTGACTCGTTTCTTTATTTTCAAGATCCTTTTTCACTACTTCTTTGGATTCTTTTATTTCTGAATGACTTGTAGTTTTAATTGTAGCAGATTTCTCGATCGGAACATCCACTAACCAGGCACCACTTGAATCCACAGTATAGCCTTCTGGTGTCTTACCATTCACAAGTAATTGACCATTTTCTTTCAAGAAGTACCATTTATCCTTGTCTTTAATCCAACCTATAGCTCGTGAACCATCTGTCTTGTAGAAATACCAATCATTTGCCTTTTTAAGCCAGCCTTGCTTCATAGCTCCTGATTCTTCTAGATAGTAATGATGTCCAGCAACTTCTATCTCACCTGTCTTCATGATACCAGTAGAATCCATATAGTACCAGGCTTCTTTATCTTTTACCCAGCCCGTTTTCATTTCCCCTGATGGAGCAAAGTAATACCATTGCCCCTTATATTGAAGCCAACCTGTCTTCATAGAGCCATCAACATCCAAATAATACCACTGCTCTTTATCTTGAATCCAACCAATTTCCATCTGGTTTTCTTTGTTAAAATAATACCAGATTCCAGCGATTTTCTTCCAATTTTTAGCAGCAACACCAGAGTTTGTCAAATAGAACCAACGATTGTTCCATTTTTTCCATTGATTCTGTAATAAGATACCCGTTTGGTTAAAGTAATACCATTCACCCTTAATTTCATTCCAACCGACAGCATATTCTCCTGTAGAATCAGGCGCTTGATACCACCAGTTTCCATATGAACTCTTATGCCAACCAGCTTGAAAACTTGGAATAGGCTTGTAGGAAGTTGAAATGTTTACTAAACCGTCTTGTCGAATATCAAAAACTGTTGCATCATAGTCTTTGCTGGCTGCGTTGATTCTCTCAATTCCTCGTTCTTTGAGCCAATTAACATACTCACTATCAACACCATTTTTCCAAGGTAGACTATCCGAAGTTTGAACAATCAAACTCGGACTCAAATTTTTAATAAAATCCTTGGTATTTGATTTGTTGGTATCATGGTGATGATTAAACTTCATCAAATCAACTTTTCCAATGAGAGGTCCATACTTATCTTCCGCTCCATGCACATTATCTAAGTCGCCCCCAAGGTAAATTTTCTTACCATTGACTTTTACTACGCTAATCAAGGAATTGGAATTATCATCCCAAATTTTCTTTAATTCACCTGATGAATCTGTTTCATTTTCATAATTATATAGTTGAATATCCATGTCTCCAAACTGAAAATGAGCATCTCCTTGTGTGATATTTTGAATAACTGAAACACCTTTTTCAGCAGCAGTCTTTAAAACCTTATCATAGCCATACAGATTATCCCAAAGACGTTCAGGCTTAGTAATACGATTATCACTATATTTCTTAAGATAGACTCGGTCAACTGGATAGGTAGACAGTAATTCATCAACATTTCCAATATGGTCACTGTGGGTATGGGTTACCAAAATAAAATCAAGTTTTTGGACACCCAATTCCTTCAAACGACGAAAGACACGGTCTGTTAGAACATGCTTATAAGTTGTATTGATACCCTGTCTCCATGGATAACGAGAATCACTTCCATCTGGGAAATCATAATCTTCTCCTGTATCCACCATGGCAAAATGTCCATTGCTTTCAAGAATAATCGCATCACTGCCACCTTCATGAACATTTATAAAGTGGATTTTATTTCCTGAACTTTCTTGAGCTTGAACATTTCCATACCATGACAAGCCTAAAAAAGCGCCTGCAAGTGCTAAACTAGTTAATTTCTTTTTCATTCTTACTTCCTCAATCTCTCCAATGTTTCCTTAAAAATTGCTGGGATATCTGCTGTAAATTCTAAGGTCTCACCTGTTCTCGGATGAGTAAAACCTAGAGTCTTGGCATGAAGAAATTGTCCATGCCCCTTAAGTGTCTTACGAGGACCATAGACTTCATCCCCAGCAACTGGATGACCGATATAAGCCATGTGGACACGAATCTGATGGGTACGCCCTGTCTCTAGTTGCAACTCCACTAAGCTATAATCGCCAAAGCGTTCCAAGACGTGGAAACGAGTTACTGCAGGTTTCCCTTTAGCAGTCACAGCCTGTTTCTTACGATCTTTTTCACTCCGGCCAATCGGTGCTTCAATCACACCGCGATCATTGGGCAAATTTCCATGAACAATCGCCCAATATTTGCGGAGAGACTTTTTATCCTTGAGTTCTTGGGCAAGTGCTAGATGCGCCTCATCATTTTTAGCAATCATAAGAAGACCTGACGTATCCTTATCAATACGATGAACAATTCCTGGACGCAGAACCCCATTGATACCCGACAAGTCCTTAATATGATACATAAGGGCATTTACTAGGGTTCCACTAGTATGACCAGCACTCGGATGCACAACCATTCCCTGAGGTTTGTTGACAACAGCCACATCCTCATCTTGGTAGATGATTTCTAGCGGAAGATCCTCAGCCACATACTCTAAAACCTCTGGTTCTGGCACATGGTAAGTGACGACATCGCCCTCTTGGACAGTGTATTTAGCTTTCTTGACTTGGCCATTGACCAAGACCTGGCCTGATTTGATTTGTTCATTCGCGAGACTACGTGATAATTCTGTCAAATCTGACAAAGCCTTATCTAAACGCAGGCCACCAGTTTCAATTTTAATTTCCATTTATTTCCTCTTTTAGCATTGCAATCAATAAAATAATCACTCCAACAGTCAGATAGCTATCTGCCACATTGAAAATTGCAAAATTGATAAAGTCAAGGTGAAACATATCCACAACAAAGCCCTGACTGACCCTGTCAATAAAGTTTCCAAGACCACCCGCGATTATCAGAGTCAAACCCAAGACCATCCAGAATGAGTCCTCCATGTGCTTATGTAGATACCAAATGGCACCTACCACGACGACCAGGGTAATGACAGCGAATAACAACTGCTGATCTTGTAAGATAGAAAAGGCTGCCCCTCGATTTTGCAGGTAGGTCAAGCTAACGAAATTGGGAATCCAGGAGCGCACTTCACCCAGTGGAATCTGTTGGACGATATAGGATTTAACTAACTGATCCAGCGCAATCAAAAGCAGTACAATGACTGCCACTATTCCTCTTTTTTTCATGATTTCCTCTTCTGATTAAAATATTCTTGCATGACTTCTACGAAAAGAGTTCCAGCTTGACTCAGCTCCACTTCTTCACGTTTAACATAGACCATGCGGTTATCTAGGTTATCCTTGAGACGAATAACTGTGATGCCATTCACACTGTCACTATCTAAAAATCCAGAACCTGTCGCATAAGCGTCCGTCCGCTCCAAAATACCATTCAAAGTAGCACGGTCTGTCACATTAAACATCTGCGAGCTCGCGCTGGTATCAACAAAGTTCTCTGAATAATAAAGATACTCGTCTTTCTCTTGCGTGAAACGAACCGTTGGTAGATCCGCTAAATCCTCCATGACCAATTCCTCTTTCTGAGCTAAAGGATGCCCCTCACGGAGATAAATATGGGTATGGAAGGGAATTAGTTCAATAACCTCTAGGCCTAACTTTTCAACCCGTTGCATAATCCCTTTTTTATTTTGATTATTGAGGTAGATAATCCCAATCTCACTGTGACCTTGCGCTACTTCGTCTAAAATTTGAACAGTAGTTGATTCAAAAATACGGAAGTTCTTATAATCAGGATAGCGCTCTGAAAAGGCCGTAATGGTTGGTGGCAAGAAGTCATAGTGCTGACTGGCAATGGAAAATTCATCCTTTTCTTCCTCAGGATGGGCATACTGATTTTGAAAAATATCAAATCCTTTAACCAATTCTTGCGCTTTTTCATAGAATTCCATACCACGACGAGTCAAGAAAGTCCCTGAGCTGGTCCGACGGAAAATCTTAAAACCCAATTCTTTTTCCAAATCACGAACAGAAATAGACAGACTCGGCTGACTAACATACATCTTTTCAGCAGCTTCACGAAAAGTACCGCTATTGGCAATGGCCACAACATAGCGTAATTGTTGAATGTTCATCTTCTACCTCCAACTTCTTTATCTTTTCATTATACCATATTTTAGAAGTTTTCCAAAAAGGAAAAAAGAACATCCTATTCTTCTTAACCTTCTTAACTATCTTCACTATCTGCCTTTCTCAAGCCAACCTTATTTTCAAAATCAATTCAAAAAATAACTGGATACACACCACTCCAATATCGAAAAGAAAAACGTTGACTATTTGTGAAAAAAGAAAATGCCGGAAAGTTCCGACATTTTTTTAGTAAGCTAACTTCCTGAAAATAGGAGTAACCATACATTCCAGAAGGCAGTGATATTGATGAGAATATGAACTAGTATTGGATAGTAGAGATTTTTTGTCATGCGATACAGTAGAGCTAAAATGAGACCTCCACTAGCATAAATGAAAAAAGCAAGAGGAGTTAAAGCAAAATTGATATGAATATAACCGAAAATAATAGCAGAAAGCAAGACATCTCCGTACCAAGGCGAGTTTTTGAAAAAGGTTGTCATAAGCACACCGCGATAAATCAATTCCTCAGCAATAGGGCCGATGAAGCAAGCCATGAGCAAGAAATAGGGTAATTCCTGTCTCCCTATCATTTCTATCGTTTCATTCAAAGAAATTTGATTTGAAGACGAGGGTATGAAATAAGACAAGAGGACGTCAGACATATACAAAATGATGTAACCCAGTAAAAGGTAGATAAAGTGCCTCAGCTGCCATTTGAAATGAAAAGTCTTCTTTCCTGCAAAAACTAGTAGATAGATGACCGCTAATAAAAGACCTCCACTCTCCATCCAAAGCAGAATCTGAAAAAATTCACGACTTGCTGGTAGATAGGGCTTTGCGAGGTGATTGAAAATTCCCCAAAACCAAGTTGATTTGTAAAAAATTAAGGATAATGCTAGTAAAATCTGAATAATCCGTTTTTTCATATTAAATCCTCTGTTTTCTCCATATTCCTAATAAATTTTACTTAAAATCTCGCAGGACTTCCTTTGCAAAGATGATTGCCTCCTCCAATATATCCTAAATCATAGGTTCCTCTGGGACAAAATCCATGAACCGGCATAGTTAATACCGGCTCTATTTGCCAAGGAAAATAACCATTAGGTTCTTTTCCATAGGGATCTGCTCCACCTTGTATCAGCTCTAATTCTTCATTTGTTAGATTTATATTTTTTGTCATTAAAATCATGATATATTTCCTCCGTTATTGTTTAGATTAGTTGAGTAATCTGATACTCATACCTACTTACAAAAAACTATTATATTAAGTTGGTTTTTTAATTTGTCTAGTTGCAACGTTGACAAGTTTAGTATAACATATCTTGGCCAAATATCCTCTTCAAATCATGAATTGTCATCAAAACGTCCTAAACTGCAAAATCAATTAGCTCCTGTCCCTTTGACCGTCATCTTCTCCAAAATATGTTATAATAATACCAAAAGATAAAGAAGGAAGACCTATGATTAAACTACTAGCCTTGGATATGGACGGAACCCTCCTCGATGAAGCCAAGGAAATTCCACAAGCTCACATTACTGCTATTCACCAAGCTATTGAAAAAGGTGTCAAATTGGTTCTTTGTACGGGTCGCCCGCTTTTCGGTGTCCTCCCCTACTACAAAAAACTGGGGCTTGGCCTCCAGAATGAGTATGTGATTGTTAACAATGGTTGCTCAACTCACCAGACAAGTGACTGGGGACTAGTTGACTGGCAAGAACTTAGTCCAGCAGACATCGAATACCTCTATGATCTAGCTGAAAAAAGTGATGTTCAGTTGACTCTTTTTGATGAGAAACATTATTTCGTCCTCGGTGGCAAGCCTAATCAAGTCATCCAGAATGATGCCGACCTAGTCTTTTCAGACTTGACTGAAATTTCCCTTGAGGAAGCGACTAGTGGTAAATATCGTATGTTCCAAGGCATGTTTTTGGGCAACGAAGAACAAACAGACGATTTTGAGCAGCGTTTTGCTGAGGAACTCTGCCAACGATTCAGTGGAGTTCGTTCGCAGCCTGTCATTTATGAAGCTATGCCACTTGGAACGACCAAGGCTACCGCTCTTTCACGATTAGCAGAGATTTTGAAGATTGATTCCTCAGAGATTATGGCCATGGGCGATGCTAATAACGATATCGAAATGCTCCAGTTTGCAGGGATGGGCATTGCAATGGGAAATGCAAGCGATTATGTCAAATCTCTTGCGGATGCCGTTACAGCAAGCAACGAAGAAGACGGTGTTGCGCGTACCATTGAGAAATATATTCTATAAATCTCGTAGCGGAGCAAATGTCTCTGATCAAACTGGACACTACGAATCCTTAATCAATCCAGAATTGACCTATATGGGTTTGGCAGCCTTTGAAAACCCTGTTACTCAAAATGGATGGATTACCGTTGCACAAAGTTTCGGAACATCATCTGGTGGCTCTGAAGAATTAGCTGGTGGTTATGGAAAAGCCATTCAATACATAGAAGCCTACTCTTCTCAGATTCAAACATTTGCGACTAAGGCGAATCTTTTTGACAAAAATTTGAAGGCTATCGGAACTCATAAAATCAAAAATGAAAATAAGAGTACAACGAATAATTCCTACAATTTCTTTAACCAAATGCAAGAAGTAGGTAAAAGTATGGGTTTTTGGCGACAAGCTGGCTCGCGTTGGTAGTTTATGCAACTTGATGGGATCTTACCCTTACAATCAGTGGGCAAAATTAGATAATATCTGGTATCGCTTCGATAGTTCAGTCTGGATGCAAGCAGGTTGGTTGAAAGACGGTGAGACTTGGTACTATCTCGACGGTTCAGGTGCTATGAAAACAGGCTGGATGAAGGTATCTGGCAAATGGTACTATGCTTATAGCTCTGGTGCTCTAGCAATCAATACGACTACACCAGACGGTTACCGTGTTAATTACAATGGGGAATGGGTAGGATGGTTTAACTACAACAAAAATACTCTATACTATCTCACAGTGAGTAGTCTTCACTTTCAAATAGTATAGAGATTTTTATTTACCTAGTATAGCTCTTATCTTAGGTGTTTATAACAAACTGAAACAAGAGTGGGACAAAAGAGCCTCGTAAAAGGTATTGCAACTTGGTAATACCTTTTTGAGGTGCTTTTTGATATGAGCACATGTCTTCTCAATAGGATTGTACTCAGGTGAGTAGGGAGTAAGAGGTAAAAGTTTATGCCCAAACTCTTCACACAAGAGTTCTATCCTAGCTATTCTATTGGAATCTTGCATTATCCATAATAATAACCGATGGTGTGGTTAATGTTGGTAAGAGAAACTTCTGAAACCATGCTTCAAAAAAGTCGCTCGTCATCGTCTCTTCGTAAGTCATTGGAGCGATTAACTCACCATTTGTTAGCCCTGCAACCAAAGAAATCCTCTGATATCTTCTTCCAGATACTTTACCTCTTATTATCTGACCTTTTAATGAGCGACCATACTCTCGATAAAAATAAGTATCGAATCCTGTTTTATCAATATAAACAGGTACTAGATGCTTTAAACTATTAAAATTCTTAAGAAATAAAGCTACTTTTTCTGGGTCTTGTTCATAGATAGTATAGTACTTTATGGTTACCGAACAAGTCTAATGAAAAAATTCTGATGATAGTTCTAAATCACAGTAACCGCTTGGGTTCCATGATCCAACTCCAGCAAGACATCTATACTTGTATAGAAAATCCTGCCCTGAATAAGGAGATGTAAATATTGCTTTCCTCCAAAATGATCATAGTTTTACTGGCAAATCTAACATATCACGGATAAATTAACAAGTGATTTCTGAATTGCTAAACATTTTCTTTTCTTATAGCATATTTTTAGATTTTCTCTTTGAGAAAGATATTTACAAGAAAAAAGTTTGATTTTTATCAGTTCAAGAAAAGCTGAAACCAAAAAACAAATTGAAAGAATTTTTAGAAAATTTCTGTTTTTTTCTTTACAGTGAAAAAAAATTCTGCTATAATGACTCATGTAATAAAATATGACAATAAAAGGAGAACGATATGACATCTGCTAAAGAATATATCCAAAGCGTGTTTGAAACTGTAAAAGCTCGTAACGGGCACGAGGCTGAATTCCTCCAAGCTGTTGAAGAATTTTTCAACACTTTGGAACCTGTATTTGAAAAACACCCTGAGTATATCGAAGAAAATATCTTGGCACGTATTACTGAGCCTGAGCGCGTGATTTCTTTCCGTGTTCCTTGGGTTGACCGTGATGGAAAAGTTCAAGTAAACCGTGGCTACCGTGTTCAATTCAACTCAGCTGTTGGACCATACAAAGGCGGACTTCGTTTCCACCCAACTGTAAACCAAGGGATCTTGAAATTCCTCGGATTCGAACAAATCTTCAAAAATGTCTTGACTGGACTTCCTATCGGTGGAGGTAAAGGTGGATCAGACTTCGATCCTAAAGGTAAAACAGATGCTGAAGTGATGCGCTTCTGCCAAAGTTTCATGACTGAATTGCAAAAACATATCGGACCATCACTTGACGTACCTGCTGGTGATATCGGTGTAGGTGGACGCGAAATTGGTTACCTTTATGGTCAATACAAGCGTCTTAACCAGTTTGATGCTGGTGTCTTGACTGGTAAACCTCTTGGATTTGGTGGTAGCTTGATTCGTCCAGAAGCAACTGGTTACGGTTTGGTTTACTACACTGAAGAAATGCTTAAAGCTAACGGTAATAGCTTCGCTGGTAAGAAAGTGGTCATTTCAGGTTCTGGTAACGTTGCTCAATACGCTCTTCAAAAAGCAACTGAACTTGGTGCAACTGTTATCTCTGTATCTGATTCAAATGGTTATGTCATCGATGAAAACGGTATTGACTTCGATCTCTTGGTAGATGTTAAAGAAAAACGTCGTGCTCGTTTGACTGAGTATGCTGCTGAAAAAGCAACTGCTACTTATCATGAAGGTTCTGTATGGACTTACGCTGGAAACTATGATATTGCGCTTCCATGTGCTACTCAAAACGAAATCAACGGTGAAGCAGCTAAACGTTTGGTTGCTCAAGGCGTTATCTGTGTATCTGAAGGTGCCAACATGCCGAGCGACCTTGATGCCATCAAAATCTACAAAGAAAATGGTATCTTCTACGGACCTGCCAAAGCTGCCAACGCTGGTGGTGTAGCCGTTTCAGCCCTTGAAATGAGCCAAAACAGTCTTCGCCTCTCATGGACTCGTGAGGAAGTTGATGGACGTCTCAAAGACATCATGACAAACATCTTCAACACAGCTAAAACAACTTCAGAAACATATGGTCTTGATAAAGACTATCTTGCAGGAGCAAACATTGCTGCATTTGAAAATGTAGCAAACGCTATGATTGCCCAAGGTATTGTTTAAGATTCATTTGCTTAATCCTCAATCGCTTCGATTGGGGATTTTTATCTTGAGTTAAACGGTTGGGAAATTCTAATTTAATTAAATTAAATGAAATAAAAACCGAACAAATTGATTGCGGAATTCAAACCAATTTCTAACAATGTTTTATAAAACTCAGTGGACTATTCTAAATTCAATCTATTTTATACTTTTCGAAAATCTCTTCAAACCACGTCAGCGTCGCCTTACCGTAGATATGTTACTGACTTCGTCAGTTCTATCTGCAACCTCAAAACAGTGTTTTGAGCAGCCTGCGGCTAGTTTCCTAGTTTGCTCTTTGATTTTCATTGAGTATTACTTACTCGCCAACTTCTTAAACAAAAAGAAAAACCACTACTCCTAAGAATAGCGATTTAATCATGTTTTTAAGCTACTAATGTAGTCGCTCTATTATTTAAGAGTAACTGAAGCTCCAGCTTCTTCCAATTTAGCTTTGATTTCTTCAGCTTCTGCAGTTGCAACGCCTTCTTTAACAAGTGCTGGTGCACCGTCAACAAGTTCTTTAGCTTCTTTAAGACCAAGACCTGTGATTTCACGTACAACTTTGATAACGCCAACTTTTTTGTCGCCTGCAGATGTCAATTCAACGTCGAATGAATCTTTAGCAGCACCAGCGTCAGCAGCACCAGCTGCAGCAACAGCTACAGGAGCAGCTGCAGTTACACCAAATTCTTCTTCGATAGCTTTTACAAGGTCGTTCAATTCAAGGATTGAAGCTTCTTTAATTTCAGCAATAATGTTTTCAATGTTCAATGCCATTGTTATTTCCTCCAAATATGTTTTAAATTTATAATAGATTTTCGTAGCTAGGCTACGCTACGTAGCTTAAGATTAAGCTGCGTCTTCTTTGCTTTCTGCAACCGCTTTGACTGCAAGAGCAACGTTGCGCACTGGCGCTTGAAGTACAGAAAGGAGCATAGAAAGAAGTCCTTCGCGGTTTGGAAGAGTTGCAAGTGCAAGAATCTCTTCTTTAGATGCGACAGCGCCTTCGATTGCACCACCTTTGATTTCAAGTGCTTCAGCGTTTTTAGAAAAGTCGTTCAAGATTTTCGCTGGTGCAATAACATCTTCGTTAGAAAATGCTACTGCAGATGGTCCAACGAATACTGATGCAAGATCTTCAAGACCAGCTTTTTCAGCTGCACGACGCAAGATTGAGTTTTTAATGACTTTATACTCAACTTCGCTTCCACGAAGCTCACGACGAAGAACTGTATCTTGCTCAACTGTCAAACCACGAGCGTCTACAACGACGATAGATGCAGCAGCTTTCATTTTTTCAGCTACTACGTCAACTAGTTCCGCTTTTTTAGCAATAATTGCTTCACTCATTAGTGTGTTCACCTCCGTAATTATTTTGCTTGGGGAATTTTTCCAAAAGAAAAACGCGCCCAAACCTAGACACGAAAGTACAATACGCTTCTTTTTACATGATACGTTTTGTCCTCGGTAGGATATTTATGAGTCGAGCTCCCCTACTGTCTTAGGCAGTTTTTTCAAACCGTATATAAGTATAGCATAGTCAAAAAAAGAATGCAAGATTTTTACAAACTTTTTTTAAAATTTTTCGTGATTTTTCTTCTAAAGTTCTACTGTCAGAACTTGACCTTGCTTAACAACCTGTTCTCCAGCAATATAGACATCATCAACATCACTGGATTTGACAGCATAAACTAGGTGAGAGAGCATATTTTCTTGAGGTTGGAGATGGATTTTGCCTTGTGGTTGAATAACGAGAAAATCTGCCTGCTTGCCGACTTCTAGACTTCCTATCTGATTTTCCATTCCTAGAACCTTAGCCCCTTCGATTGTCAGTGCCTTGAGAGCTGTTTCGATAGGAAATTGGCTGGCATCTCCACTTTTCATCTTCTGAAGAAGGGCTGCAGTCCGTCCCTCCTCAAACATATCAAGATTGTTATTGGAAGCGACCGAGTCAGTCGCAATTCCGACTGCTACTCCTGCTTTTTGGAGCTGGATAATTGGAGCAATTCCTGATGCCAGTTTGAGATTACTGATAGGATTGTGAGCAATAGCCACTTGAGAAGTTGCCAAGCGTTCAATTTCTCGCTCGTTTAATTCGACCCCATGAGCAAAGACAGACGGATGATCTAAGTAACCCAGTTCTTCTAGAAAGGCGAGGGGGCGTTTGCCGTATCGTTTCAGGATAATGCCTGATTCTTCCTTGGTCTCCGCCACATGGATATGGATTGGAATAGCAAGCTCTTTTGCCATTTCCAAACTCGCTTCCAGCAAGTCTCTACTGCAGCTATAGGGAGAATGAGGTGCTACCATAACCTTGAAATTTGGATTTTTATATTTTAAGATTTCGTCTATGATGGATCGAGTTCTGCTTATAGTCTCAGCAGTTGTTTCTGTCTCTGAAGAAAAAAGAGTCGGAGAAAAATAACAACGCATCTTGGAATCTTTCACTGCCTGATAAATCTGCTCAATATTCACACCATTGGGATTATACATATCATTAAAGGTTGTTGTTCCTGACTGGAGTATCTCTGTCAGAGCTTCTTTGACCGCCTTAGTAGTCATGTCGGGAGTAAACTCAGCTTCTGCTGGCCAGATATAGTCATTGAGCCATTCATGGAGATTGCTATCATCCCGAATTCCTCTCAAACCTGTCATAGCAGAATGGGTGTGGCAATTGACCAACCCAGGCATAATCCAAGCTCCCTGATAGTCTATAATCTGCTCAGCTTGCTCTAAAAACGCTGGCTTATCTTGACCGACATAGACGATTTGAGAATCCTTGACTGCTAAGATTCCATCAAGATAAACATGGAAATCTTGATCACAAGTCACGATATTTACATTCTGAAAGACTTTCATTATAGGCTCCTTTTCTAAAAGACAAGTTATACTCTCTTCAAACTACTTCAGATTCACTTTGCCGTAGGTGTGGTTACTGACTTCGTCAGT
>NZ_MWSM01000040.1:32585-59289 GCF_002087075.1 Streptococcus pseudopneumoniae ATCC BAA-960 = CCUG 49455
GTCAGTCTTATCTACAACCTTAAAGCAGTGCTTTTAGTAACCTGCGGCTAGCTTCCTAGTTTGCTCTTTGATTTTCATTAAGTATTACAGTGAACAATTTTTCTAGCTATTGTAACAAAAAAGTCACCCGAAGGCAACTTTTTTCGTCCATAAACTTTCAAAAGAGAATGGCTTATTCAGAGCTAAAAGCTGCTGCTTGCTGCATTTGGTAATACTTACCCTTTCTAGCCATGAGATCCTGATGATTGCCATGCTCCACGATGTCGCCATCTACCAAGACAAGAATCAAATCCGCATCCTGAATGGTTGACAAACGGTGGGCGATGATAAAGCTTGTGCGCCCCTTCATGAGTTTTGCAAAGGCATCCTGTACTAGCACTTCTGTCCGTGTATCGATGGAGGAAGTTGCCTCGTCTAAGATAAGAATCTTTGGAATATCCAAAAAGACTCGCGCTATAGTCAAGAGCTGGGTCTGACCGACAGAGAGAGATTCTCCTGCATTTTCTAACTTGGTATCGTATCCCTGTGGCAACTGTTGGATGAAAAAATCTGCATTGGCTGCTTTGGCAGCAGCAATCACCTGCTCCCGACTGGCTTCAGGATTTCCAAAAGCAATATTGTCATGAATGGTTCCTTGCTTGAGCCAGGTTTCTTGGAGCACCATGCCAAACTGCTGTCTCAATGATACTAGGGTATAATCATAAATGGATTGCCCATCCAGCAAGATATCTCCTGAGTTAATAGGATAGAAACGCATAAGAAGATTGATAAGGGTTGATTTTCCTGCACCTGTCGGACCAACGATGGCTACCTTGCTACCAGCTGGAATATCAATAGATAAATCCTTAATCAAAATCTTTTCAGGATGGTAACCAAAAGAGACATGTTTAAAGGAAATAGCTCCCTTAACTTGGTCACTGGTCAAGACTTCCTTGCCTGTTTCAGCAACCTCAGGACTTTCTAAGACAGCATAGACGCGCTCTGCGCAAGCCAGAGCACTTTGCAACTCAGCTAGCACTGAAGAAATATCGTTAAAGGGCTTGGTATACTGTTGGACATAGTTCAAAAAAGTCACTAAACGCCCAATGGTCAAGGTTGACCCCATCATGATACGATAAGCTCCTACTCCAGCTAGAATCGCATAAATGAGCGCATTGACAAAGCGAGTCGAAGGATTGACCGTTGAAGAATAAAAGATGGCCGACTGCGAATAGCCTGCGTAGTTGTCATTAGCCTCACACAGTCTTTTGATAAACTCTACCTGAGCATTAAAGGACTGGATAATGGTCTGCTGGCTAAGCGATTCTTCAATCAACTGAGTTTGAGTCCCTCTGGTCTCTGTTTGCTTCTGGAAGAGATGATAGGAGCGTTTGGCAATAAATCGTGAGATTACCATAGACAGTGGCGTCAACAGCAAAACCATGAGGGTCATAAGGAGATGAATTTGGAGCATGGCTAGAATACTAACCAAAATCATCAAAACACCAATGAAAAATTGGTTAAAAATCATGGTCAAGCCAGCTGCCAACTGTTCTATGTCTGTGGTTACCCGACTGACCATCTCTCCACTTCCTTGCCGATCCACGAAAGCAATCGGTAACCGATGGAGCTTATAAATGATTCGCTCTCGCAAGTCTCTGGTATAAGAGAAGATTAGGCGATTATAAAGAAGAGGATTGGCCCATTGTACCAGAGTATTTCCTATAACTACCAAGATCATCTGGAGAAAAATCTGCCAAAAAACTGGTGAAGAACCAGCCACTAGAACTTGGTCTATGACCTGCCCAATCAGAATAGGTAGGTAGATTGATAAGGCAACCTGGGCAATAGTTCCTAGAAAGGCTAGAAAAAGAAGGAAGGGATGACTTGCAAGGTCTTTAGCCAAACGTGTGAACGTCTGGTTTGCAGTTTGTCGTCTCATACTATCCCTCCTTTCCATGTTGGGATGCATTGATTTCGCGATAGACTTGACTGGATTTCATCAAGTCCTCGTGCTTGCCGATAGCTAGGAGCTCTCCTTTTTCTAAGAGTAGAATCTGGTCAGCCATCTGTAAAGTCAATGTTCTTTGAGAAATCAAGATTAAGCTCGTGTTAGGCAGATTTTCTCGAATAGCTTTCAAGAGCTTAGACTCGGTAATGATGTCCAGTGCTGAGGTCGCATCATCTAGGATGAGAAATGGAACTTGGCGCAAGACTGCACGTGCGATAGACAGCCTTTGTTTTTGTCCACCTGAAAAATTTCGACCACCTGCCTCAACTAGGGCATCCAAAAGTCCTTCCTTTTCACTGACAAAATCCTTAGCTTGCGCAATCTCCAAGGCCTGCCAGAGTTCTTGGTCAGATACTTCTTGATGTAAACCTAGAGTCAAGTTAGAACGAATGGTTCCCTTAAAGAGTTCGACTTTTTGGGGCACATAGGCAATCCAAGACCGCCACTGTTCAAGATTGAGAGGACTAGTTCCATCTCGATAAAGGTCTATGCTCCCCTTGTCTGCTGGGTAAAGTCCAAGGATGACTTGCACCAAGCTTGATTTACCAGAACCTGTCCCTCCGATGATACCAAGGATTTGCCCTTGCTTCATATCAAAGGAAATGTCTCTCAGAGAAGGCTGGGCCGCATCAGGATAGGTAAAAGTCAATTCTTGGACTTGTAAAACCCGACCACTGGTAACTTGCTTTTGTTCTAATTCTGAATGGATGTTTTCGGGAGATTCCTCAAAGACCTCCTCGATTCGCTTAGCTGAGATGTAGGACTGGTTGAGGGAATTGATCAGCATGGCTAGCTTGACCAATTCCACCAAAATCTGTAAGAGGTAATTGATAAGAGCAATAAGAGCACCTTGACTGAGCACTCCTCCTTGAATTGAAATATAGCCTTGCCAGATAATAACGAGAAGAGTTCCATTGACAATCAGATAGGTCAGAGGTGTTAATAAACTAGACCAGAAACCTGTCTTTTCTTGTAATCTAGCATAAACTTGGTTAAGGGTTTGAAAAATCTGTAACTCTCGTTTTTCTTGACCAAAAGCACGAATAACCCGCATCCCTTGCAATTGCTGGCGCGTTTCCTGAACCAGTTGGTCCGTTTTCTTTCTGAGACTACTGTAGAGAGGATTGACCAATCGAGATAACCCTACAATGACAATGGTCAAAATGGCAACCATGACTAAAAACCAGAAAGTCAACTCAGCTGAGATTCGATAAGCCATAAAAATGGCACCAAAAACGATAATGGGCGCTCGCAAAAAGAGACGCAGGAATTGATTGATACCAGTCTGAATCTGGTAGGTATCCGAAGTCAAGCGAGTGACCAAACTAGAAGTTGTCAGACGGTCTCTGCTGTCCTTGGACAAGGAAAGAATATGACGATAAAGATCGTTTGTCAATTCCTTAGCAAAGCCTACTGCTGCCTTTGCTGAGTAAAATTGAGCTATCAAGGCCACTAAAACGCCAATTACTGCAAAGATAAGGAGCAGGCCAATCTGCATCCAGAGATGACCTTGATCTCCCTGAGGTAAAGATTGGTCAACAATCCCAGCAATCACCATGGGAACCAAGAGCTCAAAAACAGCTTCTAACAGCTTGAACAAGGGGGCTAAAATTGATTCCTTGATGTAGGGTTTGAAGTAAGATAATAGGTGTTTCATAAATCCCTTCTATTCATATTCTAGAAATGAAGAAAGTGGGAAGCCCCACTCTCTGTTTTATTTGTTTAAGTAAGGCAATAGATAGCCATATCCTGCTTTTTCCATCTCATCCTTGGCCACAAAGCGTAAAGAAGCAGAATTGATACAGTAACGGAGGCCGCCTAACTCCCGCGGTCCATCTGTGAAAACATGACCCAAGTGAGCGCTGCCTGAACGAGAACGAACTTCAATTCGCTCCATTCCATGGCTCAGATCCTTGTAATAATGAATCAACTCTTTGGAAATCGGACGGCTAAAACTTGGCCAACCACAACCTGAAGCAAACTTATCCTTGGCAAAAAAGAGTGGCTCACCCGTCGTAATATCTACATAAATCCCCTCTTCAAAGGTTTGGTCATAGGCATTGGTAAATGGAGCCTCTGTAGCAGCTTCTTGTGTGACACGATAAGACTCTTCAGATAGACTGGCCTTTAACACTTCTTGGCTAGGCTTTTCATAGTTTGCTGCATCAATCAATGGCTTATCAGCATCGGTCACATCGATATGACAGTAACCTGAAGGATTCTTCCTGAGATAATCTTGGTGGTAGTCTTCAGCCAGAATGTAGTGGCGTAATTGCTCCACTTCTACTGCAATCTTTCGACCCAGCATGCGTTCCTGCTCCTGTACCACTGTGTAGATAGCTGGCAAATCTGCTTCATCCTGATAATAAATCCCAGTTCGATATTGGCGACCACGGTCATTCCCTTGTTGATTGATAGATAGAGGATCGATAACTCGGAAATAATAAAGTAAAATCTCTCTGAGTGACACTTCCTTCTCATCGTAAATCACTTGGACCGTTTCTGCATGGTCTGTTTCCTTGAGCAACTGGTAATTGGTCGTTTCGACTTGACCATTAGCGTAGCCAACACTGGTTTCTAGCACTCCAGAAATGCGTGAAAAATATTCCTCTAGGCCCCAAAAACAACCACCTGCTAGATAAATTTCTGCCATCTTTATTTCTCCTTTATCACGTTTTTAACTAATACTCTTCGAAAATCTCTTCAAACCACGTCAGCTCACATCTGCAACCTCAAAACAGTATTTTGAGCTGACTTCTTCAGTTCTATCCACAACCTCAAAACACTGTTTTGAGCAGCCTGCGGCTAACTTCCTAGTTTGCTCTTTGATTTTCATTGAGTATAAACTTCTTTTCACAAAAAGGATATGAAAGCCTCTGGTCAAGAGTTTCCCCATCCTATCTTCTATTCTTTATTTTGCTTCTACACGGACACCTTGGGTATCAACTCTCAAGTCATGCAGTTTTCCTTTGAAAGGTTGCTTTTCCAATTCTGCCTTAATTGTTGGCATCTTGTCATGAGAAGCCAGAACCATAACTGTCGGCCCAGCACCAGAAAGGTAGGTTGCATAGGCTCCATTTTCTTTGGTCACTTGCTTAATCATCGCAAATTCTCTTACCAAGTCCTGACGATAGCGCTCATGGAAGAGGTCTCCCTCGATTGCTTGCCCAGCGGTCACCATGTCTCCTGCCAACAAGGCAGCAACCGCTACATTGGCGATAGAACTTGCAGCAACAGCTTCCTTATAAGACAATTTTTTAGGCAAGACACTACGGCTGTCGCGAGTACGTAATTCATAGTTTGGAATGTAAGCTAGAAAATCACACTCTGGAAAGTCTGCTACGATAGCAGAGACTTGCCCTTCAACAGAACTTGCAATAACGAGATTACCATAAATGGCTGGAGCCACATTATCAGGGTGTCCTTCAATCTTGGTCGCTAACTGCAATTTTTCATGATCAGACAAGTCGAGTTTCCCCAATTGGTTGGCTAGTTCAATCCCAGCCACAATAACTGAGCTGGAAGAACCCAAACCACGCGCCAAGGGAACATCACTGGTCATTTTCAAGCGTCTAGGTTTCAAATCTGGTACAATTTGCAAAGCGATTTTGAGCAAGAGATTACGCTCATCATGTGGAATCCATTTGCCAATCTGGTGTTCAATCAACCACTCATCTCCTTCTTCGCAGACCTCAATTTGAAGATACTTGGTTACAGCTACACCGACCGAGTCAAAACCTGGCCCGATATTGGCACTGGTTGCAGGTACAATAATCTTCATCTTATTCTCCTAGCACCTTGAAGGTATTCAAGAGGTCGAATTCTGAAACCTTCTTCAATTCAGCTGAGACATTTTCAAGCTGGGCTTTATTAATCTTGTGTGTGATGATAACGACACGCGCCTTGTCACCCTCTTTGCCATCTTGAAGGATTTGCTTAAAGGAAATATCTTGAGCATTGAAGATTTCAGCCAACTTCAAGACCTGACCTTTTGAGTCTGGAGCCAAGATTGAGAAATAGTAGTTTGCTTTGACATCTTCAGGATTTGCCAAGACCAAGTCACGGCTATATTCGTTGAAGTCTTTGCCAATAGTACCATCATTCAAACGACGAACGATACGGACAATATCAGCTACAACACTTGTTGCAGTTGGTTTTTGACCCGCACCTGGTCCGTAGTACATAGACTCACCAATACCGATAGATTCTACAAAGACAGCGTTCATTACGCCATTCACACTAGCAAGTGGGTGCGCTTTAGGTAGGAAGGTTGGAGTCACTTCTGCAGCAATACCTGAAGAAGTTTCCTCAATAGAACCAACCAATTTCACTACGTAACCAAGCTCTTGAGCTACAGCTACGTCTTCTGGTGTGATATTGCGGATTCCCTTGTGGGCTACATCATCAAAGGCAATCTTCATGCCAAAGGCAAATTGGCTCAAAATAACCATCTTGTAGGCTGCATCAATCCCATCTACGTCATTCGTCGGATCGCTTTCTGCAAATCCTAGACGTTGTGCTTCCGCAAGAGCATCATCGTAAGACCAGCCTTCTTCCACCATCTTGGTCACCATGAAGTTGGAAGTTCCGTTGACTACTCCAAGCACGCGCGTAATTTTATCAGAAGCCAAGGAATTTGCTAAAGTACGAAGAATTGGAATCCCACCAGCAACTGCTGCTTCGTAGTAAAGTGCTACCTTGTTAGCTTGAGCGATTTCTAGCAATTCTGCGCCATGGACAGCTAAAAGGTCCTTGTTAGCAGTAACAACGTGTTTTCCAGCTTCCAAGGCACGAGTGATAAAGGTTTTAGCAGGCTCAATACGCCCCATCAATTCCACTACGATAGTAATATCTTGGTCTGATAAAATATCATCCACATTGGTTACAAAGTTAAAGTCATTCCCTGCTGCAAGCAAGCGATTTTTTTCATCTTCATCCTTGACCAATACCTTAGCAACTTTGATATCTGAATGTGCTGATTGATTGATTTTTCCTCCATTTTCCTTTAGGAGGAAAGGCACACCACTTGCAACGGTACCAAATCCTAGTAAAGCAATTTTAACTGTCATCTTTATCTCCTCGAAATTTTCTAATATAGCCATTATAACAGAATTTTGTGAAAATTCCTATTATAGTAAATCACTATTTCAGTATAAAAAGAAAAAACGAATCAGACGATTCGCTCTTCTTAAAATCTGAAAATAGCTTTCCAGAAAGGATTAGCCGATTTTTTGCAGATTGAGCACTGCATCGTGACTCATCAAGACTTGACCATACTCTTGTAAGACTGAGCGACTGATATCACTATCGTCTGCAAACTCGCGCATACGGGCCAACAGCCAAGCTGGATATGGACTTGGATGATTTTCAATATCCACTAAAATGGTCAAATAATAGCGCTCATTCATCTTGTAGAGTTCAGAAGTTTCCATCTCAAAAGTCACTGTCTTAGCAAAAGCCACCAAGTCAGCCAACTTAGCAAAAGAAAGGATGTAGTAGATGTAAGGTTCTTTCTTACTCTCAGCTTCTTGTTCAGCCTGCTCCTGCTCTTCTTCCTTGGCTTCGACTTGCTCTAAAGATTGAATCGCTTCGATATCATCCTTAGTTTTGTCTGCGATGCTCTTTTCTAAGGTTTTAATAAACTCATCTGGCGACATTTGAGCCAATTCTTCCATATCTGGTAAATCCGATAAATCTTCAAAATCTAGATTTTGGTCAATCTTTGATTTGGTTACAAAGACATCAACCTTATCAGGTTTTGGAGTCACACGGAAGCTCAACATACCTGTATCTAGAAAGCTATCAGGCATCTCTAACTCATCCAAGATAGCATAAAAAAACTCTTCTGTTTTTTCTTGAGGGACAAGAAAGTCAGCAATCTCCATGCCACGATCCATCAAATCCTCTAAAGACATCGTGATTTTCAAAGTTGTATCACTAATTTGTTTCATTTTCATTGCTAGTAACCTCATACTTTCAGTTCTATCTATTATACTAGATTTTTACGATTTTATCAAAAGAAGGCTCCTCTGTCGGGATAGATTTTCCCTAGGGTAACTTCTGTAGAAGACTCTAATACTCTTCGAAAATCTCTTAAAACCACGTCAGCTCTATCTGCAACCTCAAAACAGTGTTTTGAGCAACCTGCGGCTAGCTTCCTAGTTTGCTTTTTGATTTTCATTGAGTATAAAAGAAAATTTCTGCAGACAGATAGAAAAAGGTCTTCAAAATCAAACTTCTTGTTCGACTTTGAAGACCTAATACATCAGAAAGCTTATAGTTTAAAGGTTGCTACACCGAGGATAGAACGATTTAAGTTTCTAAGAATTTGAAGACTTTGTTCAAATTTCTTATAACGAGTCACTCCGTACTCTTCAACAAGAAGGACTGTATCTCTTTCCAAAAGAGATGATACATCCTGTAAATCTACAAAATGCATTCCTTTTAAAGCCTCTTGACTCTGTTTCAATTTATCTAGGATAGCTTTATTTGAGCTAACGATTGTTAATTCTTGTCCAGCATTTTTGTATGACAAGACATCTGCTAGGTTAGCAATTGTTGTAATCTCTGTTACAAAATCAATTTGATACTGAGAAAAATCACCTGCTCTATTGATTGTTGGATTAAAGAGATAAATCAATACATTCCCCATCACAACCAAAATCACACAAACTACTCCAATAACAGCTAAACGGAGAATCAAGTTTTTCACATTCAATCCAAGTGCTGTCTCACCATTTGCATTCAATTCTTTAGAGTTGATGGTTTCCAATTTTTCAATTTTTACATTTGCAAAAGTGTGTTTAAATTTCTCAATCAATCCATCAATTTTTCGCTCTAACAAATCATTAGCATCTTTACTTGATGTCAAAATTTTCACACCAACCCCTGCATCGTCAATCATATAGTAGACGGTCAATTTTTTCCACCAATAATCATTCGTTGAATTTTTCAAGGTTGTTTCTGTCGTGTCTAATTCACTGGCAATTTTTTTCAACTCACTGGGTTCTACATCATTGAAAAGATAAGCTCCATTCAAATTCCCATCAATCAATTTCCCATAAAAATCACTATAACCACCAATTTGATGATTCAAAATTGTTTTAGCTGAGTCTTCTGGAGGAGTGATTTTATAGCTAAGATAAGTTGAATAACTTGTTGTATCTTTGACAGTGTTTTTATTCCTAACTGCTTTAATTGTAAATGGTACAGCAATGAGAGCAAATAAAGCGATGAGAGCTAAAATATTTGCTTTTCGTTTTTTGTAAAGATTTGCAAATAAATCAGCTACTGAATAATGTTCAAACATGATTTTTTTCTCCTTTGTTTAGTAGATACTGGTTCTCTTTTGTAAGCATTTTTGCTACAAATATAATCACAAGAACAATTCCCCAGAATTGCATTGTAAATAAATTGAAGAAACTTTCTGAAAAGCTACTTCTAGGCATAAAGAATAGATTATTCAAGATGAGTAAAGACAAGGCAAATAGGATTGTTCTTGAACGATAGGCTACTTGCAGCATGGCTATAAATAGCATACCGAGTAAGAGACTAAGTAGAAAGACTCCTATCATACCATAGTCTGTATACAACTCCATGATATAACTACTTCCGATACCATGTCCTTTTAAATATTCCTTGTTCAAAACAAGATAGGACAAATTGTGGGCATAACTATTACTATCAATAGCTAGCTCCACACTATTGGTTGTATGTTCAAAGGCTTTTCCTCCGAAAATAGCCCCCAAGCTTCCCCTTGCAAAATAATCAAGAACAGGACCAAAAGTAAAATTACGGAAATCTCTGTAAGGTAGGCTACTGTTAAATAGAAAACCTCGAGCCAGAACGCCAAAACTAGTTCCTTGTTTATAGATAAAGTCAAGTAAGATATCCCAGAAATCTGTATGAGAAACTTGGACATTATCCCGTACATAATTGAGTACTCCCATCGCTAACATGAGAATAGGAGAACCTACAAAAATCGCTAACTTTTCTTTAAACCCAATCCATTTTCCTTTTTCAGTTTGCTCCCGCATAAAGTAATAAACAAAAGCAAATAAAATACTTAAAATAAAGGGATTTCGTGTCCCAATTGCCAAATGAATAGTATTAGCTGCAATAAAGGAGACAAGCACTGCTGTGGCCTGCAATTTCTTTGGCTTGGTTGCCAGATACATACACATTGCATAGACCGTAAAGGTAGACAAAATGTAGGTAAAATAAGGCAGTTTACTTTCAAAATTTGCATAGTAGGCATAGTAGGAAGTCTGCAAACGATACAAGAGCCGTTCAAATAACCGAATGAAATAGAAAGGATAGGTTAGAAGAAAAACTCCTAGTGATACAAAGCGTAACCGCTTGATATAAACCTCTTTTAGAGAATTTCCTATATTTGCTACTTTTATTTTCTTCCTAGCTATGAAGTAACGAGCCAGAATGCCTCCTGTGGTCAAGCCCAGAATCGAAACCATGACAACTATAAAGGCAAAACGATAGGCTATTGGATGATAGGTATCCAAAGCACCATCCCTAAAATAATCAATGGTCGGTCTTGATACCAGAAATACAAAAATGGTTAAATAGAAAATAAAATGGATTAAGTAATACTTGATATCATTCCAACAAGCAATTAAGCTACTAACCAACAAGAACAATAAAGTAGAAAGTAAGCTAACATTATTATTATTAAACAGATACACAATTCCACTTACTAGCGTCAAGGCATAACTGACTATGGTCAAACTAAATAATAATCGTTTCCCATCAATCACTTGGTCACCCCCGTTCTAATGTAATTTTTTAGATTTTTCAATATTTTTCAGTAATAAGAATCGATATAAGGAAATATTTATGAATAGGGCCAAAGCACTAATTCTTCTCCCCTTACGGAAAATTGGATTCCTAGAAATAGCAAAGGCATGGCCTTTTAAAAAACGATGAATCTGAGAATAGGCTTCAAACTGTTTATACTGATCATCTAGCAACATCTTATCCAGAATAAAGAAGTGGGCATAGGCCAATCTGAAAAAAGCGACCTCTTTCAAGTCAGGATAGTTTTTCACAACTTCATTATAAAACTTTTGGTAGATATCAATATAGGCTAAATCCTTCTCTGCATAGGGTTTGGTCGTAATACTATCCCCTCTATGGAAATAGTAATAATAGGGTTTAGTATTAACCACATACTTCTTGGCCAACTTGATTAAATCAAAATGGTAATAGGCATCTTCGTAAATCAACCCCTTAGAAAAGGATAGGGCAGTTGCAATCTGTCTCTTGATTAGCTTATTGCAAATCGTCCCAGGTATTTTTTCACCTATGAGGTATTCCTTTAGAAATGTTTGAGAATCACAGACAAAATAGTCATCCTGATTGGCTGACTGTGGGCTTTCATCATTAGCATAGACATTCATGACACCACAGCTCGAAACATCCGCATCTTCTTGAACTAATTGCTCATATAAGCTCTGAATCATTTCTGGATGGATATAATCATCTGAGTCAATAAAAATCAGATAATCCCCGTGAGCCTGCTTCATCCCATCATTTCGTGCTTGCGACAATCCTTCGTTCTTTTTATGAAGCACTGACACCCTGTCATCTTGTTCAGCGATTGAATCACACAAGCGACCACTTTCATCTGTTGCACCATCATCAACAAGAATAATTTCCAGATTTTGATAGGTCTGCTTCTGAATGGAAGCTATCGATTTTTCTAGGTACTGCGCCACATTATAGACTGGCACAATCACACTAATTAATGCAGTTTCCATGCTACTCCTCTAATAGTTTTTCTACTTGTTCGATTTGTTTTGTAATTGTAAATTGTTGAATGAATTGGCTAGCCTCATCGACATCAAAGTTTGAGGCAGAAGTCATGTAATTAGTAATCGCCTGAGCTGCCTCTTGATTGCTCTCAATGATTTGTCCAAATCGTCCTTCTTGGGATAATTCCTCAGCCCCTCCAACGTCCGTAGAGATAAAAGGGAGTCCCAGACTCAAGGCCTCCACATACACTCCAGGAAAACCTTCTTGTTTAGACATAGACAAGAGAACTTTCGTCTGAGATAGATACTGATAAGGATTTTTTTGATAACCAAGGAAATGTACATAGTCCTCAATCCCATACTCTTTGACTCGTTTTTTCAGTTCCTCTTCCATATCACCAGCCCCGATAAAATAGAGATGATAGTTTTTTCCCTCTTGGTGTAATAATCGTATCACTTCCACTACACGGTCAGAACCCTTATTTTCCTCAATCCGTCCGATAGTACAGATACTTTGAGGAGCAATCTCGATATCGATCTTCTCTTGAGATTTTTCTAGAATAGTCTGAAAATCATATCCATTGTAGATTGTCTGTAATTTAGAAGCATAATCTGGATAAACTTCCTTGATAGAATTGCTGGTCTTTTTTGAAATCCCTACAATTGTATTCGCAGCATCCAACTGGCTTCTATGTGATTCTCTTTTAGAGCTATCCTTAAGAAGTTCTTCAATACTTCCATGAATCCAAGATATCTTCTTGACTTCTCTTCTTTTAGAGAACAACAGTGGTGGATTCATAATGGTAAAAGAAACTTCAACATCATAATCATCTTTTACAAGCAAACGACGAGCCAGTCTTGGAAAATAAATTCTCATTCTCCACAAAAAAGCTCGTAACCATCTGGTTTGGCGATAATCTTGAAGGGATTTTAAAATGCGTACATGCTTTGGAACAGATTCATATCCCTTGTCAAAGTGCTCCATTTCAAGAATATCAATATCATACTTTTCTAGATCCAGATTTGAAACAATGGTTGATAGAATCTTCTCTGCACCACCTCCAAGAGAAAAAGACCACATAAAAAATAAGATTTTTTTCTTAGCCACCATATTCTCCCTTGTATTCTGTATAAGACTTATCCATATCAGCGATGACAGCATCATGATGCGGTACCTGCTTGTCTGCTGGTGGAGGCGTCATATAATCCCCAAAAGCAGTTCTGAGATAGACATCATAGCCGATTGGAATAGGCATCTCTGTTCCTTCAAATGGCAAGAAAAGATTGTCTTCAAAAGATGTGATTGGGTACTTGTTTCTCATGTAGCCAGGACCTGAGCATAATTCTGTAATGCCATCACAATCAGCCAAATCATACTTAGTCATTTCTTTCTCAGCTTTTTTCCAGATGCGATAACGGAGAGATTTTGGAGTCAAACCCAGTAAAATGCGACTTCCCCATTTCATGAGAGCACCATGCTTTTCTGGAATAGTTTGCGCACAAAAGAGTGAATAAATCAAGGCCCAACGAACCTGTTTTTTCCGCTCAGCTGGATCTTTCGGATAATAATCCAAAGGCAAAACATCCAAGGCCAGACCATGTGGCAAATCCAAATCCTGCTGATAAGGCTTGATACAGGTGGTTTCCTTGTCACGAATGGTAATAAAAAGATTACGATCAACAAAATCCTTGTAACTCTTTGACAAGAAATAACGTTCATCTGCATAACGAGGCCATAATTCTGCTAATTTCTCATAATCTTTACGAGGCATAAAAAAGTCTAGGTCGTCGTCCCAAGGAATAAATCCCTTGTTTCGAAGGGTACCAATAGCGCCTCCGCCACAGAGATAACAGAGCAAATCATGTTCTTTACAAAAGGCCACAAAATATTCAGCCATCTCCAGACTACGAGCCTGAATTGCTTTTAAATCAGTCATATTGTTCATTATTCTTTCTATCGTATCGTTTCATTATACCACAAACAAGGGGTGAAAATCTATTGCAGACTGTAAAAAATCAAAGCCTGACTGCTATCCAAATAGCTATCAAACTTTGATTTTTCTGTCTTATACTCTTCGAAAATCTCTTCAAACCACGTCAGCTTCACCTTGCCGTAGGTATAGGTAACTGACTTCGTCAGTCTTATCTACAACCTCAAAACTGTGTTTTTAGCAGCCTGCGGCTAGCTTCCTAGTTTGCACTTTAATTTTCATTGAGTATTATCTTATCTCAAGCCCATTTGAGCGAGCTTGGTTTGATATTTGTTTTGATCAACCAGCAAGCCCAAGCCTCCATAAACATCATAGGCATCTACCCAGTCACCCAGTTCTGGAATCGTCAATTTTTCAATACCATTTTTTGCTCCATCCAAAACAGATAAACCGTTTGTTAGGAGGAAAGTATAGGGTACGTTGGTTGAGGTCATAGCAAAAACCTTTCCAAGAGCTTCAGAACCAGTGAAAAGTTTAGTGGGATCTTTAATTTGCTCTAAAATTGCTGTTAAAACTTGTTGCTGTCTTTTTGTACGGCCGTAATCCGCCTCATCATCATCACGGAAACGAGCATAATTGAGCAGGGTCGAGCCATTCATCTGCTGTTTTCCGACTTTAATGGTTTGGGTTGGAGACTCAGTCTCGGTAGCATATAAATCATCTCCGACTGTAGCTTCTGTTAGGGGACGCCCATTCAATGTTGAAAATTGAGCATCAATCGTCACCCCATCAGGGAAAAGCGTGTCAATCGCTGTGGCAAAGGCCTGGAAATCAACCAAGGCGTAGTACTTAATGTCCAAGTCAAAATTATCTTTCAAGACTTGGCGAACCATTTCTGCCCCTTTTTGCCCCTCTTGTTCTCCTAACTCGTAGGCTACGTTTAACTTGTTATCTGTCTGTTTTCTACCATTAATCACTTGACTATAACCATCTATATAGACCAAATTATCACGCATGAAACTGACTAGCTTCATTTTCTTATCTGAGCCCCCGACATTTAATACCATAATAGAGTCAGTTCGTGTCTCAACACTATTTTGACCGATTCGACCGTCTGTCCCCATGATCAAAATATTAACTCCATCTCTAGTGTCCTGACCATTAAAGACTTGAACCTGTGCTGCCTTAGCATCAGCAGTTTTCTTTGCGCTAGCATCTTGGTAACCACGCAAAAACATGAATACCATGGCCAAAGCCACACAGACCAAAAGTGAAAAAATCACCATAAAAATTCGTTTAAGACGGAGCTTCCGTCTTTTCTTTTTTGGAGGGAAAGAGAGTGCTTGTGATTTGGATTGTGAGCGACTCCGGTTCGCATAGCTTGGTAAGTCAACCTGCTCTTCTCTTTCTTGTTCCAAGCTAGAGCTACTATTTCCCCTAGCAAGAGTTAGCTTTTCTTGCAAATAGGCAAACTCATTTTTTTCTCTCTCATTGAGATAATGAATATTTTTTAGCAAATAATCATAACGCAACTGCTCATGATGACTTAAGGGATTTTCTTTACTCATCTTCTCTCCTTTCCATGGTCTGATATTGGATAAATAGGATAGGCACCCAGAATTTTATACTGGATTCCAATCGCTTCTAATTCTTTTTGGGCAAAGTGGACCAAGTCCTTATCGGTATAATCCACATCGATAATGAAAAAGTATTCACCCAGTGCTGTCTTGAGTGGACGACTTTCAATTTTTGTCAAGTCAATTCCTCGCCAAGCAAAGGTCGACAGGGCCTTATAAAGTGCACCTGGAAGGTTGTCAGGTAATGTCAAGGCCAAACTCATCTTTTCAGTTTGTGCTTGCAAGGGAATAGAAGGCTTTTCAGCTCCTAGAACCCAGAAACGTGTGAAATTGGCTTCCATTTCCTGAATATCCTCGGCAATCAGTTCCAATCCATATTCTTCAGCAGAACTTCTAGGTGCAACTGCTGCAAAGGGCTGGTCTGGATGTTCGGAAATAAAACGGGCCGCATAAGCTGTACTAGCTGTTACCTCGATTTGAGCCTCTGGATATTGTTCATCGATGAATTTCTTTCCTTGAGCCAAGGCCTGTGGATGTGAAAAAATCTTTTCAATCTTAGTATGGCCTGGAACCACCATCAACTGCTGATGAATAGGCTGAACGATTTCTGCTACTGCTTGGATGTGAGCCTGATGAAAAAGATAGTCCAAGGTTTCATGAACACTACCCTCAATAGAGTTTTCAACTGGCACCACAGAATAGTCCACTAATCCTTGCTCATAAGCCTTGATGACATCTGTAATGTTGGCAAAAGCCTGCAATTCCTCATTAGGAAAAGCTGTCTGCACAACATGGTGTGAAAATGATCCCTTGGGACCTAGATAAGCAATTTTCATCTTAGTTCCTCTATAATTTCCTCCGGACTTAGCTTGGTCACATCCAAAATCCGACTAGCCACTTCCTCATACCAAACCTGTCTTTCTTGGAAAATAGCTGCAAGTTCTTCCTTGCTATTATTTAGAAAAAGCGGGCGCTGATTATCCTTATCAGCTGCGATACGTTGGTAGAGGGTTTCAAAATCTGCTTTCAGGTAGATGTTATCTGTATTAGTCTTGAGTAAGTCACGATTTCTCTGAGAAATAACCACTCCTCCTCCAGTTGACACGACTTGGTCTGTTTGTAGTAAATTAGCTAGGACTTCTGACTCTACCTGACGAAAGGCCGCTTCGCCCTTTTCCGCGAAAAATTCCGCAATGGACATACCTAAACGCTTCTCTATCAGAGCATCCATATCAAGGTAGTCTGGGTCTAAACCTCTTGCAATAGTCGATTTGCCAGCACCCATAAAGCCTAGTAACACCTTAGCCATGAGTCAAGTTCTCCAAATCATCAAAGAAGCTAGGATAGCTGGTATTGATGGCTTCTGCCCGATCAAGTTCCACTTCTCCATCTGCAACCAAGAGAGCTGCGATGGCTGTCATCATGCCAATTCGGTGGTCTCCAAACGTATTGACTCTAGCACCGTAAAGAGCGGATTTTCCTTTGATAATCATTCCATCTGCTGTAGGTGTGATATCTGCTCCCATACTATTCAGGGCGTCTGCCACCACCTGAATGCGGTCTGTTTCCTTGACCTTAAGTTCCTCAGCATCCTTGATAACTGTTACACCTTGGGCTTGGGTCGCAAGTAGAGCGATAATGGGCAATTCATCAATCAAACGTGGAATCAAGGCACCGCCAATCTCTGTTCCTTTCAAGTCTGAAGACTCAACAGTCAAGGTAGCAGATTTAGCGACTGGGTCAATTTCAGTCATTTCCAATTTTCCACCCATGGCGCGAATGACATCAATAATACCGGTGCGCGTTTCGTTGATACCCACATTCTGCAGCACTAGACGAGAGTTTGGAACAATCAAACCTGCGACTAACCAAAAGGCTGCACTGGAAATATCTCCTGGTACGACCACCTTCTGTCCTGTCAATTTTTGTGGCCCTTGGACTGTGATTTTCTTGCCCTCCACACTTAAATGGCCACCAAATTGTTTCAACATATCTTCAGTATGATTACGGGTGCACTCTTTTTCGATAATCACTGACTCCCCCTGAGCCTGCAAGGCCGCAAAGATCAAGGCTGACTTGACTTGGGCAGAGGCAATTGGCAACTCATACTGAATAGGTCTTAGGGTTTTCGTCCCTTTTAAGTGAAGAGGAGGCAGGTCTCGCTCAGTTTGTCCCGAAATGCTAACGCCCATTTTTTTCAGAGGAATCGTCACACGATCCATAGGACGTTTGGAAAGACTGTCGTCTCCAAACATTTCTACTTCAAAATCTGCACCTGCAAGGACACCTGAAATCAGGCGAATCGAGGTGCCAGAATTTCCCATATTAAGGGCATTTTGTGGCGCTTTTAAGCCAGCCATGCCTACACCTTGAATGGTAATAACCCCATCTTTATCCTCAATTTCAACACCAAGGTCACGAAAAACCTGCATGGTCGAAAGAACGTCTTCACCTCGCAGAATATCATAAACCTTGGTCTCACCCTCAGCCAAACTTCCAAAGATAATGGAACGGTGGCTGATAGACTTGTCACCTGGGACGCGGATACTACCATGTAAATGGCGAATGTTTGTTTTTAGTTTCATACTGGACCTCATACTTGCAATACTTTTACCTATTTTATCATAAAAAGCCAGAAATTCCTTAAAAATTCCTGACTTTAGGATCGTTCTTTTCTTATTTCAGCAATTCCGAAACTGGTTCAAAAACAATTTTTTCAATGTCAGAAAGATAAATGGCCAATTGTTGTTGCTTGGTAAAGAATTCTGACAAGAGGCTATTTCCTTGAATCTGTTTACCAAAGCCTTCCATCTTAGCTTGGAAGGACGCATCTGGCATTTGACCTGTCTGTGCTAGTTTTTGAATTTCCTCTTGAAAGGCAAGATATTCTGTAAAGATTTTGCTTGCCTCAGCATCTGCTGCAATCGCATCTTTAGCTGCTTTAACATCCTTGTATTCTGGTAATCCGCGTAGACCGCGACTGAGTTCGTTTGCACTATCGTAAATATTTGACATGATTTTCTCCTTATTTGATGACGACTGTGTAGTCGGTATTTTCTGTTATGAGATGCTCGGCTCGTTCCAAGTCTTGAGCATTTTTAAATGAAATTTGTAGGATTCCGTGAATATCTTCACGATTTTCCTCGTTGATGTGGATGTTAACCAAGGAAGTTCCACGTAGCAGTTCCAAAATCCGCAGGATGACATCTTCTTCATCAGGAACGTCAACATAGAGGTCGTAAGAGCTATCCACACCACCACGCTTATGGATTTCCATGGTCTGGCGTTGTTCACGCGCTTGGTTAAAAAAGTTCCAAATTTGCTCTTCATCCCCCTTACTAATGGCCTGACCAATCGCTTCCAAACGTTCCTTAAAATCCTCAATTCGGTCTAAAATAGTCTCACGATTGGACAAGAGAATAGAGGTCCACATACCCGGCTCGCTTTCCGCAATTCGGGTCATATCTCGAAAACCACCGGCCGCAAAGCGCCTTACCATCTCATGTTCTTGAGCATAGACCGCAGTCTGCTCCATGAGACTAGAAGCCAGAATATGAGGGAAATGGCTAATCTGAGAAGTCACACAATCATGCTCCTGGGCATCAATCTCGATAAAACGAGCATGAAGACCTGAAAGCAGATCCTTCATTTCCTTAAGCGTGTCCTGACTTGTCAGGCTTGAAGGTGTAAAGATATAATAGGCATTTTCAAAAAGATTGACATCCGCAGAAGCAGCCCCTGTCTTGTGACTACCAGCCATGGGATGGGCTCCGACAAAGCGAACAGACTTGCCAGCTAAATAGTTCTCCGCCGCATCTACAATGGCTGACTTAGTCGAACCAGCATCTGAAATAATGACACCTTCTTTCAAGTCCAAGTTGGCCAACTCCTTAATAAAGGAAATGGTTTGTTTGATTGGCAAGCTGAGAATGATGATATCTGCCAAAGGAGCAAAACTGGCAAAATCATCCGTTGCACGGTCAATCATGCCTTCTTTCAAGGCAATATCTCTCGAAGCTTGACTGCGATTATACCCTAAAATTTCATAATCTGGATGATCGCGTTTGATACCAAGCGCCATAGAGGCACCAATCAAACCAAGACCTGCGATATAGATTGTTTTTGCCATAGGAACTCCTTAATAGTTCTTTGTATAATCTCGGTGTTGGGCTACCGCTTCTTTTAATTCCTCTAGATTGTCTGATGAGAATTTTTCAAGGATTTCTTGTGCCAGAACCGTTGCCACAACGGCTTCCATAACCACTCCTGCTGCTGGAAGAGCGGTCGGATCACTTCTCTCCACGGTTGCCTTATAAGGTTCGTGGGTTTCGATATCCACACTCATAAGAGGTTTATAAAGAGTAGGAATGGGTTTCATGACCCCACGAACAACGATGGGTTGCCCATTAGTCATACCACCTTCAAAACCACCTAGATTATTGGTACGGCGAGTATAACCGTCTTCTTTAGACCAGAGAATTTCATCCATAACTTGGCTGCCTTTACGATAACCAGCCTCAAAGCCAAGACCAAATTCCACCCCTTTAAAAGCATTGATAGAGACAACTGCCTGGGCCAATCTTGCATCCAATTTTCTATCCCATTGGACATAGGAACCAAGACCAACTGGAACGCCTCCGACGACTGTCTCCACAACCCCACCGATGGTATCACCATCACGTTTGATTTGGTCAATATAGTCCTTGATTTCCTGTTCTCGTTCTTGGTTGACAATAGAAACTTCAGACTGGGCAGCTCTTTGCTTAATTTCAGCGACTGTCAGATTTTCAGGAACATCTATTTCCTTACCACCAAAGACCACGACATGGTTGGCAATCTCCATATCCAGCTCAGCCAAGAGGCGTTTGGCTACTGCACCAACTGCCACCCGCATGGTAGTTTCACGAGCTGATGAACGCTCCAAAGAATTTCGCAAATCATCAAAACGGTACTTAATCCCCCCAACCAAATCGGCATGACCTGGGCGAGGATGAGTAATTTTCCGCTTGCTTTTAAGGCGGTCTTCAATGTCCTCCGCAGACATGATGTCCAGCCATTTCTGGTGGTCCTTATTGATGACATCCATAGTAATAGGCGCCCCTGTCGTCTTCCCGTGGCGAACACCCGAAGTAAAGACAACCTGGTCACTCTCAATCTTCATACGACCACCACGACCGTAGCCACCCTGACGGCGTTTAAGGTCGCCATTGATATCCTCAGCTGTCAAAGGAAGCCCAGCTGGAATTCCCTCAATGATAGCTGTCAGACGGGGTCCGTGTGATTCTCCTGCAGTTAAATATCTCATACACTCTCCTTATTTTACCAAGTAGTCTTTCATCTCTTCCAGAGAAACTGGGTGAATGGTCGCTGAACCAAGCTCTGGCACCAAGACCAATTTCAAGATGTTGCCACGCGCTTTCTTGTCATGAGTCAAAGCCTGATAAAGCTTGTCAACATCCCAGTTTTCATAGTCAACAGGCAAGCCAAATTTCTGACACATAGCTGTAATGGACTGAGTTATTCCTTCTGGCATAAGGCCTTTTTCCTCAGCCACCTTGGAAATCTGCACCATTCCCATGGCAACAGCTTCACCATGCATGACTTTCCCATACCCAGCCGTTGCTTCAATGGCATGACCAATGGTGTGGCCAAAATTGAGGTAAAGGCGAACACCATTGTCCAACTCATCCTCAACTACCATCTTGCGCTTGACCTGACAAGAATGTTCAATCAAGGTCTCTGCATGTTCCAGAATGCTCTCAACAGAACCATCCAGCTCCGTCAAAAGAGCCCACAGTTCTGGATCCTCAATCAAGCCATACTTGATGACCTCCCCCATCCCTTCAATCAACTCTCTTTTTCCAAGCGTTTCAAGGACAAGCGGGTCAATCAGAACCCCATCTGGTTGGGCAAAGGTACCCACCATATTCTTAGCAAATGGAGTGTTAACGCCTGTCTTTCCACCGATAGACGAATCCACCTGGGCAGTTAAACTGGTCGGAATCTGAACAAAGTGAATACCCCGCATATAGGTAGAGGCTACAAAACCAGCCAGGTCCCCAACGACACCACCGCCGAGAGCCACGATTCCATCGCTACGAGTCAACCCCTGCTTAACTAGAAATTCATATACTTTCTGAACAGTAGTTAAATTCTTTCTTTCTTCCCCTTCTAAAAAGTCAAAAACAGCTACCTGAAAACCAGCATCTTCTAGGCTGAGTTTGACCTTCTCAGCATAAAGAGAAGCTACATGGTTGTCTGTTACGATGAGCACTTTTTGTGGTTGCCATAGTTCTCGCAACCATTGACCAGCCTGAGCCAGACAACCTTTTTCAATCTGAATATCATAAGGATGATGAGGAATATCGATTCTGATTTTCATAGGAGAGTCTCCCTTTCTTTATTGGTATTTTTCTGTTAAAGACTGCCAAATCTCTTCTGTCGGCATTTCCTTGCCTGTCCACAGTTGAAAAGCTTCTGCAGCTTGATAGAGCAACATTCCCAGACCATTGACTGCTGGATTGCCCTGACTTCTAGCCCATTTCAAAAATGGCGTTTCAAAGGGTTGGTAAATGATATCTGCGACCAAGAGAGTCTCTGTCAGATTGATGTTTTCTGGAACTGGGGATGATTGACCATCCATGCCCACACTAGTCGCATTGACCAGTAAGCCCGAATCGACAATCCTTGCTTGCAGTTCCGAAACATCTTCTAAAGCATACAAGTCCACTTTAAAGCCTGTCTGCTCCTGTAACTTGTCTAGGTGAGGTCTTGTTTTTTCCATAGAAACGGAACGAACAAAGACCGAAATCTGACTGACACCATCCAAAATGGCTTGCGCTATAATGGACTTGGCCGCACCACCTGCACCCAGCAGGGTCATCTTCTTACCTGTAATTGTAAAAGAAGGCAAACTCTTAAAGAATCCCTTGCCATCTGTATTATATCCAATCAAATTCCCATTCTCATTGACAACCGTATTGACCGCACCAATCAAGCGCACCTCATCGCTCAGCCCGTCCAAATAAGGAATCACCTGCTCCTTATAGGGCATGGACAGATTGATGCCAAACATCTGGTAGCGACAAATATTGGCTACTGTTTCTGCCAAATCACCCGCTTCAATCTCCCAAGCAACATAAACACCATTGGTAGCTGTCGCCTCAAAGGCCCTATTGTGGATGAAGGGAGAAATAGAATGTTTAATAGGATTGGCAACAACTGCAGCTAAACGTGTATAGCCATCAAGCTTCATCCAAAATCTCCCTGATTTTTTTCATGCTAGCTAGAGAAATCTGACCAGGGGCACTAGCCTCATCCAGACTGGCAAAAGACCAACTCGAACCAGTCACATCCGCAGTGATACGAGAAACCTTGCCCACCTTACCCATAGAAATAGTTACATATTCCTGCTCAGGATTGAGGGTTTTAAAGCCCCGTGTATAGTTCATCAAGTCTAGCACATCCTGCTCCGTATGAGCCATCACCGCAACCTTGACAAGTTTTGGATTTAGGCTCGTCAACTCTGACAAGATTTCCATCATATTTTCAGGTGTTTCTTGGAAATTGTGGTAACTCAAAACGAGATTTGGGAAGTCCAGCATTTCCTCAAAAACATCCTTGTAGCTATAGTACTCAAAATCAATATAGTCTGGTTGATAGAGTTGCACCACTTCCTTGATTAAATGGATATATTCTTCTGAAGAAAGGTCAATTTCTCCCCCTTCAGAGCGAGTTCGTAGCGTGAAAACCAACTCACGACCTGCGAATTTTTCAAAAATAGCTGGAGCCACCTGCAAAATCGCTTCTTTAGGCAGATAGTCGGCACGCCATTCAATGATGTCGGCATCCAGGTACCTCGTGGCATCCAGAGCCTGGGCCTCCTCTAAACTTCTTGGCATTACTGAAACGATTAATTTCATTTACTAACCTTCATACTAATCACCTTGAGGTAATTACTACTTTCATCTTTTTTATTATAGGCGAAGTCTGCTGGAAGACCGTATTTATTTAAAATCTGGTAACTTCTTCCTGCAAAGCCTTTATCAATTTGTTCTGTAAATTTCTGACGGGAAACATTGGCAGCATTGGTACTGGCAATGATAATCCCTCCAGGATTTAAAATCTCAAGACTCTGGGAAATCAACTTGTGATAATCCTTGGCCACAGAGAAGGTTTGTTTTTTGTTCCGAGCAAAGCTAGGCGGATCTAGGACAATCACATCGTAGGTCAAGCCTTTTCGTTTGGCATACTTGAAATATTCAAAGACATCCATGACCACAAAACGATGGTCGTCTGTGCTGATTCCATTTGCCTGAAAATGCGCTTCCGACAATTCTCGTGAACGTTTGGCTAAATCAACCGAAGTTGTCTGGTTTGCTCCTCCCATGGCCGCAGCTACTGAAAAAGCTGCTGTATAAGAAAACATATTGAGCAAGGATTTGCCCATAGCCAATCCATCCACCAAGCTACCACGAACCTCGTGCTGGTCTAGGAAAATCCCTGTCATCAAGCCATCATTCATAAAGACTTGATACAAGACACCATTTTCCAAAACAGTGAAAAAGTCAGGTGCTTCTTGACCATAAACATGGGTAGATTCATAGTCCAAACCCTTAAAGCGGATCTTCTCATAGGCCCCTAAAACCTCAGGAAAAACCTGTCTAAAGGCTTCTGAGATGGTCTGACGAATCTGATAAACATAAGAGTTATACCAAGAAAAGACAGCATAGTCGCCATAAAGGTCCACTGTCAGACCCCCAAAGCCATCTCCCTCTTGGTTGAAGAGACGAAAGGCAGTTGTCAAATCATCTTGATAGTAGGCGCTTCTCTTTTCTTTGGCTTGTCTAAACAGCATTTCAAAGAAAGCTTGATTGAAGGCCACCTTGTCCTTACTAACAAACCAGCCCAAGCCCTTGTTTTGCTGAGAAAGGTAGGCAGTCCCAAGAAAGGTTCCTTCTTGACCCTGCACTTCTACTTCCTGATCCTTAAGATTGACATTCTCAAGATCACTGGCTTCTAGTAAAACTAGCCCCTTAGCAAGCTTCTTTTCAACCCTTTTGCTAACTCTTATTCTATTCATAACTACCATTATATCAAACTTTTAGCCAATTCTCAAAAAAGAAACTACCCTTGCTTTTTTACTCTTCTTTTAAAAAATGGTATACTAATACTAATAAAAAATTAGGAAGTAAATGTGTGAAAAGCAATTTTAACAAAATCCAAAAAGCCGTCGGTACCAGACTGGGTTTTGTCCTAACCCTTTTAATCCTCTATTGGCTCAAAACCTTATTAGCCTATGCCGTTGACTTTAATTTAGATATTCAAGTGGGCAAGTTGCAGGGAAATTACCTTGCCTTTATCGCCTTTTTCAATCCCCTTCCCTTGGGGCTACTCCTGCTGGCTCTAGCCCTCTATGCTCGGTCAACCAAAATCTTTTATGGTCTGAGTATAGCTATTTATAGCCTTTTATTCATTTGGCTTTATTCCAACGTCTTTTACTATCGAGAATTTAGTGACTTTATCACGGCTAATACCATGAAGGTGGTCAGCAAGGTGTCTGTTGGTACTGCAGAATTAGAGTTACTGCGCTTTTGGGATTTCATCTATTTTATGGATTTCCCACTGCTGGCTTTCCTTTTCTATAAAAAATTCATCCAGCTGGATAGGAGACCTTTCAAATTCCGCTCCAGTGTTGCCATCACTGCTCTCTCTGCCCTGCTCTTTTCAGCTAACCTTTTCTTGGCTGAAATTGAGCGTCCCGATCTCCTGTCGCGAGGATTTTCGAATTATTATGTTGTCCGCGCCCTCAGTTTACCAGCTTTTTTAGGTTATAGTGCCAACCAATCCTACAGCGCCAACAAGGAACGAGCCAAGGCCTCTGAGACAGATCTGCAACCTATTACAGATTATATTCAAGAGCATTCGGCTAAGCCCAATCCAGACTATTTTGGCTTGGCCAAAGGAAAAAATGTGATTTATCTCCACTTGGAGAGCTTCCAGCAGTTCCTGCTTGACTATAAACTCAACCTAGATGGAACTGAGCATGAGGTCACTCCCTTCCTTAATTCCCTCTACCATTCGCAATCTACACTAGCCTTTTCGAATATCTTTAACCAAGTCAAGGCTGGTAAAACCTCAGATGCGGAAACCATGCTAGAGACTGGTTTGTTTGGACTTGACCAAGGTTCCTTTATGGTCAACTATGGAAGTACCAATACCCAGCAGGCAGCGCCTTTTATCCTAACAAAAAATGGCTATCAATCAAGTGCTGTCTTTCACGGTAATATTGGGACCTTCTGGAACCGAAATACGACCTACAAACAATGGGGCTATCAATACTTCTTTGATGCATCCTACTTCACCAAGCAAGACAGTAGCAATTCTTTCCAATATGGTTTAAATGATAAAATCATGATGAAAGATTCTATTCAGTATCTGGAGCATTTGCAGCAGCCTTTTTATGCCAAGTATATCACGGTGTCCAATCACTATCCCTATGCTAGCAATCTGACTGGCGATGAGCTTGGTTTCCCACTGGCTAAGACCAAAGATGAAACAATCAATGGCTACTTCCAAACAGCCAACTATCTGGACAGTGCCATTAAAGCCTTCTTTGACTATCTCAAAGAAAGTGGCCTCTATGAAAAATCCATCATCGTCATTTACGGAGACCATTATGGTATTTCCAACTCCCGCAATCCTGACCTGGCACCCTTGATTAGCAAGACTTCTGAGAACTGGTCGAATTACGACAATGCCATGTTGCAACGAGTGCCTTTTATGGTGGTCATGCCTGGCTATGAAAAAGGACAAATCATCAATACCTACGGTGGACAAATCGATATCTTACCGACTCTCGAACACCTCCTTGGTATTGAGTCCAGTTCCTTCCTTCAAGTTGGGCAAGACCTTCTGTCTCCAGACCATCAAGAAATCGTTGCCTTTCGAACTGCCAATTCCTTCGTCACACCCAAATATACCAGCTACGACGGACGAACCTACTACACTGAAAGTGGTCTTGAAATCAGCAATCTTGATGAACAAGCTCAAACTGAACTAGAAAGCGTTCGTCAAGCAGCTAGTCAACAGCTGAAAATCAGCGACCAGATTCAAACTGGTGATTTGATACGTTTCTACCAAGCAGATCATCTTGGAAAAGTTGATACTGAAAGTATTTCTTACCTCAATTCCTTGCCAATTCTGCAAAAGATTGAACAGGAAAAAGGTAGTCAGTCAACCAGCCTCTTTAGCCAACGACAAGGCAAAACTAGTACTGACCTTTTCAAGGCACCAAGTTACCAAGAACTCCACCCAGAGTCGGCTGAAACTGAATCAAAATCACAATAAAAATGCTCTTCCATCGTGGAGGAGCATTTCTTTTTATCAACAAAAATCAAAGAGCAAACTAGGAAGCGATCTGCAGGCTGCTCAAAGCAC
>NZ_MWSM01000040.1:59351-59600 GCF_002087075.1 Streptococcus pseudopneumoniae ATCC BAA-960 = CCUG 49455
GTCAGTAACCATATCTACGGCAAGGCAAAGCTGACGTGGTTTGAAGAGATTTTCGAAGAGTATTAACTTTGAGATTGTAGCTGGAGAGGCTGTACCTGCAATATGTGTCTGTCAAGTTTAGTGACGTAGATAGTAAAATAAAGATGAGAAGGCATAGAGAGAAGATAAATCAGCCTCAGCAGGTATCTGGAAAATTTGATTCTATAGAGAAGACTTTTGTTACAAACTCATACTGGACTAAAATCAAAA
>NZ_MWSM01000041.1 GCF_002087075.1 Streptococcus pseudopneumoniae ATCC BAA-960 = CCUG 49455
ATAATAAGAGTTATCATCTCCTTGGGAAACAATTGAAATCTCCAAATCTTTCTTTTTAATCTTACCTTCTTCAAAGAGTTTTTGTTTTTCTGATCGTATTTTTTCAAGTAAAACTTCGACTGGTTCATCATTTGGGTCTTGTTCAACTAATTTTCCTTGCATAGCATATTGAAGAATAGATTTTTTTAGTTTATCTGGAAATTCTTTATCTAGCTGTTCTAGTCTATTATAACTTTCAGCATATTCATCTACTTTTTCTAAAGCTGATTCGATTGCTTCTACTATGCGTTGTTGTTCGGATAGTGGTGGGAGGGGGAATAAAAAATTTTTTATTGTTTGTAAAACTAAATTTTTATTTCCTACACCTCGGGTTCCTAATTTAGATTGTTTGAAAATTACGGGAGATTTTATAAGATGAACCATAAAATCTACGTCAATTGAAGATGTGAACTTCAACAATGCCAGACTAACAAAAATGCTAAACTCTTTATCTGTATCAACTTTTACTGGTATTCCAGTTGTTCCTACTTTCGAGAGTAATATATCGTTCATTTCTGGTTTTGTTCTTTTTGATAAGATAGCATGCTCTTCAACTGATATGTATTTTGTATTTGAAAAATCTAAAGTTCCCGAACTAATATCTCTTACTGATAAAAAAGGTATGCCCGTTTCTGTATAATGTGGTGTTGAGTGTGTTCCATCGTTTATTAATCTAGTTATATTTTCCAACCTCACCCACTCCCAAGTATCAGGAATATCATAAGGAACATCAATTTCTTGAGTACTTCCATCAGCAAACTTCCCATAATGTTTC
>NZ_MWSM01000042.1:0-12533 GCF_002087075.1 Streptococcus pseudopneumoniae ATCC BAA-960 = CCUG 49455
CTTGAACTTGAAATTTGGCTCGAATGTAATAATGTCTTTAGTAAATTGAACGTGAAAATGTCCCATTTGATAAAATAGTCGTATGAAAAGGATCCAACTGAATATGAATGAAACGAAAAAATATCTTGTGATAAAAGCTATAGACCAAGGAAAGAAAACAAAGAATCGAGCCTGTGTCGAACTGAACCTTTCTAAAAGACAAAGCAATCATCTGCTACTAGCCTATCAACAGAAAGGAAAAGAAGTCTACTTCAGCAGAAAGACAAAAGCATTCGTTATAAAAGAAGTTGACGGTGACATCTACCTCAATATCGCTGACAAGATCTATCACACAAAGGAGCTACTAGTTCATGAACTCTATTCGAAAAACTTTGAATCAGAACCAGAACAAAAAAAGAAAGACGCAAGTATGTCCCTCCACAAACCCATCCGTGGAAACTCACATCTTTCAAACAATATCTTCAGAAAAATAAAAAGGATTATGAAGAGTTTACTAGTGAGGAGCTTCATTCTCCTCAGCTACAAGTATAATCTATTTCTCGCTAAATGGGAAGCTGTTCCTTAAAGGAAATCACTCTATCCCTTACATTTAGGAGAGAGAAAGTAAGGAGTCTAAGACAAGCATTTCATTTGACAAAACAGCTTCAAGGGTTCCTCGTATCAAATAAAATCAAAATAATTGCCCTCAATCTCACCATTTTTTTGGGACATCATCACTTTCGATTGACAATTCTTTTTTAAAATTTTTTAATTAATTTTACAACTGCTTCCGTTCGAGCTGTATGTGGGAACATATCGACCGACTGGATATAATGAAGATCATAGACTTCTACTAAGCGTACCAAATCACGAGCCAAGGTCGAAACATTACAAGAAATATAGACCATTTTTTCTGGTACATAAGTAAGAATAGTATCTAATAACTTATCATCCAGACCTGTACGTGGTGGGTCAACAATCAAAGCATCTGCTCGGTAGCCTTCCTTGTACCAACGAGGAATAATCTCTTCTGCCGTTCCAGCTTCATAATGAGTATTGTCAAATCCCATTCTTTTAGCATTTCGCTTGGCATCTTCAATAGCTTCTGGAATAATATCCATACCTCTGAGTGTTTTTACTTTCTTTGCAAAGGCAAAACCAATTGTTCCAACTCCACAATAAGCGTCAATCAAATGGTCTTCTTTACTAACATCCAGCGCTTTTACTGCCTCGCTATAAAGGACTTCTGTTTGTTCAGGATTTAGTTGATAGAAAGCTCGAGGGGATAGTGAAAATTCATAATCGAGTACACCTTCTTGAATACTCTCTTGCCCCCAGATAATCTCTGTCTTTTCACCATATATCTCACTGGTTTTAGCTGTATTTGTATTAACAGCTACTGTCACAACTTCTGGGAAATCTTTAACCAACTCTTTTACCAATTGGGTTAAATTAAGCTGGCGGTTTGTAACAATAATAATCTGAACCTGTCCGGTCTTTCTCGCGCGTCGGACCATAATAGTACGGACACCTAGAACTTTTCTCTCATCCGTGATTGGAATCTGGTGATAAGTAAGTAATTCTGCTAAGCGATTAGCAATCACTTGGGTTTCCTTATCTTGTACCAGGCAGTCTTTCAACTCTACTAAATAGTGAGAGTTTTGTGCATATAAGCCCGCCTTGACCTGATTTTTAAATTTTCGAGTCTGAAATTGTAACTTAGCTCTGTAATATTTTGGTTCCTGCATTCCAATAGTTGGACGAATTTCATAATTTTCATATCCTGCAGGAGCAAATTTTTTCAGCGCTTGATGAAGCAAGTCCGTCTTGAACTCCAGCTGCTTATCATAATGCAGGTGCATGATTTGGCAGCCTCCGCACTCATTATAAATAGTACAAGCTGGCACAACGCGGAATTTAGACTTCTTGTTGACCTTTAATAATTTCGCTTCAACAAAGTTGCGTTTAATAGAAGTAATCTGACAGTAGATATCTTCTCCTTTGAGAGCTCCAGGTACAAAGACTAATGTTTTTTGATAAAAGCCAATTCCCTCACCATTAATTCCCATACGCTTGATTTTTAATGGTATTTTTTGTTTTATTTTTAGATTCATAGGTCTATTATACCATGGAGTTTCTAAGATATTTAAGAATATGTTACAATAAAAGCATGAATTCAAAAACACCTCGCTTTAGTATACTAGATTTCCCTGAACAATTACGAAGCTATATCAAGGGAGCTAATCTCTCTGATAGTTCTTCTCATTCAAGTGCAACTGTCCTATATATAGATTCAGGTTACTATTTAAAAATAGATCAAAAAGGTAGATTAGCTCAAGAAGCTAAGATTGCAAGTTGGTTCGAAACTGAAGGATTGGGAACTCCAGTGATTACCTATTTATCAGCAAAAAAGGACTTCCTTCTGACCAAAGAAGCCATTGGCAGAAATGCTCTCGATTTTTTAAATCAACCCGAAAAACTCTGTCAAACCCTAGCTCAAGCATTAAACAAACTTCACAGTCTTAAACCACAATCTTTTCCGTCGGAAAATCATCTGAAGCGTTATAAAGAAAAAGCCTTAAAAAACTATCAGAAGGGGACTTTTTATAACAAGACTCTTCTGCCCCAATTTCATATTCACAGTCGTGAAGAAGCTTACCAACTGATACAAGAGAAAGGTTACATCCTCAAAGATGATGCTTTTATTCATGGAGATGCCTGCCTGCCAAATTTCATCTTGAAGGATGCCTCGCATTTTTCTTGCTTTATTGACTTGGGATTGGCTGGTTTTAGTGACCGACATATCGACCTCTTTTGGGCAATTTGGTCCCTTCATTACAACCTACAAGATGCTACGTATGCTGAATTATTTCTCGACTATTACGGTAGAGAATATGTAGATATGGATAAACTCCGACTTGTTGCAGCTTTCGAAGCATTTAGATGAAAGGAAATTATGAAAATCACAAAACTTGAAAAGAAAAAAAGACTCTATCTGATGGAGCTTGATAATGGCGACAAATGCTATATCACCGAAGACACAATTGTTCGTTTTATGTTATCGAGAGATAAGGTGATAAGCCAAGAGGAATTGAAAGAGATTCAGGACTTTGCTCAATTTTCTTATGGTAAGAATCTGGCTCTCTACCATTTATCCTTTAAAGCACGCACTGAAAAAGAGGTCAGAGAATATCTAAAAAAATACGATATTGATGAAAACATCGTTTCTCAAGTCATTGCTAATCTTAAAGAAGATAAGTGGATCAATGATAGCCAATACGCTTATGCTAGCATCAATGCTAATCAACTGTCAGGAGACAAGGGTCCTTATGTGCTGACTCAGAAACTAGCTCAAAAAGGGATTTCAAAATCTACTATAGAAGAGAACTTGAAAGAATTTGATTTTTCTGAAGTTGCTCAACGTGTAGCTAATAAACTATTGAAAAAATATGAGGGAAAACTTCCAGCTCGTGCCCTGCAAGATAAGATTATCCAGAGCTTGACTAACAAGGGCTTCTCTTATTCTGATGCTAAAATTGCCTTTGACGACTTAGATAGCCAAATTGACCAAGAAACGACTCAAGAACTCATCTTCAAGGAACTTGATAAGCAATATACTAAGTATGCTCGAAAGTATGAAGGATACGAACTGAAGCAGCGTTTAACTCAAGTTTTAGCACGAAAGGGCTACGATTTTTCGGATATAGCAAGCGCTCTTAGAGAATATCTTTAATATTTCCAAGTGAAATTCACAGATTTTAGGTAATTTTATGGTACAATAGTAAATGATAAACTTATAAATTGTAGAAAGTTGGTTAGTTATGAAGCTTCCAAAAGAAGGCGACTTTATTACAATTCAAAGTTATAAGCATGATGGGAGTCTCCACCGAACTTGGCGGGACACCATGGTACTAAAAACAACAGAAAACGCCATTATTGGTGTCAACGATCATACACTTGTTACCGAAAGTGATGGTCGTCGTTGGGTCACTCGAGAACCGGCTATTGTTTACTTTCACAAGAAATATTGGTTTAATATCATTGCCATGATTCGTGATAATGGAACTTCTTACTATTGCAATATGGCTAGCCCCTACTATCTGGATGAAGAAGCACTGAAGTATATTGATTACGATTTGGATGTTAAAATTTTTACAGATGGGGAAAAACGTCTCTTGGACGTTGAAGAGTACGAGCGTCACAAACGCAAAATGAATTATTCTGATGATTTGGACTATATTTTAAAAGAACATGTCAAAATTCTTGTTGATTGGATTAACAATGGACGTGGTCCTTTCTCAGAAGCCTATGTAAACATTTGGTACAAGCGCTATGTAGAACTAAAGAATCGGTAAAGTTGTCAAAGGTCAGGAACAAAATCCTGACCTTGTTTTTTTGGTAGTATAAAATAAATTGTGTAAAAACAAAAAGGAATAAATCCATTATAGCAGAGTTACAACACCTTACTAGAAAGAGATTTATGCAGAATTCGTAAAATATATAAAACAAATAGATATACTGTTATTTTTTAATGTCTCTGTTCCTTGTAAGTTTACAACAAACTTATATCGTTTAATACAAAAAATACGAAGATGATTAGTATAAAAAATACAGGTCAACTTCGTATTTTTTTATTTCCACATAGCATCAATCACTTGGTACAACATTTTAAAAACAATATCTCGACAGAGAAAATGGTATTTAATCTACCAGCTCATTTAATCGTTTTTGAAAATATAAAGCAATACTTTTAGATTCAATAAACTCAAAATATTTTATGACATCGTTCATTTGTTTAATTCCAGATTCTTTAGATTCAGTCAGATATATTTTATATCCTTTTACAAATTTGAATGTAGATTTTTCAAAAACTTTTGTGTCATCTTTTAATAGTCATCTTTTAATAATTTTTTTAATTTCATTTCAAAGTAGTCTGCATATATTAGATGTGAATTTTCAAGGCAACAGAACCAAAAATTTAAACAAGCTGACACAACTAAATTTCTATTCTTGCCGATTTTTTCGTAATAATGTGTACGCTCTAGTATTTCTTTTCCGACCATGTAAATATAATCTATTTCAAAAAGATGATATAAATTACCAATCAGCGTTATCTCATAGGACTCCCATCGTTCCTTCTGGAATAAATAGTCATACACTAAATTTAGATCATCTCTACTAACTACATGATTACAATCTATCTGATTTAATAATCCCTGAACCATAATTGTATTTATTTTATGAGTTTTTCCCCACTCTTCTCAAAAAGTTTTTGTTGCTCATTTTTTATTTCCTCCAACCCTTTAGTATTCAAACTATAAAAGTTCGGAGATAAATTAACCAAAAAATCATCACGCTCCGATCTTTTATAATGTTCTAGGTAATTACAAAAATTCTCTATCGAAACATTGATATTTGATAATAATTCAAAAAACGTTGAAAGAGAAATTTCATTTTCTCCCCTTTCAAATCTAGAAAGTTGAGATTTTGATATAGAATCAGCTGCAGCATACTCTAAAGAATATCCGTTTAATTTTCTAAAATATCGAAAAGCTTCTCCGTAATTTTTCACACTTTCATTCCCTTAACTTTCTTTTCGAGCGATAAACATACCATATTCTTTAGGAATGATCAACATACCATTATTAAACTCACTTTCCAATCTTTTACGTATTATTTCCTCTTCTAGTGAACCTATTTCTGAAATTCCTTTAAACGATTGGATGTATTTAACTAGGTCATCTATACTAGTTACCTGTAACTCATCATCATAGAGTAATGTATCGACAGAGTTAAAACACCTACTCAGGTACCTTTTACCATTTTGTAAAGTAAACGTTTTATTTTCTAAATCTTGATTAACCTCATCTTTAAATAAATTTGCCAAATAATTTACAACTCCATTTTCACCAAATGTAGCACAGTAAAAAATGCCTTCGGTTTTTAAGACCCTATTCACTTCAGAGAGAGCTTTAGGAATATCATTCACATGATGTAGAAGCATATTAGCAATAACAATATCAAAAGTTTCATTCTCAAAAGAAATCTTTTGAATATCCATTATCTCATAGTTGACATTGTCTCTATTTCCAATCACTGACTTCGTTGATTTTACCATATCTTTAGAAAAATCTGTAACAATCAACTGCTTCATTTTATCTATAGAATCACTATTGCTTTTCCACAGTTCTCCTGTACCACATCCTAATTCTAGAACCTTTACTTCATCAGTGATTTGGTAGTTAGAAAATATCCAATTATTAAATCCCAATTTATTTTTTGAATACTTCTTATGCAATTCTACTCGAATATCAAGATTATCATGACTTTTATATTGTTCAATTACTTTATCAATCATTTTAAATGCCCTCCACTCTATAATTTGACATTATATCACAAGAATAAAGATAGTGTTAAATAAGTTGTATAAATGCAAAAAAGGAATATTCCGTTACAGCAAAGTTGTAACACATTTCTATAAAGAAATTTATTCCTACGACTCAGTTTGGCATGCTTAACTTCCTAACTCAAAAACAAAGCATCGATTAATTTATCCGTTCTTCTTTTGAAACAGATTTGAACTGATAATTGCTCGTTTTAATTTAAGAAGCTCTTTTGAGCAAAACTTCATTTTTTTAAGAGTCCAACAATTTCTGTCTATCGCTTTTCTACTAGCAAAAAACCTACCTTGAGGCAAGTTTTCATTTATATATCTAATTTCGTAATAGTATAGTAAAATGAAATAAGGACAGTCAAATCGATTTCTAACAATGTTTTAGAAGTAAAGGTGTACTATTCTAGTTTCAATCTACTATAAATTTGATATGAGAATAGTCTTTCTCAACATCCTTATCCAACAAGAATGCTGTGGCGTCCTTCTTAACTTGAACCAGGTCAATATTCTGGGCTTGGGCTGCATAGACGCAGCCACAATAACATTGACGATAGATATCATACTCCTCACACATCTCTACTGAACGTTTGTAGCCTTGATTTTTCTTGAAATCGCTGGGAAGATAGTGGGTCGTGTAAATTTTTTGCACATCGATTCCGATGCTATTGATGGTTTGAGAATTCTTATGAGGACTGATAGTCAAAGCTGAACCAAAGTAGTCAAAGCCCAAGTCCATAGCCACTTGCGCTGTTTTATCAAGTCGGTAGTCAAAATAAACCTTGCAACGGTCGCCACCTTCGGGCTCCTCCTCTAGTCCCCTAACTAGTTTTCGGTATTCATTGGGTTCGTAGGGAGCTTCTAGGTACTGAACCGTATTTCCTGTCCGCTCATTAAAATCACTAACAAGTTTCTTGGTGACATAGACCCGCTTATGGTATTCTACCTTGGGATGGATATTAGAATTGGCAAAATAGATGGTCACATCTGCATACTTGGTCAAATATTCTAGTGTATAGGTACTACAAGGAGCACAGCAAACATGCACGAGAATGGTTGGCCGCTGCTCATTTTTCTCCCATGCTTGTACCATTTTCTGCATGACACGGTCATAATTAATCTTCTGATTGGGGGTCATCTTGCACAGAATTTCTTCTACATCGATCATGTTCTTCTCCTTTTTCTAGTCTTATTTTATCATATAAGTTAGGAGAGCTCAAATCAATTTAGAAGTGAATATTATAAAAAGAAGGGTTAGTCATTCCCTCCTTTTGTGTTTTTTATAAGTTGTTTTCTATAGAAAGCTTACATCATCCCGCCCATCATACTTGGATCCATTGCTGGAGCTGGGGCTACTGGTTCTGGTTTATTGGCTACGACTGCTTCTGTTGTCAAAATCAAGCTGGCTACAGATGCTGCATTTTGTAGGGCTGAACGACTCACTTTAACTGGATCAATGATACCTTGATCAATCATGTTAACCCACTCGCCAGTTGCTGCGTTGAATCCTATACCAAGCTCAGCATTTTTCAAACGATCGATAACGATTGAACCTTCAAATCCTGCATTGTGGGCGATTTGACGAACAGGTTCTTCCAAAGCACGGAGAACAATATTGCGTCCTGTTGCTTCGTCTCCTGTCAATTCCAAATCAGCCACGGCTGGGATAACATTTACAAGGGCTGTTCCACCACCTGCAACGATTCCTTCTTCAACAGCTGCACGAGTAGCGTTGAGGGCATCTTCAATGCGGAGTTTCATTTCTTTCAACTCAGTTTCAGTTGCAGCGCCGACCTTAATAACCGCTACACCACCTGACAATTTCGCCAAGCGTTCTTGTAATTTTTCACGGTCAAACTCAGAAGTTGTGGTTTCGATTTGAGACTTGATAACTGCAACACGGTGAGAAATCGCTTCAGGATTTCCCGCACCTTCTACGATAACAGTGCTATCTTTGTCCACAGTTACTCTCGCTGCTTGACCAAGAGCTTCAATTGTCGCATCTTTCAACTCAAGACCTAGGTCTTCTGTGATAACTGTTCCGCCTGTTAAGATGGCAATGTCCTCAAGCATGGCTTTGCGACGGTCACCAAAACCAGGTGCCTTAACTGCTACTACGTTAAAGGTTCCACGAATCTTGTTCAAGACAAGAGTTGGAAGAGCTTCGCCATCCACATCATCTGCAATAATCAAGAGTGGACGATTGCTTTGGAGAATACTTTCGAGGAGTGGCAAGATTTCTTGGATATTGGAAATCTTCTTATCGGTAATCAAGATGTACGGATTTTCAAGGTCAGCCACCATTTTTTCGCTATCTGTCACCATATACTGTGAAAGATAACCACGGTCAAACTGCATACCTTCTACAACTTCAAGTTCTGTTTCCATACCACGTGACTCTTCGATAGTGATGACACCGTCTTTGCCAACTTTTTCCATGGCTTCAGAAATGTACTCACCGACTTTTTCAGAACGAGAAGATACGGCAGCAACCTGAGCGATAGCTTCTTTGTTGGCAACAGGGATGGCGTTGTTTTTCAAAGCTTCAACCGCTGCGGCAACTGCTGCTTCAATCCCACGACGAATGCCGATTGGATTGGCACCTGCTGTGACGTTTTTGATTCCTTCGCGAACGATTGCTTGGGTCAAAACAGTTGCAGTTGTAGTTCCATCACCTGCGATATCATTGGTTTTTGAAGCTACTTCTGATACCAATTTGGCACCCATATTTTCAAAATGGTCTTCTAATTCAATTTCTTTGGCAATAGTCACACCGTCATTGGTGATGAGTGGTGAACCAAATGATTTTTCCAACACAACGTTACGACCTTTTGGTCCCAAGGTTACTTTAACAGTGTCTGCAAGGATATCGACACCACGAACCATAGCTGAACGAGCATCTGATGAAAATTTAATTTCTTTTGACATACTTACTTTCTCCTTCTATTCTTCAATGATTGCCAAGATGTTAGCTTCGCCTACGATGATGTACTTTTCATCGCCATCTTTGACATCAAGACCTGCGTGGGCTTCAACTAAGACACGGTCTCCAGGCTTAACGCTTGGAGCTACCAAGTCACCGTTCAAGGTACGAACACCTTGTCCAGTAGCTACAACTTGGGCTGTTTTTGTTTTTTCTTGGGCTGAGCCTGCAAGGACAAAGCCTCCAACAGTTTGTTCTTTTTCTTCGATTTTCAAGACCACACGGTCTCCTAATGGTTTCAACATCTGTTTTCCTCCATAATGAGATAGATAGTATTAGCACTCTTTATATCTGAGTGCTAATTCATAGTTCTATTGTATCACTTGGTCAGAAATAGTCAAGAAAAAAGTCTGACTTTCTCAAGATAAAAAGCCTGAGACCAACTCAGACTTTTTAATGTTTATACTCAATGAAAATCAAAGAGCAAACTAGGAAGCTAGCCGCAGGCTGCTCAAAGCATTGCTTTGAGGTTGTGGATAAAGCTAACGTGGTTTGAAGAGATTTTCGAAGAGTATTAAAATGGCAATTCTTCCTCTTCCAAAACCAAATCCGCCAAGTCTTGGCCTGCATTATTTTCACGCATGGCACGTTGGGCGCGACTTTCCAAAAGTTGGAATCCTGTGACAAGTACTTCGGTCACATAGTTCATTTGACCATTTTTCTCAAAGCGACGGGTACGCAATTCTCCATCCACTGAAATGAGACTTCCTTTAGTTGCGTAGCTGGCCAAGCTTTCTGCTAGTCTGCCCCAAAGAACCAAATTGACAAAGTCAGCTTCGCGCTCCCCATTTTGATCTTTGTAACGACGGTTCACAGCGATAGTTGCTCGCGCTACTGACTTGTCATTATTGGTTTTGTGCAATTCTGGTGTAGACGTCAAGCGTCCAATCATGATAACTTTATTATACATATTTTCTTCCTCCTACTTATCTATTCGTAGGAAATCAAAAAAAGTTACAGAAATTTGTAACTTTTCGAGGAATTTTTTTATTTTTTATGAACCATGAAACCTGTCGCTTGTTGATTTGCCATAATGGTCATATCTGTAATCTGCACACGACGAGGTTGACTGGTCACATAGACTACTGTGTCTGCGATGTCTGGTGCCTGCAAGGCTTCGATTCCCTGATAAACCGTCGCAGCTCGTTCTTTATCACCGTGAAAACGCACTGTAGAAAAATCTGTTTCAACAATTCCAGGCTGAATGGTCGTCACCTTGATATCCGTTGCGATGGTATCAATTCGCAGTCCATCCGAAAAGGTCTTAACCGCAGCCTTGGTAGCTGAGTAAACAGCGGCACCAGCATAGGCATAAATTCCTGCGGTTGACCCCATATTGATGATATGTCCTTGATTGGCTTTTACCATTGCTGGCAAGAAAGAGCGAGTGACTGCCATTAAACCTTTGACATTGGTATCCAGCATGGTCAACATATCCAACTCTTCATAGTCCTGATAGGGTGCCAAGCCAAGAGCTAGTCCAGCGTTATTGACCAATATATCAATCTGACCTATCGTTTCTAGAATATCGGAGCAGACAGTCTTGACCATGGCCATATCCGTCACATCTAGTGAAAAAGTCCAAACTGTTTGATTTGGATAGATTGCTGAAAACTCCGACTTAAGAGTTTCTAATCTGTCTGTCCGTCGTCCAGTTAGAACGACATTCTCACCCTGCTCCAGATAAGCACGCGCAATTGCTTCACCAATACCTGATGTCGCTCCTGTAATCACTACATTTTTTGCCATCTTATTTCCTTCTATCTGGTCTATCAGATACTAACAACTTCTTAGGCAGTCCAGTGTTTAGCTGGGTCGAATGGTGTTCCGACAACTTGGTCTTCTGATAATTCAAGCACCCCACGTTTTTGTGGAGCATTTGGCAGATGCAATTCACGAGGACTGCACATCATGCCAAAACTCTTTTCACCACGAAGTTCGCCTGGGAAAATAAGATTGCCTTTTGGCATCATAGCTCCAGGAAGAGCTACAATTGTTTTCAATCCAACACGCGCATTGGGAGCCCCTGCAACAATTTGTACTGTCTTATCACTTGCGACTGCAACTTGGCAGATGTTGAGGTGGTCACTATCTGGATGAGCTACCATCTCGACAATTTCACCAACAACAAACTTAGGTTCCTTGTCATTAACAATTTCCTCTGCAAAACCTTCCGCCTGCAATTCTTGGTTCAAACGAGCTACTTGCTCATCTGACAAAAAGACTTGACCGCGCTCTGCAATTTCAAACAAACTTGAAACTTCGAAAATATTCCACGCCACTGTTTCCCCATTATCTTTTAGAAAAACATGGGCTACCTTACCTTTGCGCTCCACATCTAGTTTGGCATCTCCGCTATTTTTCACGATGACCATAAGGACATCACCGACATGTTCTTTATTATATGTAAAAATCATTGTTTCTATTTCTCCTATTTCAGTCCTGCTAAAAAGTCGTTAATTTGTTGCTTGCTTTTACGGTCGCGATTAACAAAACGACCGATTTCCTTGTCCTTTTCTAGAACAACAAGGCTAGGAATTCCGTAAACATCCCAAAGTTTGGCCAAATCCATATACTGGTCTCGGTCCACACGAATAAAGGTGAACTCTGGATTAGTTTTCTCAATTTCTGGTAAGGCAGGATAGATATAACGACAATCGCCACACCAGTCCGCCACAAAAAGAAAGACCTTCTTGCCATCTTTTTCTACTAAGGATGCTAATTCTTCTAAACTTGCTGGTTGTATCATAAGACTTCCTCCTCATAGACTAGGTCTTCATTTTCATAGACAAAGGTATAATGACGCCCATCCTCAAAAATCACGCCACCAACCAAGCTCTCTAGACCGCTTTCGTAAACTTGAACATAGAGGGTCGCAATTTCTCCCATGTCTGAAAAATGGTCTCGCACAATCGCTGTCAACTCTTCCTGAGTCTTCCTGAGCTTATGGTCATCTGCAACTTTTTTCGTAGCAAGGGCAAGGCTCCCAATACCAAGCAGAGCCAGACCTGCCATCCACATTTTTTTAGCTTTCATACCATTCATTTTAACACAAAAAAGGCTTTAGGACAAATGAGGAAGCAGCAGAAAAGCAAGTAAAAAGCCTCTTCCTTAAAGGAAAAGGACTTCTTATACTCAATGAAAATCAAAGAGCAAACTGGGAAGCTAGCCGCAGGTTGC
>NZ_MWSM01000042.1:12543-28241 GCF_002087075.1 Streptococcus pseudopneumoniae ATCC BAA-960 = CCUG 49455
GACGAAGTCAGCTCAAAACAGCTTTTTGAGGTTGTGGATGAAGCTGACGTGGTTTGAAGAGATTTTCGAAGAGTATTATTCTTATTGCCAGGCACCTGATTTGCCAACGTAATAACCATCAGGTGTGTAGGTATTGCGAAGCATCTTACCTGATGAAGCCAGATAATACCACTTGCCATTATCTTTGACCCAATCATTCGCTAGCATGGCACCAGAAGAACTTACATAATACCATTCTCCCTTGTCATAAACCCAAGTGCTTGCTTTCATGGCTCCTGAGCAATTAGAGGCCAAAAAAACTGTCCAATATCATTCATTTTTTAAAAGCATTTGATACTACATCATCCACGCTGTAGGACATAGATACATCAAACGTAAGAGTCAAAACATCGAAAAATATACAACTTTTAAAGGCAACATTTCATTTTTTAAAGTCTAACAACCATAGAACTGAAATCAGAGCAAGGCATCAATTTCCTACTCTTAGTACGTCTATTTTGGATGGTTTAAGTGAAGATTTTTTTATTTAACGTAGACAACCTCCAACTTTCCAAAAGCCACATCCCCACGGATAATCAAGGTTTTGCTGGTTGGGGCTAGAGGGGCATCTGCCTTGGCTACACCACAGAAAGTTTCCACCTTCAAATCAACTCTCCAATGTTGGGGAACATAGATAACTGCATTGCCAAAACCAACTTCCACCTTCAGGGTTGCGGTATCTCCTAAAATCTCTGCATTGTCATAATATATCTTGGCATTGCCAAAACCAACTTCTACTTGGTCTTCTACCAATTCTTGGTTTTGCTTGTAGAAAGTCCCAGTCCCAAAAGCAACTTCCTTATCTACAAGAATGTTTTTTTCACCATCATACCACCATTTTTTCCCATTCCAAGTTCTGTTAGAATGAGTGAGTACGCTGACACCCATTACAATCAAAATACTAGCCCAGAACAATGACTGATTTGGAATAGGTAAGATGTCATAAAAATGATTAGCAATCATTAAGGCTACTAGAACTGTAAAAGAGGCTGAAGTTAAGTGGCGACGCAACAAAGCTCCAACTGATTGGTAGGCAAAAAAAGTAATACCAATCAAGGTCCAAATGTGCCCTCCTAGAGAAGGGATTCCAAAATTTCCTTGTACTAATATTAAAGCTGCTAGTACAAGTAACACAATACCAAATGCTTTCTTTTTCATCTTATTACCTCATGTTTCTTAGATTTTCTTTTAGGAGGGATTGGTAATGCCGTGAGACATGAACCTCCTTGTGGGTCTGATAAAAGGAAATAGTGCCCGTTCCTGAAAAGGACTTGTCCACCGAGTAAACCTGACGGATATTAGCGATAGTTGACTTGGATACTCGACTGAAATAACGGGGCAGGATAGCCTCTAACTCATAGAGTTTAAGCCGAACCTCGTAGGCATCTTTCTGAGTATGGGCATAAATCTTGCTCCCTTCTGTCTCAAAAAAGAGAATTTCTGACAAGTCTAAGTAGTACTCACCCGTCCCCTTGTAAAAAATCAACCGAGGAGACTTGGACTCTTGCAAGAGACGTTGCAAATCCGCAATCTCATCTGTCAGGGCTGCCGCCTTTATGATAATTTCAGTTTCCTCTAAATTACTGTCAATTTCGATTCGTAACTTCATTCCATCTCCTTTCTGACTCTACTATATCAAAGGAAAAATAAGAAAACAAGAGCAAAAAAGCAAGTGGTTACTTTAGGCACGTAAGTGGTTCTAGGACCGCCTTATACTCTTCGAAAATCAAATTCAAACCACGTCAGCGTCGCCTTACCGTACTCAAGTACAGCTTGCGGCTAGCTTCCTAGTTTGCTCTTTGATTTTCATTGAGTATTAACTTACAGGTCAAAATAGAAAGAAAAGCACACCCCACACAAGACCACAAATATAACCAACTACTACATCCTTGGGATAATGCACTCCACCTAAGACTCTCACTAGACCGAGGAGGGCTGATAATGTCAAACAAATCATCCCCATAGTTAGACTAGCATGCAAGCAAGCCATGGAGATAATGGTTGCTGAAAAGACATGACGACTGGGCATAGACTGACCAGGACTATCTCTGTCAAGCAAGGGTTTAATATCCCATTCCTCATAAGGCCTAGGGGCATTGATTTTCTTGCGAAGAAAGGACAAAATCACAAAACCTGACGCTGGAATAAACAAATAGATCCCGGTCTGTTTTCCAAGTCCTTCTTGGAGACAGGTAGTGGCTAACAAGGTCAGATAAACTATAGGCATAACTACCGTCATGAACCGATTGAAAGTTCTTAACAAGCTCAGAAGAAAGGGCTTATTTCCAATGTTACCAGCAATGTGGTCATACCATTCTTGATAATTTTTCATATATTTTCTCATTACCTACTCAAATTTTATACTCAATGAAAATCAGAGAGCAAACTAGGAAGCTAGCCACAGACTGCTCAAAGCACTGCTTTGAGGTTGTAAATAAGACTCATATACCTACGACAAGGCGAAGCTGACGCGGTTTGAAGAGATTTTCGAAGAGTATTGCTTATAGGGAAGCACTTGTCTTCTAGTATAGTGTAGAAAAAGAAGGCCGTCAAGCCTTCTTTGGGTTTATTCTTCTGCTTCATCTTCTGTAAACTGACTGTTATAGAGGTCAGCGTAGAAGCCTCCTTGTGCCATCAACTCATCATGATTTCCTTGTTCGATGATATTGCCATCTTTCATGACAAGAATCAAATCAGCATTTCGGATAGTGGACAAACGGTGGGCGATGACAAAGGAAGTTCTTCCCTCCATCAACCGGTCCATGGCTTTCTGGATTAATTCCTCTGTACGGGTATCAACCGAAGAGGTCGCCTCATCTAGGATTAGGAGTGGTGCATCTTTCAGCAAAGCACGAGCAATGGTCAAGAGTTGTTTTTGTCCGACAGACAAGGTCACTGTATCGTCCAAGACAGTATCGTAACCATCTGGTAGAGTCATGATAAAGTGGTGAATCCCGACAGCCTTGCTGGCTTCAATCACGCGCTCATCACTAATACCTGTCTGGTTATAGATAAGATTGTCGCGAATGCTTCCTTCAAAGAGCCAGGTGTCCTGCAAGACCATTGAAAAGGCATCGTGTACTTCCGAACGCTTCATCTCCTTGGTATCCACGCCATCAATGCGGATACTTCCCTTATCAATCTCATAGAACTTCATCAAAAGATTGACAATAGTTGTCTTACCAGCTCCTGTCGGCCCGACAATGGCAACCTTTTGACCTGCATGAGCGGTCGCAGAAAAGTCATGAATAATGGTTCGCTCTGGTGTATAACCAAAAGAGACTCGATCAAAGACTACTTGACCTTTCATAGCGCTCAATTGTCTTTCTTTATGGGATTCATCTTCCATTTCCTCTTCAGCTAGAAACTCGAAAACACGTCCCATGGCTGCGCTAGCCTGCTGCAGACTAGTAATCCCTTGAGCGATTTGTGAAAGGGGCTGAGAAAAGATACGAACGTAGGCCATAAAGGCAACGATAATCCCGATACTAATCTGTCCATTTAAGGCCAAGGCTGCACCGACGATAATCACTAAGGCATAGCTAAAGTTCCCAATGAACATCATGATCGGCATCATAATCCCTGAAATAAACTGAGATTTCCAGATACTGTCATATAGACGATGATTTAATGTCGCAAATTTTTCTTTGGTGCTCTCGATAGCATTGTAACTGGTCACCACATTATGGCCAGAGTACATTTCCTCCACATAACCATTTACAGCCGCCAAATCCTGTTGCTGACTCTTAAAAAATCCCTGCGATTTGCCCATAAAGACAGACACAAAAATAAAACCGATAAGGGTTGAAACAACCGTCACCAAGGCTAAAATCCAGTTCATCCCAAACATGGTCACCAAGACTGCAATGACCAGTAAAGTGGATGAAAGAACTGTCCCCAGACTTTGATTGAGGGATTGTGCTGCAGTGTCAACGTCATTAGTCACACGAGACAAGGTATCTCCTTGAGAATGTCCATCAAAATACCCTAATGGAAGACGATTAATTTTCTCTGCAATCGCTCTTCTCAAACGCTCTGAAAAACGTTGAATGGCTGTTGTAAACAGAAAGGCCTGCAAATAATTTGATAGGAGTCCAATCACATAGATGACGGCCAAAAAACCACCAATGGCTGCAACCGCAGCGACATCCACACTTGTTTCTAGCCCACTTGCAATAATATTGGTCATTTCCTTGATACGAGTCGGCCCATAAACAGTAATGATATTGGATAAGATTGTTGCTAGAAAGGCGATCAGAAGGGCAAACTGGAGACCTGCAAGATAGGGTTTACTCTGTTTCCAGAGCGACAGTTTTTTATTTTCCATGTTCCAATTCCTCCTTCGATAATTGTGAATAGGCAATTTCTTGATAAACTTCGTTGGTAGCTAGAAGTTCCTTGTGGGTGCCTTGTCCCACGACTTTACCTTGATCCAAGACCAAAATCAAATCTGCATCCATAATTGTTGAAATTCGTTGAGCGACGATAAGCTTGGTCATAGATTTTGTTTTCTCTGCTAGCTCTTGGCGTAGGACACGGTCTGTCTTGTAGTCCAAGGCTGAGAAGGAGTCATCAAAGATGAGGATTTCTGGCTTCCGAGCTAAGGCACGCGCAATGGCCAGACGCTGTCTTTGTCCACCTGAGAAGTTGGTTCCTCCTTGGGCCACTTCTGACTCTAAGCCCGCTTCCTTGTCCTCGATAAAGTTCTTAGACTGGGCCAATTCTAAGGCTTGCCACATAGCTTGTTCACTAAGCGGTGTTTCTTGACTCTGTCCAAAGTCTAGATTGCCCTTGACATCTCCAGAAAATAGCACAGCTTTTTGTGGAATATAGCCAACCTTGTTGCGCAAATCATTTAAGTCATAGTCTTGAACATTGACACCGTCCACCAGAATTTCTCCTTCTGACACGTCGTAGAAACGTGGAATCAGATTGACCAGAGTTGATTTACCAGAACCTGTTGACCCAATAAAGGCCACTGTTTGGCCAGTTTCTGCTTTAAAGCTAACATGCTCGATAACTGCCTCCGAATTTGCCGCATAGCGGAAGGTCACATCCTTAAATTCGACCTGACCTTTGAGGTTTTCATCAGCCAGCTGCACTTGAGCAGGGTTTTGGATAGAAGAATGCAAATCTAAAACTTGATTAATCCGCTTAGCAGAGACCATAGTTCGGGGAAGAACGATGAAGAGTGCTCCCATGAGAAGGAAGCCCATGACAACCTGCATAGCATAAGACATGAAAACAATCATGTCACTAAAGAGAGGCAGACGCGCTATCGGAGCAGCGTCGTTAATCACATAGGCCCCAATCCAGTAAATCGCCACACTCAAACCACTTGAAATCCCCATCATGATAGGGTTCAAAATAGCCATAAGACGGTTGACAAACAAATTCAAGCGTGTCAATTCATCATTTGCTGCTGCAAATTTTTCATTTTGGTATTCTTCAGCATTGTAGGCGCGAACGACACGAATACCTGTTAAACTCTCACGAGTGATACTGTTCAGCTTATCTGTCAGACTTTGAATCAAGGACTGTTTTGGAAAGGCTAGCGTCATCAAAACAGTCGTCATCAAAACATTGACAATTACTGCCACAAGAACGGCCCAGATCCAGTATTCTGAATGACCTAAAATCTTTCCGATAGCCCAGATAGCCATAATCGGACCACGCGTAACCACTTGCAAGCCCATAGTAATCAACATCTGAACCTGAGTAATATCATTGGTGGTACGAGTTAAAAGACTGGGAATAGAGAATTTCTTAATCTCTGTCTGCGAGTAATCCAAAACTCGGTTAAAATATCACTTCTCAGCCTACTAGTATAAGAAGCCGCCACTCGGGATGCAAAAAATCCAACTGCAACTACGGACAAGAAGGCAAGAAAGGACATTCCCACCATCATACTCGCCGGCTGCCACAACTCATCTAAATTAGTTCCTTGACTACCTAGCAAATCCGTAATTTTCGAGATATAGGTCGGCACTTCCAACTCCAGATAGACCGAAAAGCAAGTAAAGAGAATGGCTAGTAAAATCATCCCCCATTCTTTTCTACTAATTCGTTTGGCTAATTTCTTCATTCTCTCCTCCTATTCCCTTGATATTTGCCTGTAGTTGACCGAGAACTTTCTCAAAAATCAGTAATTCATCTTCATCAATGTCTTCCATCAACTGCTTGTCTATGCGTTCAAAAAAAGCCTTAACCTCTTGCATCTGAGAACGTGCTTTGTTCGTCAGACGAACAAATTTAGCCCGCTTATCGCTGGGATTCTCCTCCAATTCCACCAAACCATTTTGCACCATACGCTTGACCAAATTACTAGCAACAGACTTGGTAATATTGAGTTCCTGCTCGATATCTTTAATCAAGACCAAGTCTTGGTTTTTCTCACGATTATCCAAAAAACGTACAACCTGACCTTGAGGCCCACCCATAAATTCAATACCACAACGTTTGGCTTCCTTTTGCACCATGAGGTGAATCTGATGACCAAAACGCTTAAAGACTAACATCGGTTTGTCCATACAAACTCCTTTCTAACTATCACATTTAGTTCCCCTAGGAACTAAATAAGTTTCCGTGAGAACTATTTTACCACTTTGAAAAGAGATGTCAAGAAAAAGTTTCCTAGAGAACTATTTTTTTGATTTAAAAAATCCCAAGTGATTTTTTCACTTAGGATCATGTTTGCTAGGTTAATTTAGAACCCGTCTACGTTTGTGTAGATTTTTTGTACGTCTTCGTCGTCTTCAAGAACGCTGTAAAGTTTTTCAAAGGTTTCAAGGTCATCGCCTGACAATTCCACTTCTGACTGAGGAATCATTTCCAATTCAGTCACTTGGAATTCTTCGATACCTGACTCACGAAGGGCAACGATAGCCTTGTGAAGGTCAGTTGGAGCTGTGTAAACTGTGATTGTACCTTCTTCTGCTTCTACATCATCCACATCCACATCTGCTTCAAGCAATTGCTCAAAGACTGCATCGGCATCTTCACCTGCAAATACGATAACTCCCTTGTTGTCAAAGAGGTATGAAACCGAACCTGAAGCGCCCATGTTTCCTCCGTTTTTACCAAAAGCTGCACGGACATTAGCCGCTGTACGGTTGACATTTGAAGTCAAAGTATCCACGATCAACATAGAACCATTTGGTCCAAAACCTTCGTAACGTCCTTCTGTAAAGGTTTCGTCTGTGTTTCCTTTTGCTTTATCAATCGCTTTATCAATAACGTGTTTTGGCACTTGGGCTTGTTTAGCACGGTCGATAACGAATTTCAAAGCTGAGTTTGATTCTGGATCTGGATCACCTTTTTTAGCTGCTACATAGATTTCTACACCAAATTTTGCATATACTTTAGAGTTAGCTCCATCTTTAGCCGTTTTCTTGGCTACGATATTGGCCCATTTACGTCCCATTAGGAATCTCCTTTTTTCACATTTTAATCTTTCTTATTATAACACAAGTTTTTTCGATTTTCACTAGAGGAAATGGATTTTATTCAGTAAATCCAACTAGGATAGCACTTTTGTTGCCAAGATGGTCTTGCCTTTCCATCCTTATCAACATTCAAAAAACAAACTAGACCATTATCTGAAAATAGAAAGTTTCTACCAAGTTTGACAAAGTCCGCTCAAACTACTGTTTAGAGTTTGTAGATATAATCGACAAAAACAATCATACTGCACCTTTTATTGACAGTCTACTCCAGACATATCATAGTTCAAGTAAATACTTTGAAATTCAACAGTTCTTATAGGCGCTATTGTATTCTAAGAAATCAATAGAAGAATTTCTAACCAAACATCTATTACTCAATGAAAATCAAAGAGCAAACTCGAAAACTAGCCACAGGTTGCTCAAAACACTGTTTTGAGGTTGCAGATAGGGCTGACGTAGTTTGAAGAGATTTTCGAAGAGTGTAATTTATGTGTTCCTGAAACAGAAATGTATGCTCTTTTTGATTTCACATGATACTGAAGTTAGACTAGTACAACGGCACTTCTAAAACAAGTAAAAGGTAGCTAATTCCCTGTATAGCAAGGAGTTTCACTACCCTTTTTACTTTTTCTTACAGCTACGGTTTGATAGACTCATTTTAAAATCACGAGCCTAGTCATTTTCTACCTTATCCTCTACCTGAGGATAAAGAGTCGTTCCCCAAATAGAAATCGTCCGCTTACGCACTAGTGGCAAATCGGTTTTTTCATAAACCGTACGCCACCATTCCCAGGCAAGTCCGGTACACTCTCTAATTTTGACAGAGAGATTGCGAACATTCCCTTTTAAAGGAATACTAGTGGTAAAATGAGCCGTCAAATCCTGCCCATTTCTGTCCCAAGCCTTAGGAGTCAAAACTTCCTTACCTTGATTATCATAGGATAATTCATCCCAAGTAATGTAATATTGGGCAACATAGGCACCACTATGATCCAAAAGTAAATCTCCGTTTCTGTAGGCTGTCACCTTAGTCTCAACATAGTCTGTACTGTTTTGAAAGGTCGCAACTACATTGTCCCGTAAAAAAGAAGTTGTATAAGAAATCGGCAAACCTGGATGATTGGCTGTAAAGCGACTGCCTTCTTGAATCAAGTCCTCTACCATATCCACCTTGCCTGTTACAACTCGGGCACCCGAACTCGGATCCCCTCCTAAAATAACCGCCTTCACTTCTGTATTGTCCAAAATCTGTTTCCACTCTGTCTGAGGAGCTACCTTGACTCCTTTTATCAAAGCTTCAAAAGCAGCCTCTACTTCATCACTCTTACTCGTGGTTTCCAACTTGAGATAGACTTGGCGCCCATAAGCAACACTCGAAATATAGACCAAAGGACGCTCTGCAGAAATTCCTCTCTGTCTTAAATCCTCTACCGTTACAGTATCTTGAAACACATCTCCTGGATTTTTAACAGCATCTACGCTGACTGTATAATAAATCTGCTTAAAATTAACAATCTGAATCTGCTTTTCGCCCGAATGGACAGAATTAAAATCAATATCAAGAGAATTCCCTGTCTTTTCAAAGTCAGAACCAAACTTGACCTTGAGTTGTTCCATGCTGTGAGCCGTGATTTTTTCATACTGCATTCTAGCTGGGACATTATTGACCTGACCATAATCTTGATGCCACTTGGCCAACAAATCGTTTACCGCTCCGCGAACACTTGAATTGCTGGGATCTTCTACTTGGAGAAAGCTATCACTACTTGCCAAACCAGGCAAATCAATACTATAAGTCATCGGAGCACGATCGACCGCAAGAAGAGTGGGATTATTCTCTAACAAGGTCTCATCCACTACGAGAAGCGCTCCAGGATAGAGGCGACTATCGTTGGTAGCCGTCACGGAAATATCACTTGTGTTTGTCGACAGGCTCCGCTTCTTTCTTTCGATAACAACAAACTCATCGGGTAGTTGATTCCCCTCTTTGATGAAACGATTTTCAATACTCTCTCCCTGATGGGTCAAGAGTTTCTTTTTATCATAATCCATAGCTAATATAAAGTCATTTACTGCTTTATTTGCCATATTCTTCCTCCTAATAAGTTCCTGGATTGAGTTGCATAAACTCAGACTTGTTCAGCGAAATCAGCCGTGGTTGGACTAAGTGATCCAAAATTTCCTCGTACAATTCTTCTGAGACATTGCGTCGCCGTCTAGCTAGATAAGAAGTCGGAATGACCGTATTATCCAACATAAATACCTTATCTAAGTCAATCAAGGTTGGTCTTGTAAAAGGATTACGAGCTAGATCCGGCTCTTCTATCATAAAGTTCTTGACCAAACGTCTGGTCAAGAGAGCTGGTTTGAAGGTCTGATTTTTAACCAACTCTTTATTTTTAGTCATGCTGTTGTCAATACAAATATACATATGATTCTTCACAGCCAAATCGCTACTAATAGTCGGAAAAGGCAAATAAAGAGCTACAACATCTCCTCTCTTAATCAAGCAAGAGCACCCCCTTTTCTCCTAATGTAACATAGACAGGATTGACCAAGTCTTCTGATTGACTCAGTGTTTCCAAAGTTTGAGTTTGGCGCCCTGTCAATTTAGTAGCATCTTGTCTCTTCAATACAAAATGCTTGTCGCCAATAACCTTGACACTATAATCCTTCTCCAAAGCTGACTGGTAAATCCACATCAGATATTGTCTGTCCTGAGAACTCAAGAGAGAAGGATGTTCAAGTCTCCCGATAGTCTGATAAAAATCAAAAACAGGAGCCAAAGCTTGCCAATCTGACTGGCTAGTTGTCAAGGCTAGAAAAAGGGCTTTGCGAGCTGATACTTCTTGATTAGCCTTGAGAGTCCCCTTGCCCTCCAAGTTTTTTAAAAAGTGGGAAACTCCAGAAAGCAAATCTTTCTCTAACTGCGAGAAATAAAAACCTTGCCTTCCCAGACACAAGTCTCTCAAGTCGCTTTCTCTAGCAAATAAGAGTTCAAACAGTTGATAATAAAAGAAAAATATCTGGCACTGAGTTGCGCTCATCTTTTCCTTGTCGGCTTCTTTTTTTAACCAGAGCAAGGGCAATAGGTAGCTGGATTGAGACATTTCCTCCACCTCCTACTCTTTTTTCTCTGGAGCATCTGCACTAGCTGCCACTTCTTTTGACTGGATACTTTCCCACTGGTTGATTTCCTCTGAGATAAGACCTTCGCATGTCTTGACAAATAGGGCAAAAGTCTTGGTTTTTCCTGCATATTTCTCTGTTTGGCATTGATAGAGGAATTTTTCTCTCTCCAGGAGTTGCGCAGTCTTTTGGTAAGAAATCCAATGTTCCTTTGCATTATACAAATTGAGAATCCCTTCACACAGCAAGCCTAAACTGGATAAGGCAACCGAAATCAAACGGTAGCGATCACCTGGCATAGGAACAGCACAAAAGACAGCTATGAGGAAACCTGCCACGATTTCTGTTATTTTTAATACCTTATAGCGTCTACGATGTTGAACGCTTTTCTTTAAAAAATGAGCTATCTGTACGTCCAATCGATCTGTCAGGTACATTTCTTCTGGCGTCATGTTCGTAACCCCTTTCATTTACTTTGATAATCATAGTATAACATATTTGAATATCAAAGTATAGTAAAAACTGAACTATAACTTATTATAAAATCTAAATATGAAATATTTGTGAAATAAGGGAAAAATATCACAAAAAGGATGGAACAAAAAGTTTCAAAATGATAAAAACGCATAATACCTTGCCTTAAAAAGCTTGATATTATGCGTTTTATCAGAGAAAGATTTTCTGAATGTTCACCTCAAATTGAGTTTTTCCAACATTCTATCAATCACTATTCTAGCTGGTTTCCGACTCGGCTAAGTTTGACTTATCTTAACTGAGCAAGAACAGCTTTTAGTTTCTCAATCAACTCCTCTTCTGTGTGGTCAGACTCTTTCTCATTGGCTAGGAAGGCAACTGCTTGAGCGAGAGCTTCTCGTGCTTGGTCAAGGACTTTCGCATCTACATTTGTAAGGTCGCTTTCTTGCAGAACCTTAGTCAGTTCCTTAGTCAATTTCTTGAGTTCTGACTCTTTCTTGCGACGAGCGATGAGGAAGAGAAGGAGACCAAGAAGGGCGAGCAGGCTAGCAATCATGGTACCATATGGAAGATGACCTTGCTCTTTGCTTGTTTCTTGCATTTCCTCTTTATCCTTAGTCGCTTGCTTACCTTTCAAGGATTCGAGTGCTTCTTTGATCTTAGCAGTCATCTCTCTCAAGTCTGCTTCCGTCAAGTCAGTATTTCTAAGGGCTTCTTGACCCTCTCCGAGAATGATCTTCACAGCGTCGATGACAGATTGATCAATACCATCCAAGTCTTTCAAACGAGTTTCCAAGTCTCCAATCAAATCTCTTAAGACGGATTTATCAACCTGTTTCTCTTGACTCGATTGAGTGCCACCAGCAAAGGTTACACTTCTCCGGTTACGGATTGGTGGTGTCACACTGGTGTTAGTGTTGCCACCGTTATTAGTGTTGCCACCGGTGTTGGTGTTGCCACCGTTATTAGTGTTGCCACCGTTATTAGTGTTACCACCATTGTTAGTGTTGCCACCGGTGTTAGTGTTGCCACCAGCGTTAGTGTTGCCACCATTGTTAGTGTTGCCACCATTGTTGGTGTTACCACCGGTGTTAGTATTGCCACCATTGTTGGCGCTTGCTGTGGCTGTGACCTTATTGATTTCAGCAATACCAGCAGTCTTCGCATTCTCTACATCAGTTTGTGTCTTAGCTTTATCAATCTCAGCTTCCGCTGCTGTAACTGCTGCCTCTACTTGACGATTAGCGGCTTCCTTCTCTTCATTTGTGATATGAGGAGTTCCTGCTAGAGCGTTTTTCTTCTCGTCAGCTTTTCTGCGTAGTTCTTGCTTAGCTTGAGTGTTAGCAGTTCCTGTGGCTGTAACGTTATTAATTTCAGTAACTCCTGTAGTTTTGGCTGTATCTACCGCTGTATTTGTTGTTGCTGTATCTACGTTTGAGATTGCTGTTGTTTCTTTCTCTGTTACTGTTCGCTTAGCTGTAGCTTTTTCTTCATCTGTTAAGCCTGCTTGTTTGTCTATCTCACCTCGTTTAGTATTTGCGGCTTGTTTGATAGCTTCTTTTGCTTCAGGTTTTTTAGTTCCTGTGGCTGTAACGTTATTAATTTCAGTAACTCCTGTAGTTTTGGCTGTATCTACCGCTGTATTTGTTGTTGCTGTATCTACGTTTGAGACTGCTGTTGTTTCTTTCTCTGTTACTGTTCGCTTAGCTGTAGCTTTTTCTTCATCTGTTAAGCCTGCTTGTTTGTCTATCTCACCTCGTTTAGTATTTGCGGCTTGTTTGATAGCTTCTTTTGGCAAATCTTTCCCTATCGGGTTCACGCCGTTAATATTTTCCAACCCCTTGTGCAAGGCATCATCCACCTTAATAAGGCTGTCGGCATTTTCAATATCGCGTGTAGCTTGACGTGCATAGGTATTAACTATTGCAGTAGCACCATCTCGCTCTACAGACGAAAGGCTTCCATTCTTACCAAGGCTATCATTTTTACGTTGTCTCGCTTTCTCTATTTCATCCTTAGCATCACCTTTTGCCTCGGCATATGTTCTGGCATGCCATTGGTTTGCAAGAAATAATTCGGCCCCCTCTCTGCCTCTTAATCCAAAAGCATATACCAGTTTTTTAACATCATTATTTCCCACGGTATTAAATGACAATCTATATTTTCTGTCACTATTGGGCAATTCAAAATAGTATAACTCTCCTCTACTTGAATTGATAATGTCAAACTTTCCATCTGAAACCTTTTGATTTTCTCGGCTTTCAGCTCGTCTCTCATAAGGATTGGTTCCTCTAGGTCCCCTCCTTGCCAAATCGTTTAGACTTCCAGACGGCATTGGATTCAATGTGAATCTATTATTAACGCCAGTAGACGTCGTAGTCCCTTTAGTAACCCTACCAAATTGCGCTCTTGAGTCTCTAAGTAGTTCTAAAATACTACTAGTATTTGGAGATCTAGTTGTAGTTCCTCCACTTTTTTCTGTTATGCTAAAAGCATCCGAATTGTGTTTAAATTCTTGACCCGAAGGAACAGTAAACCAAACTTGTGTATTCCCCGGTAATCTCCTGTGCTGATTATTAATTTCAATATCCCAATGAAATCCATCTTCCGTTGATGTTACTGTAGCTTTAATATATTTTTCAGCCTCTGATACCAACTTCGTTGAGTTATCTCTATATTTTCTATTTGAATAGAAAACATAGGTATACTTATCATAAGGAGAATTTCCCCTATCACCTGATTTCTCAAAATAACTTTCTTGAGCTGTTCTAAAGGCTTCAGAGTAGTTTTCGCCAGCTCTTGCAGCTCTTGTAACTCTCGAACTACGAAAGTCAGAGTAGCCACCATCACGTGGTTGAGGAGTTACTCCTCCAGCTGTAGTTTCCTCACCATATTTTTCTTCCAGCACTCCTTCGATGAGGTCTCGGGATTTTTTCAGGTCGACTAGGGCAGCGGCAAAATCTTCTTGGCTGATGGTATCGCCTTTAGAAAAGGCTTCATTGAACTTATCAGCTGCTGCTTTTGCTGCTTGGATTTTATCTTCCGACGCTTGATTTTCTTTAAGTCGTTTGACAATAGACTCTAATTCATCTTTTAGTCTATAGACGCCGTTTTCACCTTCTGTCGTATTAGTGTAGGTTGGGAGTTCTCGTGGAGTAGATTGAGAGTTGGCTTCAGGTGCTGCTTCCTTTCCTCCATCAGTTGGACTAACTTGGTTCGCAACTGCTCCAGGCTCGATTGTTCCCCCTCTTTTACGACGCTTTCCACCAGTTGCTTGCTCAGTTGCAGTTCCGTTTGGTTCGACAAGCTTATTATTTGTCGAACTTGCTTCACCCAAGTCTGTCAATTTTGGTAGCGATGGCTCCAAGGCTTGATTGACACGGCTCGTCAGTTCTTCCATAGCTCTTACTTGCTCATCAACCTGCGCTTACGTCGCTTTTGGATCGTCCAAAACTGCCTTAGCTGCTGCTAGACCTGCTTCCACTTCATCGTGGAGCGCTTTCATGGAGCTAAGAGTTAGTTTTTCCAACAAAGCTTGCAGATTGCCTTGGAGTGATTTAGCTTCTGTCGTTTTAGTGGCAGATGTGGGCTGGTCTTGCTCTTTTACTGCTCCTCCTTGAGAAGTTTCTTGAGCAGCTGGCTTCGTCTCTGGTTTGGTAGGAACAAGGCCAGCTGTTTCCTGCCCCTTACTAGCGTCCTCGATTTTAGTCTCTGGAGAGTTTGACTCCCCTGCAGACTGGAGCTCAGCCGACGGTTCAGTCTGAGAGACCTTCTCTGGCTCTTCCCCATCTGACTCCTGTGGTTCCCCATCTGAATTTCCAGCAGATCCAGCAACTACATCACTGGCTGTTGCCGAAGATACTGCAGGTGCCTGCGCTTGCACCCCATTTGCGAAAAACATCAATGCCGCAACCGCAACACTAGCAGCCCCAAAATGGTATTTACGAATGGAATAACGGAAAATTTTCTCTCCATTGCCATCATTCTTTTTCTTGAACATAAGTGAATCCTTTCCTCATCTGAGAGCTTCCCCGAGCTTAGAAAGCGCGCAAAAAGCCGACAGTCGATAATATATCAATCATATAGTAACACTTCTGACATACAAGTCAACCTCCTCGCTGACAAGATAGAGTCAGGAAAGGCAAGAAAAAAGCGACAATATATATATATATATATATATATGCACAGACATATAAAACCTTTTAATACAGCCTATTTTTTAACAAATAGAGAAACAGTTATACTACATTTATATATGTACAACACCTTTTTGTGCCAATGTTACAATATTGTTACATTTTAATTACACAATCGTTTCAAGAAATATGATGGAAACCTGAGTATTTTATAGTAATTCCCTTCCTATCAATTAGGTCAACAGTTGAGTGTTGAGTGTTGAATATTGAAACACCCTATCCTCAGCAAAGGACTATGATCAGCATTTCCTAGCCGCTAGGACGCTCCAAATCACCTATTCTAAGTCCACCATAGCTTGGTCAGTAAGATACAGACTGCAAGGCGACGCTGATGTGGTTTGAAGAGATTTTCATTGAGTATAATTTTAACTTCTTACTTTTCATTCCTATTCCTTAAGTCATAACCACCCGTGAA
>NZ_MWSM01000043.1:0-8367 GCF_002087075.1 Streptococcus pseudopneumoniae ATCC BAA-960 = CCUG 49455
GAAATCATCGTAAACGCTTCAGATTACGAATGAATTTGATTGTTGGTATTATCAATCATGAACTAGGATTCTAGTTTTGCAGGAAGTCTAGTATAAAATACGGACTAATCAAGATAAAAGAATAGTGAATCATAAAAATCCATTTACTAGATAACATTGTATCCTTATAGTTGCTAGTGAAAACGAGTCTAGCAGAATGAATCTCTCATTTCTCCCCTACTAGTCCGTAATGCGTTGATACATTTCGGGTCTTCTATCTCGAAACAAGCCCCAGTTTAGGCGCTCGCTTGCTCCCTTGTCTAGATCATAAGTAGCTAACAGAACAGCTTCAGCTTGTCTTTTAGCTTGCTCTAGAATAGCTCCTGTTTCGTCCGTCATAAAGGATGAACCGTAAAAGTCAAGACTGGAACTCTGTCCGCCATTTTCCTCACTTGGAATGACTTCCTCTAACCCATAACGATTGGCTGCGATGACTGGAACAATATTCGCTGCTGCATGCCCTTGCATAGTACGTTGCCAATGACCACAACTGTCTGTATCTAAGATAGGCTCTGAACCGATAGCGGTTGGGTAAAAGAGCAATTCAGCACCATTCAATGCAAGACAGCGCGCTGTTTCAGGGAACCATTGATCCCAACAGATTCCAATCCCAATCTTAGCATAGCGAGTATCCCAGACCTTGAAACCAGTGTTGCCAGGCGTGAAATAAAACTTTTCTTGATAATAATGGTCGTCTGGTATGTGGGTCTTTCGATAAACGCCCAGCACTTCCCCATCTGCATCAATAACGGCAATAGAGTTATACAAGACATTGCCATCTTTTTCATAGAAACTGATTGGTAAAACGACCTTTAGCTCCTTGGCAATGGTTTTAAAATGCTGAATAGCTGTATTGTCTGTCACCGATTGGGCATGCTGGTAGTAGTCATACTGACGTTCCTGACAGAAATAGGGACGTTCAAATAATTCGGGTAAAAGAATAATTTGTGCACCTTGTTCTGCAGCCTGACGTACTAAACGCTCTGCGGTTTGGATATTTGTTGTTACATCCTTGGCGCATTGCATCTGAATGGCTGCAACTCTTACATTTCTCATCTTTTTCTCCTATTCTGGGATTTGTTGGGTGATACAGTGAATATTACCACCACCTAAAAGAATATCTCTGGCTGGAATTCCGACAACTTTACGGTCTGGGAAACACTTACTGAGGATATCTAAGGCTACTTGATCGTTTTTATCTTGAAATTGGGGAACCAAGACAGCCTTGTTGGCAATATAAAAGTTTACGTAGGAAGCTGCTAGTCGTTCACCTGCGTATCTCTCTTCTTCTCCTTCTTCATAGATGTAGCCTGGCAAATCCTCTTTGGTTACAACTTGATGAAGAGCTGGAATTGGCAATTTATGAATAGTGAAGGGACGACCTTTTGCATCTGTTTCTTGCTCTAAAAGTTCGAGATCTGCTTTTGACATGGCATATTGAGGATCGCTTTTGTCGTCTGTCCAAGCCAAAACAAGCTCAGCAGGACCAACAAAGGCAGCAACGTTGTCAACGTGTTCATTGGTTTCGTCCTGATAAATACCATAAGGCAGCCAGATAACTTTTTCAGCACCAAGGCTTTCTAATAAGGTATTCTCGATTTCCTCTTTAGTCAGATGAGGATTGCGACCAGGACTAAGCAAGCAACTTTCAGTCACAAGAATGGTTCCTTGACCATCGCTGTGTATCGAACCACCTTCAAGTACAAAAGGTTTAGCATCATAAACAGGCATTTCCAAGGCCTCAGCAAAACGACTGGCTACTTGGTCATCGGCTTCGTAGTCTTGGTAGAGACCATCTACAGCTCCACCCCAAGCATTGAAAGACCAATCCACGGCTAATTTCTGGCCTTTGTCATTGACAAGAATGGTTGGGCCAGTATCACGCGCCCAGGCATCATTGGTGGGGATGTCTAAATAAACAACCTTATCTCCAAGATAAGATTGGGCTTCAGCTAAGTAGTCTTGGTCTACCAAAAGATAGACTTTTTCGCCTTCTGCTATAGTCTTGATAATCTGAGTAAATGCTCTTTTGGCAGCCTTTCCTTGAAAGGGCCATGAACCTGGTCGAGTCGGCCATATCATGAGAGTACCATGATGGGGTTCGTACTCTGCTGGCATACGATAGCCTAATTTTTTGGGACTGTCCATCATGATAATCTCCCTTTAAAATCTTGATAGCCAAAGGCTTTGACTAAGCTACACTCACCCTGCTCGTCCATAAGATAAAGACTTGGCAATCCAATACCATTAAAGGTATTATTTTTGACAAAAGAATAAATGGCCATGTCTTCGAAATAAAGTCTGTCTCCAATTTGGACTGGATTTTCAAAGCTATAATCACCAATTACATCACCCGTCAGACAAGTATTGGAAGAAAGTCTATAGGTATGGGCTTTATCCTGTGCCTCAAAACCATTTCTCAAAGGTGGACGATAGGGCATCTCAAGTACGTCAGGCATATGGCAGGTCGCAGAGGCGTCTAAAATCAAGATTTCCATACCGTTTTCTACAATATCCAATACTTCAGTTGCTAGATAACCTGCATTGAGCGCAATGGCTTCACCCGGCTCGATATAAACTTCAAGATTGTAAGTTTCTCGAATACGTTTGATTTCAGAAATCAGCAAATTCACATCATAGTCTTCTCTTGTGATGTGATGACCACCACCCATGTTGAGCCATTTTACTTCATGTAAATAAGAACCAAACTGCGCTTCTACTGCTTTCAAAGTTGTCTGTAAATCATCTGCTCCCTGCTCACAAAGGGTGTGAAAATGAAGACCATCCACCAAATCCAGCAAATCACTCGGTATCTTGTCTGAAGTTACGCCAAAACGAGAACCAGGTGCACAAGGGTCATAGAGCGCATGGTCACCCTGTGTTGAACATTGAGGATTGAGACGTAAACCAACACTGATACCAGCCTCACGACAACGCGAACCATGCTTACGCAACTGTCTCTCAGAATTAAAAACGATATGGTCTGTTATCTCAAGCAATTCCTCCAAGTCTGCATCCTTGAAAGCAGGCGCAAATACATGGACTTCACCAGGAAATTCTTCCCTTGCCAATTTGGCCTCATAGAGTCCACTAGCCGTTGTACCAGAGAGATATTGGCTAATTAGGGGATAGGTTTTGTAGAGGGAATATGCCTTCTGGGCAAGCAAAACCTTGCAACCAGCTTCTTCTTGTACATATTGTAGAATGCGGCAGTTTGCTTCTAACTTTGTCAAGTCAATGACGTAAGCTGGTGTTGGTACTTGTTCTAACTTCATTAGTCCACCATTTGTGGATTTTCAACCACAACCCATGGCAAACCATACTCATTCAAAGCTTCCATGAATGGATCTGGATCTAACTCCTCAAGGTTATACACTCCAGCTTGTTTCCAAGTACCGTTCATAACCAATTTTGTCCCAATCATGGCTGGAACGCCTGTCGTGTAAGAAATGGCTTGTGAACCAACTTCTGCGTAACATTCCTGATGGTCGCAAACATTGTAAATGTAGATGGTCTTTTCAACGCCATCTTTTACACCTGTAAAGATACATCCAATATTGGTTTTACCTACAGTACGTGGTCCAAGGCTGGCTGGATCTGGAAGCAAGGCTTTTAAGAATTGGATTGGAACGATTTCTTGGCCGTTAAAGTTAATGGTATCCGTACGAAGGAGCCCTACATTTTCCAAGCATTTCATATGTGTTAGATAAGATTGACCAAAAGTCATAAAGAAACGAATACGTTTGACACCTGGAATGTTTTTGGCCAATGATTCAATTTCTTCGTGGTGAAGGAGATACATATCTTTTTGTCCAACCTGTGGAAAATCATACTCACGCTTGATAGACATGGCTTCGACTTCGACCCATTTTCCATCTTCCCAGTAAGAACCTGGCGCAGAAACCTCGCGTAGATTGATTTCTGGGTTGAAGTTGGTCGCAAATGGATAACCGTGGTCACCACCATTACAGTCTAAAATGTCGATATAGTGGATTTCATCAAAATAATGTTTGAGAGCATAGGCAGAAAAGACACTAGTCACACCTGGGTCAAAGCCAGATCCAAGCAGAGCAGTCAAACCTGCTTCTTTGAATTTCTCCTGATAAGCCCACTGCCATGAGTAGTCAAAGTAGGCTGTAAAACCAAGTTCCTTGCAACGTTTCTCATAGATGGCACGCCACTCAGGATCTTCTGTATCCTCTGCCTCGTAGTTGGCTGTGTCGATATAGTGGACACCTGTTGCCAAACAAGCGTCCATAATGGTTAAATCTTGATATGGTAAAGCTACGTTCAAAACAGCTTCTGGTTTGTAGCTTTCAATCAGGGCAATCACTTCTTCTACCTTGTCAGCATCAAGAGCAGCTGTCTCAATCTTTGTACTTGTTTTGCCCTCCAGTTTAGCCTTCAAGTCATCACATTTTGACTTAGTACGGCTAGCAATCATAATTTCTTTAAACGTTTCGCTATCTTGACAAATCTTTGAAATAGCAACTTGGGCAACGCCCCCACATCCAATAACTAGTAAACGACTCATTTTTTTCCTTCCTCTTCTTCTAAAATGTCTTCAACATACTTGGGCAACATAAAGGCTCCCACGTGTAAGTTTGCAGTGTAGTATTCTGTGAAAAGCTGGCGTTCTTTCCAGCCTTCCTTGTCAAAATCTTTGACAGGGTGGTATTTTTTCGATGCAAATCCAAACAACCAATAGCCAGCTGGGCTAGTTGGAATATGGGCCTGATAGACTCGGCTGATTGGAAAGGCTTGATTGACCTTGCGGTGCATGCTTCGGCAAGCTGACTCATCCTCGTCAAAGAAGGGACTCCCATGCTGATAGATCATGATACCGTCTTCTTTAAGAGCCCGATAACTGTTACCGTAAAATTCCTTGGTAAAGAGCCCTTCCGTATGTCCAAATGGATCTGTCGCATCGTTGATGATAATATCGTAGTCATCTTCACAGTTTCGCAAAAAGCGTAGCCCGTTTTGATAGTAAATGGTAACACGAGGATCATCTAGCCCCGCAGCAAAGTCTGGGAAATACTCACGACAGACCTCAACCAACATCTCATCTGGTTCCACAATATCGATTTGCTCCAGTTCAGGATACAGTGTCAAAACTTGAGCAACACCACCGTCACCACCCCCAATAACCAAGACTTTCTTGGGATTTGGGTGGACAGCCATGGGAACGTGGACGGTCATTTCATTGTAGACAAAATCATCCGCATCTGAAAACAAGACGTGCCCATTTAAAATCAGTATTTTCCCAAAAGCTGGCGTATCCAAGACTTCGATATCCTGCCATTCACTTTTTCCAGCGTAGAGTTGTTTGGCAGTTCTCAGGGATAATTTCACATCTGGAGTATGAACTTCAGAAAACCATAAATCCATCTAGTTCTCCTTTCTCTTAATGACGTTGATGTGATTGACCTCGGGATCTTCCGTCCCTTGGAGGGAGCAACCACGTTCTTTGGCAAATTGAATATAGTCTACAATTTCTCGTGTAATGCGTTCTCCAGGAGCCAAGATAGGAATCCCTGGAGGATAACACATGACAAATTCTCCACAGACTTGATCGACAGATTCGTCCAAGGTCAAACTTCTTCTCTCTGAATAGAAGGCTTCCCGAGGAGATAACACCAACTCAGGCTGGATATATTCTCCAGCTATCAAGTCCTTCCCATCTCGTGAGTATAGTCTCTTTATATCAGCCAAAGCACCGACCAAACGCTCGATGTCTTGGATACGGTCACCAATCGAAATATAGGCCAAGATATTACCAATATCTCCAAACTCGATCTGAATGTCGTATTCGTCTCGTAGGAGGTCATAAACCTCTATACCTGTTAAGCCAATACCCTGAGTGTAAACTGACAACTTGGTTACATCAAAATCACATACCGAGACACCATCTATTAACTCTTTTGAGTAGGCATAGTAGCCACCGATAGCATTGATTTCACGGCGAGCATACTCGGATAGCTCAATGACCTTCTCAAACGACTCTTTACCACGAAAGACCAAGTTGCGACGCGAAATATCCAAACTAGCCATCAACAAATAAGAGGCGGATGTTGACTGGGTCAGGTTGATAATCTGACGTACGTATTCGGGATTCATCTGATTCCCGATTAAAAGAAGCGAACTTTGGGTCAAACTCCCACCAGACTTATGCATGGAAACTGCTGCCATATCAGCTCCTGCATCCATAGCAGAAATTGGAAGTTTATCTGTAAAATGCAAATGCGCTCCGTGGGCCTCATCTACCAAAACCATCATACCAGCTTCATGGGCCATTTCTGTCAATCCCCTTAGGTCTGAACAGATGCCGTAGTAAGTAGGATTGTTAATCAAAATGGCCTTGGCATCTGGATGGTTCTTTATGGCCTGGGCTACTCGGTCATTTTCAAGACCTAAAGCGATACCAATCTTAGGATCCACACTCATCTCGATATAGATGGGAATGGCACCACATAGAACCAGCGCATTGATAGCAGATTTGTGGACATTTCGTGGCAGAATAATCTTATCTCCTGCCTTGCAGGTTGACAGAATCATAGTCTGCACCGATGAAGTTGTTCCACCAATCATGAGAAAGGCATGGGCTGCTCCAAAAGCATCAGCTGCCAGCTCCTCTGCATCCCGAATAATCGAAATGGGGTGACCAAGATTATCCAAGGGTTTCATCGAATTGACATCAATGCCAACACATTTTTCACCTAACAGTTCGACAAGTTCTGGATTTCCCCGTCCACGCTTGTGACCTGGAACATCAAAGGGAACAATCCTTTTCTTGCGTAACTTCACCAAGGCCTCATAAATAGGGGCTTGGTTCTGATCTAACTCTTTCAAGACATACTCCTTTACCGTATTTTTAGCGCTTCAAGAAGACGAAGGCGACTAAAGGTTGACTCATGAAAAAAGAGCAGGATTTCACCTGCTCTGCAATCTTCTGACGTTTTTATGTTTGTTTCTGTTGAGTATGTCTGTTCCCGATGTTTCCTAACTCTCTAGTAGCAAATATTACGTACTTTATTGATCGTTTCACAAGATGACGTGTGCTTTCACCACACTAAAAATTTATGAATTAGGACAAACGTCCTAACATCAACTTATAAAAGTAGGCTTTTAACCCTATCAATAATGTGGTTTTTCAACCACGCTTCGGCATTCAACCCTGCCTGTCCGTAGGCATTTTTTACTCGGGTTTATATTTGCTAGAAAACATCATCTCATTTTCTAAGCTTTATTACTATATCATGTTTTTAAGAACTTGTAAAGCGTTTTACGAAAAAAATATAAAAAAGTTCGTAAAATATTTGGATTTTATTTGATTTCACACTAATTATTTTCTTGTAATCGATTATAAAGTGAACAAAATGATTATCGTATTTAATTTAAAATTTTTTATGCTATTCTACACTCTTTACCTTCGGTGTTTGATCTATCAGAGAAGATGTCGACATTTTTATATCATTAAAATCGTGCAACTTTTTTCAGATACTTTTAAAAGATTGATTTCCCTATATGTTTCCTTTATACTGGATAAAAAGGAGAATAGTATGTCAGAAACAAATCACGAAATCGATTCAAATTTTGCAGGTCGTTTAAATATTCTGCGTGCGGGTGTTCTTGGTGCTAACGATGGGATTATTTCCATTGCTGGTGTGGTTATTGGGGTTGCTAGTGCTACGAGCAATATCTGGATTATCTTTTTATCAGGATTTGCAGCTATTTTGGCAGGTGCCTTTTCAATGGCTGGTGGAGCATATGTATCCGTTTCAACTCAAAAAGATACCGAGGAAGCAGCCGTTGCGCGTGAGCAGCTCTTGCTAGACCAAGATATGGAACTAGCCAAAAAGTCCCTCTATGCTGCCTATATCCAAAATGGAGAATGTGAAACCTCTGCTCAACTCTTGACCAACAAAGCCTTTTTAAATAATCCGCTCAAGGCTTTGGTAGAGGAAAAATACGGTATTGAGTATGAAGAATTTACCAATCCTTGGCATGCTGCTATCTCTAGCTTTATTTCTTTTTTCCTTGGTAGCTTACCACCAATGCTGTCAGTAACTATTTTCCCAAGTGAATACCGCATCCCTGTTACTGTCCTTATCGTCGGTGTGGCTCTTCTTCTCACTGGTTACACTAGTGCCAAACTTGGAAAGGCTCCGACTAGAACAGCTATGATTCGGAACCTAGCTATTGGTCTCTTGACCATGGGCGTTACCTTCCTGCTCGGACAACTTTTCAGCATTTAATACTCTTCGAAAATCTCTTCAAACCACGTCAGCGTTGCCTTGCCGTATATATGTTACTGACTTCGTCAGT
>NZ_MWSM01000043.1:8404-16225 GCF_002087075.1 Streptococcus pseudopneumoniae ATCC BAA-960 = CCUG 49455
AGCAACCTGCGGCTAGCTTTCTAGTTTGCTTTTTGATTTTCATTGAGTATAAAATACAAGAAATACCTCGATTTTGAAGTCGAGGTATCTTTTTTTTACATTTGGACAATCTTGCGATAGCTTCTTGAAGTAATCATGAAAATCAGCACATAGGCGATGAGGAAGATAGCACAGATAGACAAGGTCACAATCAACATCATAGTCGTATCCAGTACACCAATCACTTTTAAAATCAGACTAAGCATATGGTAGGCAAAGGCTAGATGTAGGAAGGCAAAGAGTAAAGGAAGGAAGAAAACAGTTAAAACCTGTTTGTTGATGGTTTGCTTGATTTGCTTTTGATCTAAACCAACTTTCTGCAAGATAATAAAGCGCTCACGGTCTTCATAGCCTTCAGAAATTTGTTTGTAGTAGATGACCAGAACGGTTCCGACCATAAAGATAATGGATAGGAAAATACCGATAAAGAAGACACCTCCAAAGAGGGCACTCATCTGAGCACTAGCATCTGATAAATTACTACCATACACATAGCTACCTTCCGTATTTAATTGAGCATTAAACTGATCGAGGTATTTATCATACTCGTCAGCGACCTTGAGTTGTTCTTCTTCGCTGGCATTTACATTCATGCCACCGTAAAACTGATTATAGATAGCCGAATCTGGGAATTGATCCAAAAAGGCTTGTAAATCAGGTACAACAAGGTAATTGTAATCAGCAGTCAAAATATTAAACTGATTTGGGACATGGTTGACAATAAAATCTTTAGTAAATTCTTCTTTGACAGAAAATTGATGATCATTCAGAGTTAGAGTTTTCTGTTCTTTAACTCCCTCATTCTTTGCAAAGAGTCCGACCTCATTTCCTGATAGAGACAGTTTTTGACCAGTCATATTTTCATAATCTTTTTGGTCAAATACCATGAAAACTGTTGTGGGTTGGACACGATTTTGTCCTTTTTCAAAAAGGGTTAACTTATTTCCTTCTTGGTTCGCAACACCGAAGTAAGTGTAACGAAACACTTCTTTTTCTTTAATCTTATAACCTTTGTCACTTGCAAACTGGCTCAAGAGTTTGTCCAAGTCTTCTTTTTCAACATTTTGCCCTGAAACTCCAAAATCATGAGGATTTAGAACTTTTTTAAAGCTTTCTGCGGAATTGAAAATGCTTGTCGCTGCTGACATGGTTACCAAAACCATTGTTGACAAGATAGCGATGGTTGCTAGTCCAACTGCATTTTTCTTCATACGAAAAATCAAGTTGGAAACAGAGATGAGGTTATTAGGTTGGTAATAGTATTTCTTATTTTTCTTTAAGATTTGGAGGAAAACGGTAATCCCTGCATTGAACAAAAGATAAGTACCAAAAATAACCAGTAAAACAGCTATGAAGAAGGTTGTTAAGGCTGTAAGAGGATCTTTTACCGTAAGGGCAAGATAATAGCCAATCCCTAAGCTAATCGAACCAAGAATCGTTTGGAGAGGTAGGAAACGACCTTTTTTCTCACCACTAGCTTTTTCACGAGAAAGCTGGAGGGCATTCATACGGGCGATTCGAAGGGCATTCAGGAACATGAGGCCTAGGAAAATCAAACCGAAGACAAGAAGTACTGTAATGACAACTTTCATCTGGAAGGTAGCGACCAGCTCCACCTTCAATTTCATCAGTTTGAGCAAGAAAGCGAAAATCAACTTGTCAAACAAGGCTCCAATACCGATACCTGCTCCAACAGTTAGAATCCCAAACACCACTAACTCCTTAAAGGTCATACTGATCAGGTGGCGTTTCTCCAAGCCCAGCATGCCATAAATTCCCAGTTCCTTGGAACGGTTCTTCATGACAAAACTATTGGCATAGAGGACGATAATGGCTGACGCAAGTGTGACGACAAACATACCAAATCCTAGAGTAGCTTGAATGCTTGATCCTCCACGGATTTCCGCAATCTTAGGATTGAAAGTTAGAGAGTAAAAGAGATAGGTGACGGTGACTGCCAAGAGAACAGCCAGCGCAAAGGGATAGTAGAGTTTGCGGTTTTTAATCAAGTTCGATACCGCTAACTTATTGGTTAATCGAAACATACTAATTCACCTCGCTTGCCATGACAGTCAAGGTATCAGAGATTTCTTGGAACATCTGACGCTCTGTCTTCTCTCCACGGTAGATTTGATTATAAAGAATGCCGTCTTTGATAAAGAGTACACGTTTAGCTCTGCTAGCTGCTGCTGTTGAGTGGGTTACCATGAGAATAGTTTGGCCACGCTCATTGATTTCATCAAAGACATCAAGTAAGGCTGCAGAGGACTTGGAATCAAGGGCACCTGTTGGCTCATCCGCAAGGAGAATTTCAGGTTCTGTGATGATGGCACGTGCTACTGCTACACGCTGTTTCTGACCACCAGAAATCTCGTAAGGGTACTTCTCTTGCAATTGGTTGATACCTAGATTCTCAGCTGTCACCACCAATTTCTTCATCATCTCCGTAATGGGTCTTCTTGACAAGACAAGCGGAAGCAAGATATTGTCTTTTACAGACAAAGTATCTAGCAAGTTAAAGTCTTGGAAGACAAAGCCTAATTTTTCACGACGGAAGCTAGAAGCCTGTGAATTTTTAATGGTTGCGGTATCAGTTCCATTTAAGTAAACCTGTCCACGACTTGGTTTATCCAGCATAGCTAGGATATTGAGAAGAGTTGATTTACCAGAACCAGACTCACCCATGATGGCAACGTAGTCACCTTTTTCCACGGTAAAGTGAATATCCTTGAGGGCCTCTACTTGGTTGCCCTGAAAACGAGTTTTATAAATTTTTTGAACGTGTTTTACATCTAAAAGTGTCATGAGAATCTCCTTTCTTAATATCCCATCAAATGAAATGTTGCTTGCATCATAGCGCATCCCAGCTGAACGCGCTCGATATCTTTGTGGCTTGGTTTTCTTGTTTTCTTCTGTAAGATTTGTTTCATGATGTTACTCCTTTGTTCTTTATGAGTCTAGTTTACATCAAAAAAAGACTGCTTGCCATAACCTAACCTTACAAAAAAGACTTTAATCTTACATTTTTGTAAGATTGGGGGAAATATAGGCAAAATTACTTATAAAATGATTTGATTTCCTATTTTAAAAATTGTAAAATATACGTGTGAAAAGGCTTACTTTGGAAAGGAGGAAGCGGGAACTAACATTTGAGTAAGCTTACCTAGATAACATACCATTAAATTGAACACTTGCAAGTCGTTCAACCTATAAGGAAAGAAAGTGCGCTTTAATGAAACACAAAGAACATATACTCATCGGACTTCTCTATCTCCTCTCTCCATTCATCGGTCAGCTCTTAGTTGAAAAAACATACTTTATCGGTACAGAATTTACAGCTACTGCTTATGCTATTTGCTGGCTATCAGTTGTTATCAGCATCCATCATTTTTCAAAAAATGTATTGTCTCAGCATGAAAAATAGATTAGAAACATGAGTTCAAAAGAATGCTTTTAGTTTGTAGATGAAGCTGGAAAAATATTATTAAAAGTAAAAAAGCTTTAAATCAAGCAGTTTAGACTATTGATTTAAAGCTTTTTGCGTATTCCAAATCTTTTGTAAAACCTCACCAAAACCAGCCTTCATTATCGTCAATGGCTTGAGCTTCTTTGCGTTTACGTGGGCCTGTTCCGTACATTTCTGCTTCGATTTCTTCCTTGGTTGGCATGATAGAAGCTAGGATGATATAGATAATCACCCCAAGACCGAAATTTGCGACTGTAAAAATAGCAAACAAGAAACGAACAAGGGTAACATCAAAGTTCCACTTGTCTGACAGACCTGCCAGAACTCCTGAAATCATGCGATTTCGTCTCATTTTATAAAACTTACTGTTCATGATATTTCCTCTTTCTGCTAGGTTAGACATAGTATATCACGGGTAGGCTCGGCTTTCATCAGTCCTCAGGCTGATTTACTAGTAGCAACTTTCCTCGACAAACTCCACAGCGATAGCGTTTAGTATCAATCCTTCGCTTGCGATAATAAGTTTGCTGGCAGGATTGACAACGATAGAGCTTGATTGGCTTGGAGTTGCTATTTGGCAAGGTTGGCACAAAGCGTAATCCATCCACTGCTTTCAACAGTTCCTTAAAATCCCGATCCTTGTGTTGATAGCCCTTTCCTTGAAAATAGAGGTGATAATGACAGAGTTCATGTCGGACAATTTTCCTAAAAACGTCCAACCCCAGTTCCTGATAAACCTTGTGATTAAAATCCAAATGCCCATCTTTGGGGAAAAATCGCCCACCTGTCGAACGTAGACGCCTATTCCACTGGGCATGATGGATAAAAGGTCTGCCGAAGTCTTCTAGCGAAACCTGCTTGACGTAATCAGTTAGATTCATCTGGAGCTAGGAGCGACAGATTGACTTTTTCACGTTCAGTATCAATTTTCTTGACCCAAACGGTCACCAAATCTCCAACTGACACCACTTGGCTAGGATGTTTGATAAATTTGCGACTCATGTGGGAAATATGAATGAGACCGTCCTCGTGAATTCCAATGTCAACGAAGGCACCGAAGTCAACGACATTACGCACCACACCCTCTAGCTTCTGCCCAACCACTAAGTCCTTGATATCCAGGACATCTTGGCGAAGCATAGGTGCGTCAAAGGAATCACGGAAATCTCGACCTGGTTTGAGAAGATCTGCAATGATATCTTTAAGAGTTTCGGGACCAAGGTCTAGCCCTTGCGCCATTTCCTTGACTGAAAGAGACTTGAGTTTGCCTTGGGCTTCTTCATTCAGGTCCTTAATGTCCAAGCGTTTGAAAAGTTCCTTAACGGCAGCGTAATTTTCTGGGTGAACTCCAGTATTATCGAGGATATTGCTACTTTCAGGGATACGGAGGAAACCAGCAGCCTGTTCAAATGCTTTGGCTCCCAGACGAGGAACTTTCTTAATTTGGGCGCGTGAAGTGATTTTTCCTTCTTCCTCACGGTATTTGACGATATTTTCAGAGATGGTTTTATTGAGTCCAGCTACGTGTGAAAGAAGAGCTGGGCTGGCCGTATTGATATTGACACCGACTTGGTTTACCACTGTATCGACAACAAAGTCCAGACTCTCAGACAATTTCTTCTGGCTGACATCGTGCTGATACTGTCCGACACCGATTGACTTAGGATCGATTTTAACCAATTCAGCAAGGGGGTCCTGCAAACGACGGGCGATAGAAATGGCAGAGCGTTTTTCAACGGTCAAATCTGGAAACTCCTGACGAGCAAGTTCACTGGCAGAATAGACAGAAGCACCACTTTCATTTACGATGACATAACTAACCTCAGGAAAATCTTTCAGAACTTCCGCCACAAAGGCTTCACTTTCACGACTAGCAGTACCATTTCCGATGGCAATAATTTCCACGCCATATTGACCAATCAAATCTACCAGATCTTTCTTGGCTTCTTCGATTTGACGAGCTGATGCTGGTTTAACAGGATAAATGACCTGTGTTGTCAGCATTTTTCCTGTTGCATCCACGACAGCTAGCTTGGCACCTGTACGAAAGGCAGGGTCAAATCCAAGAACCACGCGCTCTTTCAGTGGAGCAACCAAGAGGAGATTGCGTAGGTTGTCCGAAAAGAGTTGGATAGCCCCTTCTTCCGCTTTTTCAGTCAATTCTGTCCGAATACGGCGCTCGATAGCAGGTAAGACTTTTTTCTTAACCGATTGCTGAACAACTTCATCTATATAGGCATTTTTCACCTTGAAACGAGCAGCAAAGAAAGCTAGAATACGGTCTGTCGCATGTTCGAAACCGACCTTCAAGACACCTAGCTTCTCCCCACGATTGAGGGCCAATGTACGATAGCCCTGCATATTTCCAACTGTCTCTGAAAAATCATAATAAATCTGAAAAACCTGCTTTTCATCAGGACTTTCATCCTTGACTTGCGAAGTAAGTTTAGAGTATCTCAGCACCTCCTGATAAGTCATGGCGCGCAGTGTCACATCTTCCGATAAGGCTTCGACTAAGATATCAACTGCACCAGCCAAGGCGTCTTTCCCAGTCACAAATCCTTCACAGATGAACTTTTCAGCCTCTTTCTCTAAGTCAGTTACATTCTGCAAAATCAGGCGAGCAAGTGGGAAGAGTCCAGCTTCACGAGCAATGGTTGCCTTGGTTCGACGCTTTTCCTTGTAAGGTAGGTAGAGTTCTTCAACGTCTGCTAATTTTTCGGCAGCTAAGATAGCTTCTTCCAACTCCTTGGTCAACTTGCCTTGTTCTTGAATCTTAGCTAAAACAGCTTCCTTGCGGTCATTGAGATTGGTCAGACTTTTATCCAAGTCGATAATGGCCTTAATCGCCACCTCATCCAGACTACCAGTCATGTCCTTGCGATAACGCGCGATAAAGGGGATTGTCGCCCCTTCTGCTGTCAAACTTAGAACAGTATCGATTTGCTTTAAAGTCACTCCCAAATCTTGGGAGATTTTTTCATATTTTTTATCCATGAATCTATTATACCACAAGCTAAACATTTCAAATTAACTCGTAGAACATTTAAAAAATATGTAGGGAATAGATTTATATGCTACAGCGCAATAACTTGCACTTAAAGAGCATTGCCACCTTTTTTTAACCAAGCCATGATATCAAAAGTATTTAATGGATCAGACATAATAGCCAGTTCTGGAAGATGTTCCTGACCTGGAATAACACATTGACTTTTCAAATTTTTATATGGACGATTGACTAAAATTAATTTATTAGAATAAGGAAGATTATCCATCTTATTTAAAATTTCTTCACTAGCTGAATCTTTATTATCAAATTTAAAATATAGATTATCCCAATTTATGCGTTTTTTCTTTTTTCCCACTTAGTCCGTGCTTCTTCAATACTAGAATAATGTAGAAAATGAATATCTATATCCCCTAAGTGCCCCAAAGGATAAACTTCATGGGTCCAGCTCGGTGAAACAAGTTCCTCTTCGAAAACAAGTTCTTGTTCCATATAGTACCGAAAATCCTTTGTAAGTTTATAATAATCATCAGGAAGAATAAATAAACCAACAAAAGGTGTTCTATATTGGCTTTACAATAATAACTTCTATATCTTTAAATGTTTGTCTATCAACTATTAATAAAGACTCTAATAAACTATTTTTATCTCCTTGATGTAATAAAATAACACTGATTAAGCAAGTCAATTTTACTACCTCCTATAATTTTCTGATAATGATTTTCTTCTTATTTCAATTATATAATCATTTAGTTTTAAAAAAAGCGTTCCAAACATTCAAAAATAGTTGAGACTTCCCTTAATAAATCTGTTACTTTCTTTTTCAAGATAGCCCATGCTTGCTCAATAGGATTCAAATCTGGTGAATAAGGTGGTAGAGGTAAGAAAAAGTGTTTATCTTGGATGCAGAGTTCATCCAAAATGTTCTTGGGATCAAAACTAGCATTGTCCATGACAATAACATGAGGTGTCTTCAAAGCAGGCAGGAGTTGCGTTTTGAACCACTCCACAAAGAAATCGCTTGTCCTGCTGTTCTTGTAAATCATGGGAGCTATAAACTCTCCGTCTACTTGTCCTGCAACAATTGAAGTTCGCTCAAAACGACGTCCGCTAATCTTTTCATAGACTTTCTCCCCTCTAGGAGCCCCTGCATAAGGACGATAGAGATAGCGGTCGATTCCTGTTTCATCAATATATACGATTGGTAAATCGTTTAGGTTATCCAAAATATCAAGAAACTCAGCGACTTTCTCTGGGTCTTGTTCCTTAAAGCTCGTCATCTTTTTTTGAAGTGACCTTCATCTGCTTT
>NZ_MWSM01000044.1 GCF_002087075.1 Streptococcus pseudopneumoniae ATCC BAA-960 = CCUG 49455
TTTGAGGAGCTTTTCCAAGTGAAGAGGCGATTTCTCTATTTGATTTCCCTTCCTTTTTCCATCGTTCGATTAAGCGACGGCTATCGATTGTCAAATGTTTGGCTTTTGTAGTATAATGGTTTTTCATCTCTGTGCCTTTCTTGTGTTTGTGATTGAACAACAAGTATAACACAGAGGTGTTTTCTTATGCCTAGAAGAGCTTTCATTTGACAAGAGGAACCCTTGAAGCAGTTTTGTCAGCTAAACCAAGGCTAATCTTAGCCCTGGCTTGTCAGCCTAACAGCATCAAGCCTCTTATCAAATGAAATCGAGGGCTAGCTATAAGCTAGTTAAACCATCTAATTTTTAGGAGGGCTGGATGGCTAACTTCATTATAGAACTTTCAAAAAAATTAATTAAAAAAATTAATTAAAAAAATTAATTAAAAAAAGTTTAAAAAAGGTGTTGACAAAGTTAGAAAAGCCTGTATAATAGTAAGAGTTGAAAATAACAACTCTGGTCCGTTGGTCAAG
>NZ_MWSM01000045.1 GCF_002087075.1 Streptococcus pseudopneumoniae ATCC BAA-960 = CCUG 49455
ATAACCCAAAGAGAGGCAAGACCTCTCTTTTTTGTGCAGTTGAGGAGCTAAAGGGTGCAGAATGGATGAAATGTACCAAAAGTGTTTCTAATCTGTTAGACTGTATCTAGAAAGGGGAAAATTATGATTAAAGAATTGTATGAAGAAGTCCAAGGGACTGTGTATAAGTGTAGAAATGAATATTACCTTCATTTATGGGAATTGTCGGATTGGGACCAAGAGGGAATGATATGTCTATATGAATTGATTAGTAAAGAAGAAGGATTAGTAGAAGATATCTCTCGTTTAAGGAAATATTTTAAGACTAAGTTTCGGAATCGAATTCTAGACTATATCCGTAAACAAGAAAGCTACAAACGAAGATATAATAAAGAACCATATGAAGAAGTAGGTGAGATTAGTCATCGTATAAGCGAGGGAGGTCTGTGGATAGATGACTATTATCTCTTTTATGAAACACTAAGAGATTATAGAAACAAACAAAGTAAAGAGAAACAAGAAGAGCTAGAACGCATTTTAAGAAATGAACGATTCCGAGGGCGTCAAAGAGTGTTAAGAGACTTACGTATTGTGTTTAAAGAGTTTGACATCCGTAGCCGGTAAGAAGCAATGCAAAAAAATGAAAAAAATAGGAAAAGGTGTGTCAATCGAAAGTGATGATGCCCCAAAAAATGGTGAGATTGAGGGCAATTATTTTGCTTTCATTTGACACGAGGAACCCTTGAAGCTGTTTTTTCAGCTAAACCAAGGCTAGTCTTAGCCTTGGCTCTCTAACCTCACAGCTCCAAGCCTCTTATCAAATGAAATGCTTGTCTTAGACTCCTTATTTTCTCTCTCCTAAATGTAAGGGATAGAGTGATTTCCTTTAAGGAACAGCTTCCCATTTAGCGAGAAATAGATTATACTTGTAGCTGAGGAGAATGAAGCTCCTCACTAGTAAACTCTTCATAATCCTTTTTATTTTTCTGAAGATATTGTTTGAAAGATGTGAGTTTCCACGGATGGGTTTGTGGAGGGACATACTTGCGTCTTTCTTTTTTTGTTCTGGTTCTGATTCAAAGTTTTTCGAATAGAGTTCATGAACTAGTAGCTCCTTTGTGTGATAGATCTTGTCAGCGATATTGAGGTAGATGTCACCGTCAACTTCTTTTATAACGAATGCTTTCGTCTTTCTGCTGAAGTAGACTTCTTTTCCTTGTTCAACAGGGATATAGCAACGATTTTGGAATCGGATATGGTGTCCACTATCGACGACTCTCTCCGCCAGTCTAGCCAGAATGAGATTTCGTTCAGAGGGCTTAGGAGCCTCCTCAAAGACAGAGAGTTTTGTCTTGTTTCCAAACTGTTCATTAAAGGTTTGAATGTAGGAAAGAAGGAAAGTATTGGCTTCTTCCAAGGTATGAATATTGTTTCGTTCCAGTTCAATAGGCAGGCGAGATTGTAGTGCCTGATTGAGTCTTTCGACTCTCCCTTTAGCTTGAGGGATAGCGGTTGTCTCAAGGAGAATCCCCAGTTGGTGACAGGCGTATCCGAATTGTGTATGGGTATCGTCCTCCATTTTCTTAGAGTTGGAGATTTGATAGGTAAAGACTGTTCTTTTATCTGTTTTGATTTGAAGGGGAATGCCGTGGTTGTCTAAAATTTGTTCGAGGACATGATAGTAAGCATTCAAGGTCTCTTGTTTATCAAAATAAGCCCCTAGGATATTGCCAGAAGCATCATCAATGGCTAGGTGTAAGTTAGAGGTTTCTGCTCCAAACCAGGCATGAGGGCTAGCCTCCATTTAGATGACTTCTCGCCAAAAAATTGTAAAAAGTTTAAAAAAAATTAGAAAAAGGTGTTGACAAGTCTGAAAAGACTGTATAATAGTAAGAGTTGAAAATAACCACTCTGGTCCGTTGGTCAAGGGGTTAAGACACCGCCTTTTCACGGCGGTAACACGGGTTCGAATCCCGTACGGACTATAGTATGTTGCGGTTGGAACACTTGATGAAAAAAAGATTAAAAAGTTTCAAAAAAAGTGTTGACAAACGAAAGTGACTGTGATATACTAATATAGTT
>NZ_MWSM01000046.1 GCF_002087075.1 Streptococcus pseudopneumoniae ATCC BAA-960 = CCUG 49455
CTTGCCTCTCTTTGGGTTATTTTTCATCATTCATTTTTGACTTTACTTCATCATAAGATAATGCATGAGATTCCTCTTCTACTGCTTCAGGCATCTTTCCTGTTTCATAGAGAGATTTAATTTGTGTACTATCCAATGTTTCGTATTTCAATAGTGCTTCTGCAATCAACTTGTGAGTTTCACGATTTGACTGAATAATTTCAGCAGCTTTATTTCGTGCTTCATTCAATAATAAACGAACCTCTTCGTCAATTTCATAAGCTGTTTGTTCTGAAATTGATTTTTGAGGACTCTGTGCACCAAACATAGCATGATTTCCTTCATATTGTACTGGGCCAAGTTTTTCACTCATACCGTACTCTGTAACCATTGCACGCGCCATTTGTGTCGCCTGTTCAAAGTCGTTTGAAGCTCCTGTAGTTTGGACATTAAAGATAATTTCTTCAGCTACACGTCCACCCATTAAGCCAGCCAATTGCTCTTTCATATCTTCTTTAGATAGAAGCATTTGATCTTCTTTAGGAAGTGCAATCATGTATCCGCCTGCACGGCCTCTTGGTACAATTGTAACCTTATGAACAACGCGGGCATTCGATAAGACTAGGCCAACAATGGTATGTCCTGCCTCATGGTAGGCAACCAATTCACGTTCTTTTTGTGAAACTGTCTTATCTTTCTTAGAAGGTCCAGCAATCACTCTATCTTCTGCTTCATCAATATCTGAAGCATCAATTATCGATTTATTGCGACGAGCAGCAACCAAGGCTGCTTCATTCAAGACATTCTCTAAATCAGCACCAACAAAGCCTGGAGTTTGTTGAGCCACTAATTTCAAATCAACATCTTCTGCTAAAGGCTTGTTCTTAGCATGAACTTTCAAGATTGCTTCACGACCTTTAACATCAGGGCGACCAACCAATACTTTTCTATCAAAACGTCCTGGACGTAAAAGGGCAGGGTCTAGTACATCTGAACGGTTTGTCGCAGCAATGACGATAATCCCTTCATTTCCCTCAAAACCATCCATCTCAATCAAGAGTTGGTTCAAGGTTTGCTCACGTTCATCATTTCCTCCACCGAGGCCGACACCACGTTGGCGACCAACAGCATCAATTTCATCGATAAAGATGATAGCTGGCGCTGCTTTTTTGGCATCTTCAAAAAGAGAACGAACACGACTAGCTCCAACTCCGACAAACATTTCTACAAAATCAGAACCTGAGATACTCAAGAATGGAACACCTGCTTCTCCGGCGACTGCTTTAGCAAGCAAAGTTTTACCTGTTCCCGGAGGTCCCTCCAGAAGGACACCTGCTGGAATACGAGCCCCAAGTTTTGTAAATCGTTTTGGATCTTTTAAGAATTCAACAACTTCAACTAGTTCTTGTTTTTCTTCCTCAGCTCCAGCAACATCTGAAAATCTTACTTTAATATCTTCTTTATTTGCAGCTTTAGCCTTACTACGTCCAAAACTCATTGGATTACGGCCATTTCCTCCTCCCATATTTCCCATCATAGAGAATAGGAAGAAGAATAGAATTCCAAATGGCACAATGGATACGAGTAGATTAATCCACATACCACTTGAACTTTCATGCTTAACAGTTACTTCTGCTTTATGGTCAGTAGCAAGTTTTTGCAATTCTGATACGGTAGTATCTGCAGGAAGAATAGTGCTGGTAAATTTCTCTACCTTAGTAACAGATGGCGTGAAAAACTGAATGCCTGTTTCTTCTCTACTTGTTTTAGGATTTTTATAAACACCCGAAACTTCGATAACACTGCCATTTGGTTGGTAGGTTAATTCTTTTACATTGTCATCGGTAATTTCTTTTACCAATTCTGTATAATTAATTTGCTCACTTTTCCCTGCAACACTACCTGTACTAAAATACTGGTAAGCTGTAACTAGGAAAAAAATAAGTAATAACCATAGAAATGGATTTTTAATTAAACCATTATTTTGTTTTTTCATTAAAAATTATTCTTTCTAATTTGAATACACGTCTTCTTTCAATACTCCAACATAAGGAAGATTACGATAATTTTCTTTGTAGTCTAAACCATAACCTACTACAAACTCATTTGGGATAGTAAAGCAGGTATAGTCTGCCTCAATTTCTACAACACGTCCTTCTGGTTTATCCAACAAGGTTGCAATCTTAACAGAAGCTGCTTCTCTTGCAATAAACATATCTCGCAAATTCTTCAAAGTTTGACCTGTATCAATGATATCTTCTACAAATAGAACATGTCTTCCTTTGATATCTTGAGTCACATCTTGTTTAATATTGATAACACCACTACTTGCTGTTCCACCATGGTAGCTAGAAACCATCATGAAGTCCATTTCAATATGTGTATCAATATGTTTAACCAATTCAGCCATAAAAGGAATAGATCCTTTTAAAATCCCGACTAAGATTGGATTTTTTCCTGCATAGTCTTTAGTGAGTTGAGCACCTAATTTTTTAGCAGCTTCTGTAATTTCATCGTGTGAAACGAGAATTTTTTTAATATCGTTTTCTAACATTTTTTTACCTATCTATTTTTTCTATATAAAGTACAGTGTTCATTATATCATTTTTCGTGTTTTTACTCAAATTACTGGTCGCAATTCCCAAAATTGAGACAATTTCACCAAATTGCTCAATAATCAGAGCAGATTTTCGCTTTTCCATAGGGATTTTCAAATCGATAAATAGACGTCTGAGTTTTTTTCTATGTCCATTTTGAATCAAAACATCTCCTGTTTTTCGATGACGAATGTGTATGGATGTTTCGCGTGAAACAGGTATTTGTTGAATTGATTCACCTTCTAAAGGAATTCCAAAGGAAAATGTGTATCCTTGATAAGATACCTGATTTTGATAGTGTAACACAAGTTCATCTTCCTTTTCATCAGCCTGCGGACTGATTTTACAAATCTGAAACTGTTGGTACTCTTTTATCAATTCATAACCATTTTTAAGCGGATGACGATACTGGCTTTTAGTTTTTAAAATTTGTCTAACTTCTTCAAACTGAGCTTTTGTAAGCTTCAAATCTGGAAAACGATTCAGATAAGTTTGAAGTAAAACTCTTTGTGTCGACTCAGAGTAAGACAATAGCTGATCTAAATTTTCTACATCAATATTGTTAGATAATTCAGCTATAGCTAAGTCATAATCTAAAATTTCATTTCCGATACTTAAGATTGCATCTCTAAATCGAGGATTTTCTTTTTCTAATTCTGGTAAATAAGCGTTTCGAATACGATTGCGAAAATAATGATTTTCCTGATTTGATGTATCTTCAAAGTGAAAAATTGATGGAAAGTCTTTTTTCTGAAAATGCAAGAAGGGACGAATGATTTCTATCTCTCCTACTACTTGCTTCTCCTTAATTCCTGATAGATAGCGCAAACGAGTGCCTCGAATCAAACGCATCAAAATCGTTTCCACCTGGTCATCAGCATGGTGGGCAGTAACTAAAGCTGTCGCACCTGTCTTTTTCATGACCTCTTGAAAAAAATCATAACGAAAATGTCGAGCACGCGCTTCTGAAAATTCTCCTGAAAAATCGCTGATATAAATAGGAAGCTCTGCTTCAGCAGCTAACTTCCTTAATTCCTGTTCTTCCCAATCTGATTCTACTCTCTGCTTATGATTCACATGAGCTAAGATCAATTCAATTTCTAACTCTTTTTGATAAGTAGACAATACCTTAAATAGAAACATAGAATCTAATCCACCAGAAAGAGCTAGCACCACCTTAGTATGCTTTTTAAAATATCCTCTCTTGAGAAAATGATTTAAAAAATCTTGTTCCCTCATTTTAGAACCTCATAAACATCCTTGGCTATCTGAGAAATTGTATCATAATCAGAATTCTTAGTGAAAATAGAAAGAATAAATGGAGAATCTGCGTAGACAACACCCGTATCATGCTTAAATTCGTCCGCATCCCCAATTTTATGAGCGACCTTCACAGAAACACCTTTGGCAATTCGCTGATTATCAAAATCTGTTTTAGTCAAAGACTCTAGCACAAATCCATTTTGATTATAAATGGCTTCCATAATCTTCCCAGCCATCTTGGAAGAAATCAATTTTTCTTTTAGATCCCAATCATCTCCCATAATGGCAGACATCTTGGATTTGAATGTGGCATCAGATTGGTTTGAAATGTAATAACCCAATAGATTATGAGCTACATTATCCGATTCTTTTGATACTTTTGTGATTAAGTCCTTGAGAGAATACTCTTTATTATCCTCTTTTTTAGGAAGACTACCACTTCCTTCTGGTTTATAAGAACCTGGAAAATCATTGACTGCTGATACGTATTTTACAGTCGTATCTAACTGATAAAGACCCTCATTTATTTTTTCTTGCGCATAATAGAGATAAGGGAGTTTCAAAATACTAGCTGCATACATCTTTTCATCTTGATTGATACCAGCTTCTTTTCCATTAGTCAGTTGCTTAACATAAATAGAGAATGAATTCTTCTGATATTTTTCAGATAACATTTCTTGAACTTTACTCATCCGATTATCTTCTTCAGAAGTTGATTCCTTATCTACCCATCCAGCCTGATCAATATGTAGAAATTCTTTTCCTTCTACAAACATGGTCTTATCGATTGATACTTGCGAATAAGCTGATGAGGATGATTTCACTTCTTTTAAATCATAAGGGCTATTATACAGTTTAAAGTCAGATTCTAACCATACTTGTTTTATTGTTGGAGTCACCTCTGACTGATCATATAAAAATCGTTTGTCTGCAGCAATAAATTGATGGTTGGATAGCTTAAATACCGGAATTCCTTGTTTATTTAAACGCCACTCGGTTATTTGAAAACTTGTTTTGGGAGTTAATTTTCCAGATTCCACTACTAAATCTTCATTCGCATAAACAGGAACCTCTCCATAAACCATAGGAGAACTTAATTTTTCTCTAAAATAAATACCAAAGTCAGATTGTGAAAGGTAATAAATTTCTTTCGAAGTATAGACGACTTCTTTTTCTGTGCTAACAACTTTTGAAATGGTCAAAAAACTTGGTAGCAACAAAATAATTAAGAATTTACGCATTCTTCCTTTCCTTTTCTTCTTGTAAACGCAATAATTGATTTTTATCAGCCAATTCTTCCAGCTTTTCATCTGACAAACTCAAAAATTGCTCTATTACGTCTAGTAAATTTTCCATTTTATCACCTTTGAAGCAAGTCAGGAATCGTATAAACTATTTCCCTCGACTTAGAATAATAGTACTTCGCTCGTGTATATTTGGCAGCATAATCCTCATCTTTCAACTTGGTAGCAAATGCTGTCTCCTTATCCTTTTCATCACTCAAAGTTTGATACTGAGTTTGCAATTCTGATAATTGCTGACGTCGTTGGAGTAATTGCTGATAACTCTGCGCTAAATTAAAAGTTGGCAAGATAAATAATAGCATAATCAAAATCAATACCCACCCCATAAAACGATTCCGTTTTTGTCGTTCTTTCATCAGGTAGCGACGACGTTGATATTCATTTTGGATAAAAGAATTATTCAATTGTACGATATTTTTAGACATTTTCTTCTACCCGTGTTTCACTGATAATTTCATACATGCCTGCTGCATCTTCTTTTTTTGTACTATCTTTCATCTCTAGTACTTTGACAAGTAGCAACTTATTGCCAAAGCGAATTTCAACTTGGTCATTAACTTTCAAGTCCGTTGAACTTTTGGCCAAGATTCCATTCACCTTGATTCTACCTTTATCTGCTACTTCCTTTGCGACTGTACGACGCTTGATAATTCGCGATACTTTTAAATATTTATCTAATCTCATCCTTATTACCTCAATTTATTATTGTACCATTTTTATCTATTTTATAGAAGAAAAATATCAAATGGAATTTTCTTTCTTAGACTCTTTTATCTCTAGTAAACTTTCTCCAAAAATCATCAGTCCTTCTAAAATTTCATAATCCTTCTTATTTCGAACATCAAATACAAGCTCCATTGATCCCTTATTCTCAGCGATGCCTGCTTTTAAGTTCGTTGCGGATAAAGATTTAAAATAATCTTGAGCTAAAAACAGTCGTTGAGTGACTTTTTCAAATTGAATTGTAATTTTATTATCTTTTCTTTCCACACGTTGAACAAAGACCTTGTCCAAATATGACTTGACTAAACCAATCTCTAAAAGATAAGCAACTACATCTGGGTATTCTCCAAAACGGTCTATCAACTCCTCTTGTAACTCTTCATAATTGACACGGCTGTCAATTTGACGAATTTTCTTGTAAATTTCAATCTTATGTCGTTGGTCAGAAATATAAGTATCAGGAAGATAGGCATCAATTTGCAAAATCAACTCAGCATTCCCTTTGGTTCTTGTGTTAGCGTTAGCATTACCGTTTCGTTTAGCAATAGCTTCCTCTAGTAACTGTGAATACAATTCAAAACCAACAGAATCAATGAAACCAGACTGGGATTTTCCTAGGAGATTCCCTGCTCCACGAATCGAAAGATCTCGCATAGCAATCTTAAATCCAGAGCCCAATTCTGTAAATCCTTTGATTGCCTCTAATCTCTTTTCAGAGACTTCACTGATTGATTTTTCTGGACGATACATGAGATAGGCATAAGCAATACGATTACTACGACCGACTCTTCCTCTTAACTGATACAAGGTTGACAAACCCATATGGTCCGCATTTTCAATAAACAAAGTATTGGCATTTGGAATGTCCACCCCTGTCTCAATAATGGTAGTCGTCACCAAGATATCGTATTGTCCCTCAATAAAGTCTAGTAGAGTATTTTCCAACTGGATTTCACTCATTCTACCATGAAAATAACCAATCGAAGCCTCTGGAATCAACTCCTGTAATTCTGAAACCTTCTGGTCAATCGTGTCAACTTTGTTGTAAAGGTAGTAAACTTGACCTCCACGCTCCATTTCACGCAAAACAGCATCACGAATGACACTATCATTCTTTTCCAAAACATATGTCTGAACAGGATAACGATTAGTCGGCGGAGTTTCAATAACAGACAAATCTCTGATTCCCAACATAGACATATGGAGGGTACGAGGGATTGGAGTAGCGGTCAAAGTTAGGACATCCACTTGTTTCTTCAACTCTTTCAAGGTTTCCTTGTGCTTGACACCAAATCGTTGTTCTTCATCAATAATCATCAAGCCCAAATCAGCAAACACAACATCTTTTGACAAAACACGATGGGTTCCAATCAAAATATCAACTTGACCGTTTTTTAATTTTTCAAGTGTTTCAGTCTGCTCTTTTTTACTTCTAAAGCGACTCAATACATCAATATTAACTGCAAAATTTTGGAATCGTTCCTTAAAATTTGTATAGTGCTGTTGCGCTAAAACCGTCGTCGGAACTAAGACGACAGCCTGTTTGTGATCATTGACTGCCTTAAAGGCTGCACGCATAGCAACTTCAGTCTTTCCAAAACCAACATCCCCAACTAAAAGTCTATCCATTGGCTGAGAAGCCTGCATATCTCTCTTGATTTCCTCAATACTACGAAGTTGATCATCCGTTTCAACATAAGGGAAAGCATCATCAAAGGCATCTTGATCTTCATTATCAGCTGAAAAAGCAAAACCCTTCAACTGGTTACGTTCAGAGTAGAGTTTAATTAAATCGTCAGCTATATCCTCTACCTGGTTCTTAACCTTTTGCTTGGCCTTTTTAAAATGACCGTCATTTAATTTATTGAGCTTTGGAGCTTTCCCATCACTTGAAACATATTTAGACAGTAGATGAATCTGTTCTACTGGGATAGAGATTTGATCCCCGTTTTGGTATTGAACACTAACATAATCACGGTGAATCCCCTTGATTTCAATTGTTTCAATTCCTAGATATTGACCAATCCCATGAATATGGTGAACAACGTAATCTCCTTTTTCAAGTTCATTGTAATCTTTTAATCTCTCTGCGTTTGAAACATGCTGTCTTCGAAAACGACGTTTCAATTTCTTTTGAAAAATCTCATGTTCAGTTATCAATAAAATCTTTTCATCTACAAAATGAAAACCATGTATTAGGTTACTCTCAATTAAGTTTACAGATTGTTGATAGATTCTTGACTTATCTCTGGAATCCAATTTAATCTGATATTCCTCTAACATATCCTCCAATGTTTTACTTCCCATTGAATTGCTAGATTGCAGGATAATAGTGTAATCCATTTTTTTGTATCGTTCAATTTCTTCTTTTAAAAAAGAAAATTGATTGAAAAACTCCTGCATAGGATATTGATTAAATTGATAAATTTGGTCAAACTTGAGATTTCCTAGTCCCTTTTGAAGATTAGAGAAAAAAGTCACCGGACTTTGTTTTTTATAGATTTGTTCAATATCAGCAAAATACTGCATATCAGAAAATGCTTTACTATTCTGTAATTCTTCTGTAAAGTACTGCGCTAATTCTCTTTCAAAGACTTCATACTGATTCATCAATTTTTGATAATCATCAAAGAATATTGGTATGTTTTTTTCAATATAATCAAATACAGTCCATGTCTTATCATAGCATAAAGATAAAAATTTCCGTGAATCAGAATGCATTTGTTTTTGGTGAAAACTTGAAAGAATTTCTTCTAAGTATGATTTTAAAATAGGTGATAACGTTCTTGAAATCTGTTTTTCTAAAGCTGACTGACCTCGTTGATAATCATTTTCTCTCAAAAGTATGTCGCTAGCTGGAAAGATTGTGAGTTCTGTCTTATTTTCTTTCGATAATTGTGTTTCTACTTCAAATGACCTGATACCATCAATTTCATCACCAAAAAACTCAATTCGGCAAGGTTCTAACTGGGATATTTCAAAAATATCTAAAATATCTCCTCGCAGACTAAATTCGCCTTGAGTTTGTACTTGTGTAACTTTTCGATAGCCAATTTCCTTTAACTGATGGATAAGCGCGTGTTGATCATATTCTTCACCAAGTGAGATTTTTACAATACTATCTTTGAATACATTGGGAGACGGTAAAATCAATCGACTTGCTGCGATATTACAAACTAAAATCCCTCTCTTAGATGAATCAGTCAAAAAACGCAAGGCTTCAACCCGTGAAATGATTTTTTCTTGTGAAGACATCAAAAACTCCACCATAGGAGTATCATCTACCAAAAATGGATAGACAAGTTCCTCACCCAAGATAGATAGAAGATCACTAACAAGTCCTTCTGCTTCTCCATAAGTTGACGTCAACAATACAATCTTATCTTCTTTTTCTAAACTGCTTGCAATTGCAAGAGACTTAGTAGACGTTGATAAACCAAGTATCAGTTGTCTTTTCTTATCTGTTAAATTTTGATGCCATTTTTTGATCTGATTATTTTCTGAGAATAAATCTAATAAGGTCACCATTTATCCATTATACCTCTGCATTGTTTTCTCAAAATTTTTCTCTTGTAAATAGTAGTTTACAGAATCGTCAACCTTGTCAATAGACTGTAAAATACCGATATAATCATCCCTGTCAAAGGTACTCAAAACATGGTGAACAACTGACATACCATTTTTAGGTCTCCCAATTCCAATCTTAACACGGTTAAAGACCTGAGTTCCAATATGTTGAATAATAGACTTAATACCATTGTGACCACCTGCTGAGCCCTTTGCTCTTAAACGAATCTTTCCAACTTCCATGTCAAGGTCATCGTAAATGATAAGTAAATCTTCAATATCCAAACCATAGTAAGTCAATAAAGCATGAACTGCTTTTCCACTTTCATTCATAAAGGTCGTTGGTTTAACCAGATAAATTTTTTCTCCATTGAAGAAAAAGGATGCTAGGTCTGCTTGAAATATCTTATCGTGTGTAAAAGTGACATTTTGTTTTTTCGCTAGTTGGTCAATCAACATGAAACCAACATTGTGTTTTGTTTCAAAATATTTATCCCCTGGATTTCCCAAGCCTACAAGTAATTTGGTCATTTATTTTTCCTTTCAAAAGCCAAAAGGGTTGGAATTTTTTTCCAACCTAATTGACACCATTTATTAATTTTTTAGACATTAAAGCGGAATTCCATGATATCGCCATCTTGAACGATATATTCTTTTCCTTCTTCACGCAAGCGTCCAGCTTCTTTTACGGCCTTTTCAGATCCGTATTTCACTAAATCCTCATATGACATGGTTACTGCACGAATAAATCCTTTTTCAAAGTCTGAGTGGATAATCCCAGCTGCTTGAGGAGCCTTCATACTACGTTTGAAAGTCCAAGCGCGAACTTCTTTTTCACCAGCTGTGAAGTAAGTTCCCAATCCAAGCAAGTGGTAAGCTGCACGCGTCAACTTATCTACACCTGATTCTGTCAAACCAATGGCTTCAAGAAACTCTTTTTTATCTTCATCGTCCAATTCAGAAATTTCTTCCTCAGCACGCGCAGAAATGACGACTACTTCAGCATTTTCTGTCGCTGCAAATTCACGAATTTGTTTGACATAGTTGATAGAGTCAGGTTCTGAAACCACATCCTCGTCAACATTAGCAACATAGAGCACTGGTTTAGTCGTCAAAAGGAAAAGACCTTTTACAACCTTTTGTTCCTCATCTGTAAATTCAATAGTTCGAGCTGATTTCCCATCTTCAAGGACTGGTTTAATCTTTTGAAGAACATTAAACTCAGCTACTGATTCTTTATCTTTTTGCGTACGTGCCATCTTTTCTACACGCGCATATCGTTTGTTCACCGATTCTAAGTCAGCAAGAATCAATTCTAGGTTAATGGTGTCAATATCGGCAAGTGGATCTACAAAGGCGTCTTCACGTCCTTGCTCGCGCATCACATTTTCATCATCAAAAGCACGAACTACGTGAACAATCGCATCTACTTCACGAATATTGGCCAAGAATTTATTCCCTAGCCCTTCTCCTTTTGAAGCTCCTTTTACAATCCCTGCAATATCTGTAAATTCAAATGTTGTTGGCACTGTCTTTTTAGGAGTAATCATTTCAGTTAGTTTTTGTAGGCGTTCATCTGGAACTTCAACCATTCCAACGTTTGGATCAATCGTCGCAAATGGGTAGTTTGCTGCCTCTGCTCCTGCTTTTGTAATTGCATTAAATAGTGTTGATTTACCAACGTTTGGCAAACCAACGATACCTGCTGTCAAAGCCATATTTCTCATTCTCCGTTTTCATTTCAATCCCTAATATTATAACACAAAAAGGGAAAACTTGCTAACCCTCTAACTAAGGGTTCTCAGTCAATAATTTTATTCATTTTTCGATCAAAATCATAGCGTCCCATCATGACAACATGGTCACAATTACTGCATTTGATTTTGATATCTGCTCCTACACGTGTAATTTCCCAACGATTAGCTTTTTTTCCTGTTGACTTGATGGTGCAAGCATGTGGTTTTTTCATTTCAACAAAATTTCCAACTTGATACATACTATTCTCCTTTTCTTTTTCGATTATATCATAAAAGAGGCGAGCTAAGCTCAACCTCTTTCACTTAATTTGTACGAACTGGTGTAATGAGCTGCATGAAGTCTTCGTCAGTATCTGCTGGCACAAGAGTAAATGGACGAACAGCTGAGATAAAGCTAATGGTAACCTTTTCGCTATTTAAAGCTTTAAGAGAATCAATTAAGTAAGTTGGGTTGAAACTAATGGTCAAATCTTCACCAGTAACCTGATTAGTATCGATTTCTTCGTTTACTTTACCAACTTCTGGAGAGTGAACATGGGCGCTAACAATACCACCTTTAATTTCAAGTTTCACAGTACCATTTTGAGTCGCACTTGATAAAAGACGAGCACGCTCCATTGACTGGCGTAAGTTTACCACATCAAAAGTAATAGTAGTGTTAAAGTCTGTTGGAATCAAGCGATCTGTATCAGGATAGTTTCCTTCTAGGAGACGAGTATAGAAGCTAATATTTTCGCTTCTAAAGAGGATTTGGTTATTGGCAAAGAAAATCTCTACAGTTTCGATATCATCTGTAAATACCACTGAAAATTCGCGTAGAGAACGGCTAGGAATCACGACATCAAAATCATCACTATTTTTCTCAAGCATTAATTTTTTCTGGCTTAGACGATGAGAGTCTGTTGCCACTGTTTTTAGCTCCTTATGCTGACTCAATACAAAATGAACACCTGTTAAAATTGGACGACTTTCTTGTGTACTTGCAGCAAAAGCTGTTTCATTGATAATTTTCTTGAGCAATTTTGTTTCAAGAACCAAAGGAGTGCTTGCTGAAATTTCTTGGATTCGTGGATACTGTTCACTATCTTTTCCTTTTAAGGTAATTTCTGATTTGCCGCTGGTTAAAACAATTTGATTTTGTTCAATTTCTTTAAAATCAAGAGTTACATCAGGTAGGCTAGATACCACATTGATAAAGAAAGAAGCTTCAAGAAGGATCGAACCTAAAGAAGTAATTAATAGACCAGCATCTTCATTTTTTTGAGAAATAAAATTTTCAATTGAAATTTGACCATTTGAACCAATTAAAGTAACACCTTCATTGGTCACGTCAATTTTGACAGTTGATAAAATAGGAATGGCATTTTTAGAACTAATAGCTCTTTTAGTTGTATTTAAGGCTTGTAGAAATAAATTTTTATTAATTGAAAAATGAATCATGGATTCTCCTTTATTTATTTTTAGTATTAGAAGGATAATAGTAATAATAGAGTCTGTGAAATCTGTGGAAAACAGACTTTAAACAAGTCATATCAAGTTTTTTGGCTTGTTTAAAAAATGTGGATAAAAAAGATAATAAAGTAAAAGTTATCCACAACTTATTTGATTTTCTTTTTGATTGATTCAATTTCTAAGCGTAAATTATCGTCTTCATCAATCAAAGATTTAATTTTAGCATGGGCATGAATAACTGTTGTATGATCTTTTCCACCAAATTCCTTCCCAATTTTTGGAAGACTATTATCTGTTAGTTCTCTAGATAAATACATGGCTACTTGACGGGCTAACACAATGTTTTGAAGGCGTCTGCTTCCCTTCATTTCTTTGACACTAACTCCATAGAAGTTACCAACTTCATTTTGGATTTTGTCAATTGGGATGACGAGCATTTGGCTAACATCTTGTTTTCGAGCTCTAATAGCTTCTGCAGCAATATCAATAGTGATATCCTTGATATTTTTTACTCTGGCAATTAAAGTGATGTCGTTTATGGCTCCCTCAAGATCTCGAACATTTGAATCAAATTGCCCAGCTAGGTATTCTAGAGTATCACTTTGGAAATTGTAGCCTAAATGTTCCGTTTTACTTTGTAAAATGGCAATGCGTGTTTCAAAGTCAGGGGGTGTGATAGTTTGTGTCAATCCCCAACTAAAGCGCGTGACAAGCCTCTCCTCGAGCCCTTCTAAATGTTTTGGACTACGATCACTGGTTAGGACAATCTGTTTTTGCTTGTCATGAAGGGCGTTAAAGGTATTGAAAAATTCTTCCTGAGTTGCGACTTTTTTTCCGCTGAGTGACTGGATATCATCGATTAACAAAAGATCAAGACTACGATAGGTTTTTTTAAATTTTTCCATTTCCCCAAGTCTTAGGTGATCAAGAAAGTCATTAATAAAGCTTTCAGCAGGTATGTATTTGACACGTGCATTTGGAATATTTTTTAGAATTTCATTTCCAATAGCGTTTAATAAGTGAGTCTTACCAAGGCCTGGTCCTCCATAGATAAAAAGAGGGTTATAGGTCAGAGCCAAATCTTCAGAGACAGCTAAAGCGGCTGATACAGCCCAAACATTTCCATCCCCTTGAATAAAGTTATCAAAGGTATACTTTTCTTTTAATCCCGTATCTGAATAAGGAATAGATACTAACTTTGGATTATAGTCATAAAGAGTTAAATTTGTAGCTTCTTCAACTTGTGAGCTAGTCGTATCTTGAGGTTTGGTGAAAATATAGTGGGGAGTTATTTCAGCGTCATAAATTTCAAAACCAGCTACTACAATAATATCTTTTAGTTGTTTTTCCCAGACCATTTCCATTTCAGAGCGAGGTAGAAATATAGTGGCAACATTTTCCTCTACCTTGATGAGTTCAGCTTGAATAGCATAGAAATCATACATGGATCGAGTCAGTCTTTCTTGTGCAAATTCTAATATACGATTCCAAAATTGTTTTTCTTTCAATCTTTTCTCCTCCTTTACTATTTAAAAGTTTAATACTAGAGATATTTTACCATAGATAGCAAGAATTTTCCACAAGCTGTGAAAAATAATCCACAATGTTACCAAACTTTATCCACAGGTTGGGGATAAAAGAAAAAATTATTGATTTATTAAGCTTTTTATCGAAAAACATAGTGGATAACCTTGTGAGATAAAAAAATAAAAGAACAGCCTTATTTCAGGCTGTTGATAATTCTACTATATTCTTCTTGATTTGAAAAAGAAATAATGATTTTTCCACTGTCTTTTTTAGATAGTTTAATTTCTACATCTAATCCGAGTAGTTTTCTTAACTGTTTTTCTTCATTTTGTATGAAATGATTCGTTTTTTGCTGTTTCTTTTGTTTTTTCTCTGTCAGAAGAGCTTCTAACTTCCTTACAGAAATATCTTCTTCTATAATCCGTTGAAAGAAATAGTCTTGTTGTTCCTTATTTAACCCAACTAGGGAACGCGCATGGGCTTGTGATAGTTTGCCATTTTCTACTTCTGAGAGAATCTGTTCTGGCAAGGAAAGTAAACGAATGGAGTTGCTGATATATGGACGAGACTTGCCCATTTTATCTGCAATTTCAGCATGGGTGAATCCTTTCTCTACGAGAGATTCATAGGCGCGTGCTTCTTCTATTGGGTTTAAATTTTCTCTCTGTAAATTTTCAATAATGGACTGAACCATCATCTCTTGGTCTGAAATCTGTTTAACAACAGCTGGGATAGACCGTAGACCAGCTAAAAGTGAAGCCCGATAGCGTCTCTCTCCTGCAAGGATTTCATAACCAATAACAGGAGATTGACGAACAATAATCGGTTGAATGACCCCATTTTCTTTGATAGACTGTGCTAGTTCATCTAGTTTTTCTCTATCAAATTCTTTTCGGGGTTGATAGGGATTTTTTTGTATATCTGTGATAGAAATCATTTCAAATTTTTCCATGATTCTACACTAACACATCTTTTCTCTTATGTAAAGCTTTCTTTACATAGATGTCAATTAAGATTCTAAATCACCTGAACTCTTGTCAAGTTTAATAGATGTAGTTTCTTCTTTACCGTTGCGATAGTAAGTGATCTTAATGGTGTCTCCGATAGAATGATTGTAAAGAGCACTTTGTAAGTCTGTTGATGAAGCAATCTCTTTGTCATCTACTTTTGTAATTACATCGTATTTTTCAAGGTGACCATTGGCAGGCATATTACTTTGTATCGAACGAACAACTACACCAGATGTAACATTACTTGGAATATTGAGTCTTCTGATGTCGCTTGTACTCACATTAGATAAATTAACCATCTGGATTCCCAAAGCTGGACGCGTCACTTTTCCGTTTTTTTCTAACTGTTCAATAATATTGATAGCATCATTTGCAGGGATTGCAAAACCAAGACCTTCTACAGATGTTCCTCCATTTGTGGCAATTTTACTTGAGGTAATTCCGATAACCTGTCCTTGGATATTGATCAGTGGGCCACCAGAGTTACCTGGATTAATAGCAGTATCAGTTTGGATGGCTTTTGTAGAAATGGCTTGTCCATCTTCAGATTTTAAAGATACATTTCGATTAAGACTAGATACGATACCTTGAGTGACAGTATTTGCATATTCAGAACCTAACGGACTACCAATGGCAATAGCAGTTTCTCCTACGGTTAACTTGCTAGAATCACCAAACTCAGCTACTGTTGTCACTTTTTCTGAAGAGATTTTGACGACAGCAATATCAGAGAAAGTATCCGCTCCGACAATTTCTCCAGGTACTTTAGTCCCATCTGATAATCGAATATCTACTTTGCTAGCGCCATTTATAACGTGATTGTTGGTGACGATGTAAGCTTCTTTATCATTCTTTTTATAAATAACGCCAGATCCCTCACTAGAGATTTGCTGAGAATCTGTATCAGTCTCATCATTGCCAAATACGCTATTTTGTCTATTTGCTGAATAAGTAATAACGGATACAACGGCATCTTTTACTTTATTAACAGCCTGTGTTGTTGAATTTTCGTTCTTATAGGCAGTTTGTGTAATAGTACTATTGTTGTTAGAGTTGTTTACACTACTTTTTTGAGTTAGTTGAGTTATTGAAAAACTACCCAAGGCTCCACTAAAAAAGCTAATGACGATAACGACTAATAATTGAAACCATTTTTTGTAAAATGTTTTTAGATGTTTCATATTTGCCTCCATATGTTTGAATTACTGAAAGTATAAACTGACTAGCTTAATTATAACTTAAACACAAAAGTTTTACACAAACTGTGGATAACTCTTTTGAAGCTGTGATTTTCTTAATTGAAATCTATTTTTTATTTTGTGAATAAGATGTGAAAAAATAGAGAATATGTTAGAATAGAGTCATGAAAATTAAAGTTGTAACAGTTGGGAAACTGAAAGAAAAGTATTTAAAAGATGGTATCGCAGAGTATTCAAAACGAATTTCTAGATTTGCTAAGTTTGAAATGATTGAGTTATCAGATGAAAAAACACCAGATAAGGCCAGTGAATCAGAAAATCAAAAGATTTTAGAAATAGAAGGTCAGAGAATTTTATCAAAAGTTGCTGACCGTGATTTTGTTATTGCATTAGCTATTGAAGGGAAAATGTTCTCTTCAGAAGAATTTAGTAAGCAGTTAGAAGAAGCTTCTATAAAAGGATTTTCTACTCTTACCTTTATTATTGGGGGAAGTTTAGGATTGTCATCAGCTGTAAAAAATAGAGCCAATCTTTCTGTCAGTTTTGGTCGCCTAACCTTGCCCCATCAGTTAATGAGACTAGTTCTTGTTGAACAAATCTATCGCGCTTTTACGATTCAGCAGGGATCACCCTATCATAAATAAATTGACTTTTAATTGAATTTTTGGTAGAATAATTGTGTTAGGTCTCATAGCTCAGCTGGATAGAGCATTCGCCTTCTAAGCGAACGGTCGCAGGTTCGAATCCTGCTGGGATCAATATAATAGCAAAGCTGGGAATTTTCCCGGCTTTTTTCTTAAAAAAGTACACTTTGGGAGAAAAAAATGACAGTTGAGAGAATTTTATCTAAAACGAAATTCCATTTTGTATAATGGTTTTTGTAAGTTAGCTTACAAGAAAAAACATTTTAGGAGATTTTATTATGAAAAACACAGTTAAATTAGAACAGTTTGTATCTTTGAAGGAAAAAGACTTGCAAAAGATTAAAGGTGGGGAAATGAGACTTCCAAAAATCCTCCGTGATTTTATTTTCCCAAGAAAAAAGTAATAAAATAAGGGGAAAGAGTAATGAATTTATTTGGATTTGGGACAGTTATTGGTCATTTTTTAATTATTAGTCACAGTTACCGTTTAATTTGTAAAGGTCAAATAAAATCAAAGGAACTATATTTTTTTGGTCTCTATACATTACTAGTAGAAGCAGTACTTGAACTTTCCTTTTATCTTCTATATTTAGATGAAATAGTGATTGAAAGATTTTTATTTCCTTTGGGCCTATATTCCTATTTTCGATGGATTAAACAGTATGAGAGGGATAGAGGACTATTCCTAAGTTTACTACTATCTCTTTTATATGAGAGCACTCATAACTTTCTGTCCGTAACTTTCTCTTCTATAACAGGAGACAATTTTGTTTCACAATATCATGCCCCATTCTTTTTTGTTGTAACGGTGTTGACCTATTTTGTTGTCTTAAAAATCATTCATTATTTCCATTTGGAACTAGCCTATTTTGACAAAGACTACCTCTATCCTTTCTTGAAAAAAGTATTTTTTGCCTTACTACTGCTCCATATTGTATCTTTCGTTTCAGATATGGTAAGTACGGTTAAACATTTGAATAGTTTTGGAAGTATTTTGTCATCTATTGTTTTTATCTCGTTACTTTTGACCTTCTTTGCAATGAATTCTCATAAAGAACAAATGGAAAAAGAGATTGCTTTGAAGCAGAAGAAATTTGAACAGAAACATTTACAGAATTATACAGACGAAATTGTTGGCTTGTATAATGAAATCCGTGGGTTTCGACATGACTATGCTGGAATGCTTGTCAGCATGCAGATGGCAATTGACAGTGGTGATTTACAAGAAATTGACAGAGTTTACAATGAAGTTTTGGTCAAAGCTAATCACAAACTGCGTTCAGATAAGTACACTTACTTTGATTTGAACAACATAGAAGATTCAGCTTTACGAAGTTTGGTTGCTCAGTCCATTGTCTATGCTCGAAATAATGGTGTAGAGTTTACACTGGAAGTAAAAGATACGATTACCAAGCTCCCAATTGAACTATTGGATTTGGTTCGTATTATGAGTGTTTTATTGAACAATGCTGTCGAAGGATCGGCTGATAGTTATAAAAAGCAGATGGAAGTAGCAGTTATTAAGATGGAAACTGAAACAGTGATTGTGATTCAGAATTCATGTAAAATGACGATGACTCCTTCAGGAAATCTATTTGCCTTAGGATTCTCCACTAAGGGAAGAAATCGCGGAGTCGGATTAAATAATGTGAAGGAACTACTAGATAAGTACAACAATATTATTTTAGAAACAGAGATGGAAGGCAGTACATTTAGACAAATCATTAGATGTAAGAGGGAATTTGAATGAAAGTTTTAATTTTAGAAGATGTTATTGAACATCAAGTGAGACTAGAGAGAATATTGGATGAAATTTCGAAAGAATCGAATATTCCAATATCATACAAGACAACAGGAAAAGTCCGTGAATTTGAAGAATACATTGAAAACGATGAAGTAAATCAGCTTTATTTCCTAGATATTGATATTCATGGAATTGAGAAAAAGGGATTTGAAGTGGCTCAGCTCATTCGTCATTACAATCCTTACGCTATTATCGTCTTTATCACCAGTCGATCAGAGTTTGCGACTCTAACCTATAAATACCAGGTATCAGCCTTAGATTTTGTTGATAAGGATATCAATGATGAGATGTTTAAGAAGAGAATTGAGCAAAATATCTTCTATACTAAAAGTATGTTACTTGAAAATGAAGATGTTGTAGATTATTTTGATTACAATTACAAGGGAAATGATTTAAAAATTCCTTACCATGATATTTTGTATATTGAAACAACAGGTGTCTCTCATAAATTGCGCATTATTGGTAAGAATTTTGCAAAAGAGTTCTATGGAACAATGACAGATATTCAGGAAAAGGACAAACATACTCAGCGATTTTATTCTCCTCATAAATCATTTTTGGTAAATATAGGCAATATTAGAGAAATTGATCGAAAAAACTTAGAAATTGTTTTCTATGAAGACCATCGTTGTCCTATTTCAAGATTAAAAATTAGAAAATTAAAAGATATTTTAGAGAAAAAATCTCAAAAGTGATTGACAATTAGCAAGAAATTGATATAATGGTTATATCTGCTACAGATAGAAGGTCCGTTGGTCAAGGGGTTAAGACACCGCCTTTTCACGGCGGTAACACGGGTTCGAATCCCGTACGGACTATTTTATCCGCCATAGCTCAGTTGGTAGTAGCGCATGACTGTTAATCATGATGTCGTAGGTTCGAGTCCTACTGGCGGAGTATAGATAAAAGGGAACACAGTTGTGTTCCTCTTTTTGTATCAATTTGTATCACCAAGCATCTTCATAAGGAAGTCTGTTATTTCTTGAGGACTTTCTTTTTTTCCGTGTGCAATCCAAGTTTGGCAGACACCAAAAAGTGCATGAGTTAGATAAATACTACTATATTCTAATTCAGTGGTATTGAGATTCAGTTGCATAAATCGCTTTTGTAAATCTGTACTGAGCATGATATGAAGTTTATTTCGTAAGAAATTTTGGATTTCTTTGGTCCCATTTTCAGAAAGAAGGGCAGCCAGAAGTGGTTCTGATTCCAGATATTCAAAGACTTCTAAAATAGCGTCTCTTTTGTGATGAGCATGTTTTTGAAAAATATATTCAAATGTATGAAATAGCTTACTTTGATAGTGCTCAATCATATCATACTTATCCTTATAGTGAGTATAGAAGCTGGAACGACTAATTCCGGCTTTTTCTGCTAACTTGACAGTAGAAATTTGATCAAATGGTTGTTCCATTAGTAATTGTACCATAGCATTTTCAATAGTTCGCTTTGTTTTTAAGCGTTTGTTACTTTCTTGCATATTTCCTCCTTGTAAACAAATTAGACTATATGTCTAAAAATGGATTTTTTATCTTGTAATTTAGATTTTTTAATGTATAATCTATTATATCAAAATTTTAGACAATATGTTTAAAAAAGGAGAAACTATGTTTAAAGAATGGAAAGCAATTTTTAAAAAACCAACCTTTATTATTGTCATGATAGGGATTTCTCTTATTCCAGCTCTGTACAATATCATATTTTTGTCATCAATGTGGGATCCATATGGTCAAGTGTCTGACTTACCTGTGGCAGTTGTCAATAATGATAAAGAGGCTTCCTATAATGATAATACTATGGCAATAGGAAAAGACATGGTGTCCAATTTAAAAGAAAATAAAACCTTGGATTTTCATTTCGTGGATGAAGATGAAGGAAAGAAGGGATTGGAAGATGGCGATTACTATATGGTAGTGACTTTACCAAGTGATTTATCTGAAAAAGCAGCTTCTATTTTAACGGATCATCCAGAGCAAATGCAAATTGATTATCAGACTTCAAGTGGTCATAGCTTTATTGCCAGCAAGATGAGTGATTCTGCTATGACACAATTAAAGCAGAATGTTTCTACCAATGTAACCAAGACCTATACTAAAGCTTTATTTAACAAAATGGTCGATTTAAAGGATGGCATGAGTCAAGCAGTTTCTGGTATTGAAAAATTAACTGATGGAGCGAATCAGTTAGTGGCAGGAAGTCAAACATTAACTACTAACCTACACTCTTTAGCAGCTTCAAGTTTAACATTTTCAAATGGAACGGAGCAGTTTACTAAAGGATTATCCTCTTATGTCTCTGGTGTTGAACAACTTCATCTTGGCTTAGGGAATTTTAATAGTGGTTTAGTTACATATACTGGTGCAGTGAGTCAATTAGATAGCGGATTAGGTCAATTATCTTCTAAAAGTCCTGAATTAGTAGGAGGAATCAATCAGTTATATTCTGGTGTAGAATCCTATACTGGCGGTGTTTCTCAGCTTAATGCTGGTCTTAATCAATTTTCATCTGGTGTTAGTGCCTACACCAATGGAGTGGGAAGTCTTGCAACAGGTGCTAATCAGTTATCTAATCAATCAGCTACACTTCGAATAGGGGTGGAGCAATTAAGTGAAGGGATTCAACAACTTTCTAGCAAGTTAGATGCTTCGTCTGGGAAAAAAGATCAAATTAATCAATTATCTTCTGGTCTGAATCAGTTAAATCAAGCCATTCAAAATATTGATGTTGGAGATACAAAACAATTAGATTCTGTTTTATCAAGTATAGTATCTCTTTCTAATCAAATGTTAGCAAGTGCTCAGTCTGCTAAAGCGACTACATTAGCCAATATTCAATCGACAGCAGCTTATCAATCTTTGACAAGTGAGCAACAAGCTGAAATAAGTGCTTCTGTATCTCAAAATTCGACTGATAGTATTCAATCAGCACAGTCAATTGTAGCTGTAGTTAAAGGTTTACAGGGAAGTTTAGAAAACTTACAAAATCAATCTTCTAATCTTGCGACTTTAAAAAATCAAGCTAATCAAGTATTACCTATTGCTTCTACTTCTTTGACAAGATTGTCAAGTGGATTAACAGAGATACAAGGAGCTGTTACTAGCAAATTAGTTCCTGATAGTCAGTCGATTGCATCAGGTGTAAACGCATATACTACAGGTGTTGATAAAGTTTCTCAGGGAGCAAGTAAACTAAGTGAAAAAAATGCCACCTTGACAGGTAGTTTGGATCAACTAGTTTCAGGCTCAAACACCTTGACACAAAAATCTTCTAGCTTGACAGCAGGAGTTAGTCAATTAGTTGAAAAAACTCCAGAATTAGTATCTGGTATTGAAAAATTATCAACTGGCTCTAACCAATTGAATCAAAAGAGTCAAGAATTGATAGCAGGAGTTGATAAATTGCAGTCAGGATCTAGCCGACTAGCTGACAAATCCAGTCAGTTACTTTCAGGTGCTTCTCAATTAGAAAGTGGAGCTAATAAATTGGCAGATGGAGCTGGGAAATTAGCAGAAGGTGGAACAAAGTTAACTTCTGGATTGGAAGGTTTACAGACAGGAGTTGCTTCTTTAGGACAAGGACTAAGTAATGCTAGTGATCAACTCAAATCAGCATCTACGGAATCTCAAAATGCAGATATTTTGTCAAATCCACTCAATCTTTCCAAAACAGACAATGACCAAGTTCCTGTAAATGGAATTGCAATGGCTCCTTATATGATATCAGTTGCTCTCTTTGTTGCAGCAATATCAACGAATATGATCTTTGCGAAGCTGCCTTCAGGACGTCATCCAGAGAGCCGTTGGGCTTGGTTGAAATCTCGGGCTGAAATAAATGGTATTATAGCTGTTTTGGCAGGAATTTTGGTATATGGAGGAGTTCATCTTATTGGTCTAACGGCTAATCATGAGATGAGAACATTTATTCTCATTATCCTAACAAGTTTAGTATTCATGTCCATGGTGACCGCATTAACAACATGGAATAGCCGTATAGGAGCTTTCTTCTCACTTATTTTGCTTTTATTACAGTTAGCATCAAGTGCCGGTACTTATCCACTTGCCTTGACAAATGATTTCTTTAGAACTATTAGTCCTTGGTTACCAATGAGTTATTCAGTTTCGGGATTACGACAAACAATCTCTATGACAGGAAATATTCATCAGCAAGTCATTTTCCTAGATGCCATACTAGCTCTATTTACTGGTTTAGGTATGCTAGCCTATCAACCTAAGAAAATGGAAGAAGATTAAAAAAATCGACCGATTAATTGGTCGATTTTTTATGCCTTAGATGACTTTCGTCTGTGATTATAGGTTCCAAATAGTAAGAGAGAAGTAAAGGAACAAATTGCTCCAGTAATAAAACCATTGGGAATGAAGGAGAGTGTAATAGTTCCTTTCCCCTTGGGAACCTCAACTTTCATAAATCCAGTTTGAGCTTGTTTAATTTCTATTTTCTTACCATCTTGGTAGGCAGACCAACCTTTGTCATAAGGAATGGTGAAGAAAATGGACGTATCTTGTTTAACATCATATGTAGCAAAGACCTTGTTTTTAGAAGTTGATACTGTGACAGGTTGTTCTTTAATTTTTTGAATTGCCTCGGTGAATGTTTTGGTATCTAAACGGTAGAAGGTAGGAGATTCAAATGATACTTGTGAATTTCCAGGGAAACTAACATTGATATTGAAAGTTTTTTTCTCTTTTGTATAGCCTAGATTAAAGAAGGAGAAGATATTATCAGTTGTAAAAGTTTTCTTTTCTCCATTTACAAGGATGTCAACCTTTTTTTGTTTATCATTAGAAAAGTGAAGGTTTGTGAAAGAAAGATAAACTTGGCTGTTTTCTGGCACTTCAATTTGATACTGGATTGCTGCATCCTCATTTGAAGAACTTGTGACAATAATCAAATCATTAGTATTTTCTGTTTTGTCATAAGGGATTGTAGAAAAATAATCAAAATCGACGTTAGCAAGTTGATTTAAAAACGAGGCTTGATTATCTAAAGTATGTTCATTGAACTTGACATCATTGTAAACAGATTGACTAGCAAAGGCAATCGGAAGAGAGAATTGATTTTCATATAGGGTAAGATTATCTTTTTGATAGATATCTTTAAAACCATACTTATCACTAGGACTGTCTGAGATATTGTACTGGATACCAAATAAACTATCAGCCAAAATACTATTATTTGCATAGCGTAGATTGAGATTAGTCCCAGAGGATTTAAACCCAAGTTTATCCAAAGTAGAGCTTGCTGAACGATTTCGAACAGATGAAAATTGAGATATTCCATTGTAGTTGAATTTCATACTGTCATTTCCTGTTTGAGTCTCTAGTTTTTCAGTACGAGTAAATTGATTTCCAATATATGTTGAGAAAGATTTCATAGCTGGGATATCTCGATTATATGCACTTCGAGAAGCAAATCCCCATTCTTTAGCAATTCCGTCTATTTGAGATGAAGCATTTAAACTTATTTCAACCATTATAAATAAAGAGATTAGAATGGCAAATAGATTTACAGAGATAAACTTTTTGATAACTGCAAGGAGTAAAAGAGAATAGACAACTAAAAATTCAAGAGTCAGTAGAATATTCAAATCTGTTAAAAAAGAATAATGTGATTTTAGATAGATGGTAGCTAAAAATCCTGTTACTATAAGAAAAAGCGAAACTAAAAAATTCCAGATTTTAATTTCTTTCAGACGATTTAAGACTTCCGCTGCTGTGTAAATTAACAAGGTAGAGAAAATCCAAGAATAGCGATGTAAAAACATATTTGGAGTATGCATACCTTGCCAAAATAAGTCAAGAGCTTCTATGTAAAAGCTTGCAATTAGAAATGCAAAGAATATTACATATATGAGTTTCACGTGAAACTTAATAGATTTCAGCGTAAAAAATAAAATGGTCAAAATAAAGGGAAGTAGTCCAACAAAAATCATTGGGATGGCCCCATACTTTGTTGTGTCAAAGGAACCAATGAATTGCTTAGCAAAGAGATCAAGATACCAGCTACTTTCAGTTTGAAACTTTGTAACTTCAGTCAATTTTTCCCCATGTGTCTGTAAATCAAACAGAGTGGGAAGAGTCATAATCAAACTAGCCATACCAGCTAAAAAGGAGATAACTATGAAATCAAGAACAGATGATTTTCGAGTCTTAAAGTCCCACGAAATTTGACAGAGATACCAGAAAATAAGAAACAATACTGTCATATATCCAAAATAATAATTTTGAATAAATAAGATTGACAGACTTGTAAAGTACAATAGGAGTTTCTTTTCAGTTATCAGTAGATGTAAACCAGTTATAATTAAAGGAATCAAGATAAAAACATCTAGCCAGGTTTTTATCTCTAATTGACTGACAGTGAAACTCATCAGAGTATAGGAAGTAGATAAGGCTAGTTTTAAAGGCTTAGGAATCGATTGAAATAATTTATTTAAACTAAAGTAAGTTGACAAACCAATCAATCCAAATTTTAAGAGAGTGGTCAGATAGACAGCATCTGGCATATTCGTTAGATCAAAAAAGTAAACCAGAGGTGAAAGAAAACTACCCAAGTAATAACTAGATAGAGCATAGAAGTTTAGCCCTAGACCACTTGTAAAGGTGTAAAACAGACTACTATTTCCATGTAGGATATTTCTTAGAGCTATATCAAAAATAACGTATTGATGAAAGCCATCTCCTAATAGAGGAGATTTGTCGCTATTCCAGTAGATACCTTGAGATAGATATACTCCTATCATAATTACTACAGGAATGATGAAAGAAACAAAATAGATCCAATATGTTTTAAAAAATAATTTCATGTTACCTCATAAAATGTTAGAAAACTCAGCTGGTTAACCCAACTGAGTTTTGAATTTTTTTAGTCTTTCCAAAGTTCTTTAACTTTTGCTTGTACTTCTGCATTTTCTAGGAATTCATCATAGGTTTCATCGATACGGTCAATGACGCCATTTTTAGACAAGACAATGATATGGTTAGCTAGAGTTTGAATAAACTCGTGGTCATGGCTGGCAAAGATGATTGATTCTTTAAAGTTTTTCAATCCATCATTCAAGCTTGAGATAGATTCCAAGTCCAAGTGATTTGTTGGATCATCAAGTACAAGGACATTTGATTTTAAAAGCATGAGTTTTGAAAGCATGACACGAACTTTTTCTCCCCCTGACAAGACATTTACAGGTTTGTTAACCTCATCTCCAGAGAAGAGCATACGGCCGAGGAAGCCACGTAGGAAAGTATTGTCATCTTCTTCTTTACTTGCGAATTGACGCAACCAGTCAAGGATTGACTCTCCTCCTGCAAAATCTGCCGAGTTATCTTTTGGCAAGTAAGAACGGCTAGTAGTTACTCCCCACTTGACAGTTCCTTCATAGTCAATGTCCCCCATGATTGCACGAATTAATGCAGTCGTTTGGATGTCATTTTGACCAATAAGCGCTGTCTTATCACCTGGACGCAAGATAAAACTGATATTATCTAAAATAGTCTCACCATCAATCTTTACAGTTAGATTTTCTACTGTCAGGAGATCATTACCTATTTCACGCTCCGCTTTAAAGTTAATAAATGGATATTTACGACTAGATGGTACAATCTCTTCTAGTTCAATCTTATCAAGCATTTTCTTACGTGATGTTGCTTGTCTTGATTTAGAAGCATTAGCAGAGAAACGAGCAACGAATTCTTGCAATTGTTTAATTTTTTCTTCTGCTTTAGCATTACGGTCTGCTAGCAATTTAGCAGCGAGTTCAGAAGATTCCTTCCAGAAGTCGTAGTTTCCGACATAGAGTTTGATTTTTCCAAAGTCAAGGTCGGCCATGTGAGTACATACTTTGTTTAAGAAGTGACGGTCGTGGGATACTACGATAACTGTGTTATCAAAGTCAATCAAGAAGTCTTCTAACCATGTAATTGATTGGATGTCTAAACCGTTGGTAGGCTCGTCCAAGAGAAGAACATCTGGTTTACCAAAAAGTGCTTTGGCAAGGAGAACCTTTACTTTCTCACCGTTGGCCAATTCGCTCATGTTTTGGTAGTGTAATTCTTCTGGAATGTTTAGGTTTTGAAGGAGTTGAGAGGCTTCGCTTTCTGCTTCCCAGCCTCCAAGCTCAGCAAACTCTTCTTCGAGTTCGGCAGCACGAACCCCGTCCTCGTCTGAGAAATCTTCCTTCATGTAGATAGCATCTTTCTCTTTCATGATGCTATAAAGTTTTTCATTTCCCATGATAACAACATCAATGGCACGTTCATCTTCATAGTCAAAGTGATTTTGACGAAGAACAGAGAGACGTTCATCTGGACCAAGAGAGATGTGACCAGTAGTAGGTTCGATATCTCCGGCTAAAATTTTTAAAAAGGTTGATTTTCCGGCACCATTAGCACCGATTAATCCGTAAGTATTTCCTTCTGTAAATTTGATATTGACATCATCAAAAAGTTTGCGATCACTAAAACGTAGTGAAACATCAGATACTGTAAGCAATGTTTTTCTCCTATATGTGTAATATATTTATTCTACTAGAAAATACGGAAATATTCAAATTTTTATCTGTCAATTTTGTGTAAATTAATTTTACAGCATACTTTACACAAATCCGTGAATAGTAAGGTTGATTTATTTTGATAAATTGCGGTTATTTCATTAAAAAAATGCTATAATTGAAGGGACTATATCGAAGGAGAACAAAATGACTAAACCCATTATTTTAACAGGAGACCGTCCAACAGGAAAATTGCATATTGGACATTATGTTGGAAGTCTCAAAAATCGAGTATTATTACAGGAAGAGGATAAGTATGATATGTTTGTGTTCTTGGCTGACCAACAAGCCTTGACAGATCATGCCAAAGATCCTCAAACCATTGTAGAGTCTATCGGAAATGTGGCTTTGGATTATCTTGCAGTTGGATTGGATCCAAGTAAATCAACTATCTTTATTCAAAGCCAGATTCCAGAGCTGGCTGAGTTGTCTATGTATTATATGAATCTGGTTTCATTAGCACGTCTGGAGCGTAATCCAACTGTCAAGACAGAAATTGCTCAGAAAGGATTTGGAGAAAGCATTCCGACAGGATTCTTGGTCTATCCAATAGCTCAAGCAGCTGACATCACAGCTTTCAAGGCTAACTATGTTCCTGTTGGGACAGATCAGAAACCAATGATTGAGCAAACTCGTGAAATTGTTCGTTCTTTTAACAATGCATATAACTGTGATGTCTTGGTAGAACCGGAAGGTATTTATCCAGAAAATGAGAGAGCAGGGCGTTTGCCTGGTTTAGATGGGAATGCTAAAATGTCTAAATCACTCAATAACGGTATTTATTTAGCTGATGATGCGGATACTTTGCGTAAAAAAGTAATGAGTATGTATACAGACCCAGATCATATCCGCGTTGAGGATCCAGGTAAAATTGAAGGAAATATGGTTTTCCATTATCTAGATGTTTTTGGTCGCCCAGAAGATGCTCAAGAAATTGCTGAAATGAAAGAACATTATCAACGAGGTGGTCTTGGTGATGTGAAGACCAAGCGTTATCTACTTGAAATATTAGAACGTGAACTGGGTCCTATTCGTGAGCGCCGTATCGAATTTGCTAAGGATATGGGAGAAGTTTATAATATGCTTCAAAAAGGTAGTGAAAGAGCGCGTGAAGTTGCAGGTCAAACCCTATCTGAGGTTAAAGGAGCAATGGGACTTCATTACTTTAACTAAGTTTATTTTACAAGAAACTATCATTTCTATCTCGAAGAAAAGATAGTTTTTTATTTACCCCTGTAACATTTGACAAATTTTTATAGAATGGTATGATAGATACAATATAAAAAGAGTCAAGCTCAAAAAGAAAGAAAAGAGGAAACTTCGAATGTCTAATTGGGACACTAAATTTTTGAAAAAAGGTTTTACCTTTGATGATGTATTACTTATTCCAGCTGAAAGTCATGTGTTGCCTAACGATGCAGATTTAACAACTAAATTGGCAGATAATCTGACTTTAAATATCCCAATTATTACCGCTGCCATGGACACAGTTACAGAGAGTCAAATGGCTATTGCTATTGCTCGTGCAGGCGGTCTCGGAGTTATCCATAAAAACATGTCAATTGCTCAACAAGCAGACGAGGTTCGTAAGGTAAAACGTTCTGAAAATGGAGTTATTATTGATCCGTTCTTCTTGACACCTGAACATACAATTGCTGAAGCAGATGAGCTTATGGGTCGTTACCGCATCAGTGGTGTTCCAGTTGTTGAAACACTTGAAAATCGTAAATTGGTTGGTATTTTGACAAACCGAGATCTTCGTTTTATTTCAGATTATAACCAACCAATCTCAAACCATATGACTAGTGAAAATCTTGTTACTGCTCCTGTGGGTACAGACCTTGCAACAGCTGAGAATATTCTTCAAGAACACCGTATTGAAAAACTTCCGTTGGTAGATGAAGAAGGTCGTCTTTCTGGCTTGATTACTATCAAAGATATTGAAAAAGTTATTGAGTTTCCAAATGCTGCTAAAGATGAGTTTGGTCGTCTTCTAGTTGCAGGTGCAGTAGGTGTTACTTCAGATACATTTGAACGTGCAGAGGCTCTTTTTGAGGCAGGAGCGGATGCGATTGTTATTGATACTGCACATGGTCATTCTGCAGGTGTCTTGCGTAAAATTGCTGAGATTCGTGCTCACTTCCCAGATCGTACTTTGATTGCTGGAAATATTGCTACTGCTGAAGGAGCGCGCGCACTTTACGAAGCAGGTGTGGACGTTGTCAAGGTTGGGATTGGACCAGGTTCTATCTGTACTACTCGTGTGATTGCTGGTGTTGGTGTTCCGCAAGTAACAGCTATCTACGATGCTGCAGCTGTTGCGCGTGAATATGGAAAAACGATTATTGCTGACGGTGGAATCAAGTATTCTGGAGATATTGTAAAAGCCCTTGCTGCAGGTGGAAATGCTGTTATGCTTGGATCAATGTTTGCTGGAACTGATGAAGCACCAGGTGAAACTGAAATCTTCCAAGGACGTAAGTTCAAGACTTACCGTGGTATGGGATCAATTGCTGCTATGAAGAAAGGTTCAAGCGATCGTTACTTCCAAGGTTCTGTTAATGAAGCAAACAAACTTGTTCCAGAAGGAATTGAAGGTCGTGTTGCTTATAAAGGTGCGGCAGCTGATATTGTCTTCCAAATGATTGGTGGTATTCGCTCTGGTATGGGTTACTGTGGTGCAGCTAACCTTAAAGAACTACACGATAATGCTCAATTTATTGAAATGTCTGGTGCTGGTTTGAAAGAAAGCCACCCTCACGATGTACAAATTACGAATGAGGCACCAAATTATTCTATGTAAAAGAAATGAAAAGAACTCCTGCGAAAACAGGAGTTCTTTTACAATGCTGTTAAGTTTTATTTACAACAACTTTACCATCTTGAATAGTGAAAATACTTAGATTTTCTGGCAGATTTTGAAGATGGTCTAAGCTTGTTGTTGTGATAAAGGTTTGGATTGAATGAGAAATCGTTTCTAATAATTTTAGTTGTCTAGTGTTGTCAAGTTCACTCATCACATCGTCAAGCAATAATATCGGAGATTCTGTAGTAATACTTTCCATTAATTCGATTTCTGCTAATTTTATAGAAAGGACGAGACTACGATGTTGCCCTTGACTTCCGAAACTAGCATCCATCCCATTTATATAAAAAGAAATGTCATCTCGATGAGGACCGACACCAGTATTCTTTTTAAATAAATCTCTGGATCTACTTTTTTCTAAAGCAATTTTGAAAGATTCTGATAAGTCTTCTTTGTCAGTTATCTTTACAGAAGATTGATAGGATAGTGACAGTTCTTCAATCTGATTAGAAAGTTCAAAATGTTTCTTACGACCAAAATGCTCTAGTTTTTTTATGAAATCTAAGCGGTGATTCATTACACGACATCCATAATCAACTAGCTGATCATCTAAGACTGAAAGGAAGGTTTCATCTATTTTTTGAGCTGATTTTAGGTAAGTGTTTCTTTGTTTTAGGATGTGGTTATAATTGGTTAAATCTGATAAATAGATTGGCTTAATTTGCCCAAGCTCCATATCAATGAATTTTCGTCGAACTGAAGGTGCCCCTTTAATTAGTTGTAAATCTTCAGGAGCAAATAAGACAACATTCATGTGTCCTACATAGTCTGAAAGTCGTGCCTGTTTTAAGTGATTAACTTTTGTAACACGTCCTTTTTGTGTTAGTTCAATTTCGAGAGGAATAGATCCCGTTTTTTTCTGAACGAGACCTGAAAGATGAAGTTGTTCCTCATCAAAATGAATGAGATTTTTATCTGTTCGAGTTCGATGGCTACGTGTTAAGGCTAAAAAATAGATAGCCTCTAACATATTTGTTTTACCTTGTGCATTACGTCCTAAAAAGACATTTAATTTAGGATTAAAGTCTATTTTCGTCTCTTTGTAGTTACGAAAAGTTTTGAGAGATAGGTGTTGTAGCCACATGATTATCTACCAGGGAATCGTGGAGCTTGTTTGCTTTTTGGTGATGAAGCAGGTTTCGATTTGTCTTTTTTAACTCCCTTATTCATCTTTTTGACAAGTTTAGCGATCCGTTCTTTTTCAACTTTATCAGCTTGGTATTCATCTTGTTCTTCAGAAGTAGGTTGTGTCAACAAGATGTCAATGTTCATGTCAGGGATGTCAACTTTATCGCCAATACGAAGTTTTTTTCCACGACGACTCTCTAATTCCCTATTAAAGTAAACAGAATGTTCAGAGAGAAATGATTTAATAGCTCCTCCGCTATGTGTAATTCCAAGTTCTTTGAGTAGTGCTTGGAGGGTAATAAATTCTTCAAATAATTTGTATTCCATAATTCACCTCAATCTTTGGTATTATACCATATTTTCCTAAAAATAGTGAGAGAGACAGCTAGAAATGTAAGCGATTTTTATTTCAAAAGTGTTACAGGGAACAAGAAAATTTCAGGTTTTCGTGATATAATCCCGACTTTAT
>NZ_MWSM01000047.1 GCF_002087075.1 Streptococcus pseudopneumoniae ATCC BAA-960 = CCUG 49455
TGTGATATACTAATATAGTTGTCGCTTGAGAGAAGCGAGTGACAAAGACCTTTGAAAACTGAACAAGACGAACCAATGTGCAGGGCACTACAACCAAGGTTGTAGTACTGAACAATGAAAAAACAATAAATCTGTCAGTGACAGAAATGAGTGAGAACTCAAACTTTTAATGAGAGTTTGATCCTGGCTCAGGACGAACGCTGGCGGCGTGCCTAATACATGCAAGTAGAACGCTGAAGGAGGAGCTTGCTTCTCTGGATGAGTTGCGAACGGGTGAGTAACGCGTAGGTAACCTGCCTGGTAGCGGGGGATAACTATTGGAAACGATAGCTAATACCGCATAAGAGTAGATGTTGCATGACATTTGCTTAAAAGGTGCAAATGCATCACTACCAGATGGACCTGCGTTGTATTAGCTAGTTGGTGGGGTAACGGCTCACCAAGGCGACGATACATAGCCGACCTGAGAGGGTGATCGGCCACACTGGGACTGAGACACGGCCCAGACTCCTACGGGAGGCAGCAGTAGGGAATCTTCGGCAATGGACGGAAGTCTGACCGAGCAACGCCGCGTGAGTGAAGAAGGTTTTCGGATCGTAAAGCTCTGTTGTAAGAGAAGAACGAGTGTGAGAGTGGAAAGTTCACACTGTGACGGTATCTTACCAGAAAGGGACGGCTAACTACGTGCCAGCAGCCGCGGTAATACGTAGGTCCCGAGCGTTGTCCGGATTTATTGGGCGTAAAGCGAGCGCAGGCGGTTAGATAAGTCTGAAGTTAAAGGCTGTGGCTTAACCATAGTAGGCTTTGGAAACTGTTTAACTTGAGTGCAAGAGGGGAGAGTGGAATTCCATGTGTAGCGGTGAAATGCGTAGATATATGGAGGAACACCGGTGGCGAAAGCGGCTCTCTGGCTTGTAACTGACGCTGAGGCTCGAAAGCGTGGGGAGCAAACAGGATTAGATACCCTGGTAGTCCACGCCGTAAACGATGAGTGCTAGGTGTTAGACCCTTTCCGGGGTTTAGTGCCGTAGCTAACGCATTAAGCACTCCGCCTGGGGAGTACGACCGCAAGGTTGAAACTCAAAGGAATTGACGGGGGCCCGCACAAGCGGTGGAGCATGTGGTTTAATTCGAAGCAACGCGAAGAACCTTACCAGGTCTTGACATCCCTCTGACCGCTCTAGAGATAGAGCTTTCCTTCGGGACAGAGGTGACAGGTGGTGCATGGTTGTCGTCAGCTCGTGTCGTGAGATGTTGGGTTAAGTCCCGCAACGAGCGCAACCCCTATTGTTAGTTGCCATCATTCAGTTGGGCACTCTAGCGAGACTGCCGGTAATAAACCGGAGGAAGGTGGGGATGACGTCAAATCATCATGCCCCTTATGACCTGGGCTACACACGTGCTACAATGGCTGGTACAACGAGTCGCAAGCCGGTGACGGCAAGCTAATCTCTTAAAGCCAGTCTCAGTTCGGATTGTAGGCTGCAACTCGCCTACATGAAGTCGGAATCGCTAGTAATCGCGGATCAGCACGCCGCGGTGAATACGTTCCCGGGCCTTGTACACACCGCCCGTCACACCACGAGAGTTTGTAACACCCGAAGTCGGTGAGGTAACCGTAAGGAGCCAGCCGCCTAAGGTGGGATAGATGATTGGGGTGAAGTCGTAACAAGGTAGCCGTATCGGAAGGTGCGGCTGGATCACCTCCTTTCTAAGGATAAGGAACTGCGCATTGGTCTTGTTTAGTCTTGAGAGGTCTTGTGGGGCCTTAGCTCAGCTGGGAGAGCGCCTGCTTTGCACGCAGGAGGTCAGCGGTTCGATCCCGCTAGGCTCCATTGGTGAGAGATCACCAAGTAATGCACATTGAAAATTGAATATCTATATCAAATAGTAACAAGAAAATAAACCGAAAACGCTGTAGTATTAATAAGAGTTTATGACTGAAAGGTCAGAAAATAAGGTTAAGTTAATAAGGGCGCACGGTGGATGCCTTGGCACTAGGAGCCGAAGAAGGACGTGACAAACGACGATATGCCTTGGGTAGCTGTAAGTAAGCGATGATCCAGGGATTTCCGAATGGGGGAACCCAACAGGTACTACCTGTTACCCACATCTGTTAAGGATGTGAGGAGGAAGACGCAGTGAACTGAAACATCTAAGTAGCTGCAGGAAGAGAAAGCAAAAGCGATTGCCTTAGTAGCGGCGAGCGAAACGGCAGGAGGGCAAACCGAAGAGTTTACTCTTCGGGGTTGTAGGACTGCAATGTGGACTCAAAGATTATAGAAGAATGATTTGGGAAGATCAGCCAAAGAGAGTAATAGCCTCGTATTTAAAATAGTCTTTGTACCTAGCAGTATCCTGAGTACGGCGGGACACGTGAAATCCCGTCGGAATCTGGGAGGACCATCTCCCAACCCTAAATACTCCCTAGTGACCGATAGTGAACCAGTACCGTGAGGGAAAGGTGAAAAGCACCCCGGGAGGGGAGTGAAATAGAACCTGAAACCGTGTGCCTACAACAAGTTCGAGCCCGTTAATGGGTGAGAGCGTGCCTTTTGTAGAATGAACCGGCGAGTTACGTTATGATGCGAGGTTAAGTTGAAGAGACGGAGCCGTAGGGAAACCGAGTCTGAATAGGGCGCCTTAGTATCATGACGTAGACCCGAAACCATGTGACCTACCCATGAGCAGGTTGAAGGTGCGGTAAGACGCACTGGAGGACCGAACCAGGGCACGTTGAAAAGTGCTTGGATGACTTGTGGGTAGCGGAGAAATTCCAAACGAACTTGGAGATAGCTGGTTCTCTCCGAAATAGCTTTAGGGCTAGCGTCGATATTAGAGATTCTTGGAGGTAGAGCACTGTTTGGGTGAGGGGTCCATCCCGGATTACCAATCTCAGATAAACTCCGAATGCCAAAGAATTATGGTCGGCAGTCAGACTGCGAGTGCTAAGATCCGTAGTCGAAAGGGAAACAGCCCAGACCACCAGCTAAGGTCCCAAAATAATTGTTAAGTGGAAAAGGATGTGGGGTTGCACAGACAACTAGGATGTTAGCTTAGAAGCAGCTATTCATTCAAAGAGTGCGTAATAGCTCACTAGTCGAGTGACCCTGCGCCGAAAATGTACCGGGGCTAAAACAATTTACCGAAGCTGTGGATACCTTTATAGGTATGGTAGGAGAGCGTTCTATGTGTGATGAAGGTGTACCGTGAGGAGCGCTGGAACGCATAGAAGTGAGAATGCCGGTATGAGTAGCGAAAGACAGGTGAGAATCCTGTCCACCGTAAGACTAAGGTTTCCAGGGGAAGGCTCGTCCGCCCTGGGTCAGTCGGGACCTAAGGAGAGACCGAAAGGTGTATCCGATGGACAACAGGTTGATATTCCTGTACTAGAGTATGTAGTGATGGAGGGACGCAGTAGGCTAACTAAAGCAGACGATTGGAAGAGTCTGTCTAAGCAGTGAGGTGTGAATTGAGTTAAATGCTTAATTCTATAACATTGAGCTGTGATGGGGAGCGAAGTTTAGTAGCGAAGTTAGTGACGTCACACTGCCAAGAAAAGCTTCTAGCGTTTAAACATACTCTACCCGTACCGCAAACCGACACAGGTAGTCGAGGCGAGTAGCCTCAGGTGAGCGAGAGAACTCTCGTTAAGGAACTCGGCAAAATGACCCCGTAACTTCGGGAGAAGGGGTGCTGACTTTAAGTCAGCCGCAGTGAATAGGCCCAAGCAACTGTTTATCAAAAACACAGCTCTCTGCTAAATCGTAAGATGATGTATAGGGGGTGACGCCTGCCCGGTGCTGGAAGGTTAAGAGGAGTGCTTAGCGTAAGCGAAGGTATGAATTGAAGCCCCAGTAAACGGCGGCCGTAACTATAACGGTCCTAAGGTAGCGAAATTCCTTGTCGGGTAAGTTCCGACCCGCACGAAAGGCGTAATGATTTGGGCACTGTCTCAACGAGAGACTCGGTGAAATTTTAGTACCTGTGAAGATGCAGGTTACCCGCGACAGGACGGAAAGACCCCATGGAGCTTTACTGCAGTTTGATATTGAGTGTCTGTACCACATGTACAGGATAGGTAGGAGTCTATGAGATCGGGACGCCAGTTTCGAAGGAGACGTTGTTGGGATACTACCCTTGTGTTATGGCCACTCTAACCCAGATAGGTGATCCCTATCGGAGACAGTGTCTGACGGGCAGTTTGACTGGGGCGGTCGCCTCCTAAAAGGTAACGGAGGCGCCCAAAGGTTCCCTCAGAATGGTTGGAAATCATTCGCAGAGTGTAAAGGTATAAGGGAGCTTGACTGCGAGAGCTACAACTCGAGCAGGGACGAAAGTCGGGCTTAGTGATCCGGTGGTTCCGTATGGAAGGGCCATCGCTCAACGGATAAAAGCTACCCTGGGGATAACAGGCTTATCTCCCCCAAGAGTTCACATCGACGGGGAGGTTTGGCACCTCGATGTCGGCTCGTCGCATCCTGGGGCTGTAGTCGGTCCCAAGGGTTGGGCTGTTCGCCCATTAAAGCGGCACGCGAGCTGGGTTCAGAACGTCGTGAGACAGTTCGGTCCCTATCCGTCGCGGGCGTAGGAAATTTGAGAGGATCTGCTCCTAGTACGAGAGGACCAGAGTGGACTTACCGCTGGTGTACCAGTTGTCTTGCCAAAGGCATCGCTGGGTAGCTATGTAGGGAAGGGATAAACGCTGAAAGCATCTAAGTGTGAAACCCACCTCAAGATGAGATTTCCCATGATTATATATCAGTAAGAGCCCTGAGAGATGATCAGGTAGATAGGTTAGAAGTGGAAGTGTGGCGACACATGTAGCGGACTAATACTAATAGCTCGAGGACTTATCCAAAGTAACTGAGAATATGAAAGCGAGCGATTTTCTTGGTTTGAATAGATATTCAATTTTGAGTAGGTATTACTCAGAGTTAAGTGACGATAGCCTAGGAGATACACCTGTACCCATGCCGAACACAGAAGTTAAGCCCTAGAACGCCGGAAGTAGTTGGGGGTTGCCCCCTGTGAGATAGGGAAGTCGCTTAGCT
>NZ_MWSM01000048.1 GCF_002087075.1 Streptococcus pseudopneumoniae ATCC BAA-960 = CCUG 49455
GCCTTGACCATCATTTCAGGCGAAAATTTTTGGTTATGATAGTGGAGAATCTTTTCCTTCAGCTCCTTGTTCAATCTTGATTTCTTGACCGAGCGCTTGCGATTATTTTCATAAGACTGTTGAGCATAGTCGGCAGAATAAACCTCTTTAAAGCGTCCTTTTCCAAGACATTGTCGGACTGTCCCACGCTTGATTTCATTGTGAATGGTTTGAGGAGCTTTTCCAAGTAAAGAGGCGATTTCTCTATTTGATTTCCCTTCCTTTTTCCATCGTTCGATTAAGCGACGGCTATCGATTGTCAAATGTTTGGCTTTTGTAGTATAATGGTTTTGCATCTCTGTGCCTTTCTTGTGTTTGTGATTGAACAACAAGTATAACACAGAGGTGTTTTCTTATGCCTAGAAGAGCTTTCATTTGACAAGAGGAACCCTTGAAGCAGTTTTGTCAGCTAAACCAAGGCTAATCTTAGCCTTGGCTTGTCAGCCTAACAGCATCAAGCCTCTTATCAAATGAAATCGAGTGCTAGCTATCAGCTAGTTGAACCATCTAATTTTTAGGAGGGCTGGGTGGCTAACTTCATTATAGAACTTTCAGTTAAATTTTTACCAAGAATAATTCACAAAAACGTTGTAAAACACTTGCAATTTAGCTGAAATTTGATAAAATAGTAAGGAAAGTTAGACTGTATTGCCTACTGTCTATCTATAAAATATATTTTATTGGAGGCTTTTACTCAAATGGCAAAAGAAAAATACGATCGTAGTAAACCACACGTTAACATTGGTACTATCGGACACGTTGACCACGGTAAAACTACCCTAACTGCAGCTATCACAACTGTTTTGGCACGTCGCTTGCCTTCATCAGTTAACCAACCTAAAGACTATGCGTCTATCGATGCTGCTCCAGAAGAACGCGAACGCGGTATCACAATCAACACTGCGCACGTTGAGTACGAAACTGAAAAACGTCACTACGCTCACATCGACGCTCCAGGACACGCGGACTACGTTAAAAACATGATCACTGGTGCCGCTCAAATGGACGGTGCTATCCTTGTAGTAGCTTCAACTGACGGACCAATGCCACAAACTCGTGAGCACATCCTTCTTTCACGTCAGGTTGGTGTTAAACACCTTATCGTCTTCATGAACAAAGTTGACTTGGTAGACGACGAAGAATTGCTTGAATTGGTTGAAATGGAAATCCGTGACCTATTGTCAGAATACGACTTCCCAGGTGACGATCTTCCAGTTATCCAAGGTTCAGCTCTTAAAGCTCTTGAAGGTGACTCTAAATACGAAGACATCGTTATGGAATTGATGAACACAGTTGATGAGTACATCCCAGAACCAGAACGTGACACTGACAAACCATTGCTTCTTCCAGTCGAAGACGTATTCTCAATCACTGGACGTGGTACAGTTGCTTCAGGACGTATCGACCGTGGTATCGTTAAAGTCAACGACGAAATCGAAATCGTTGGTATCAAAGAAGAAACTCAAAAAGCAGTTGTTACTGGTGTTGAAATGTTCCGTAAACAACTTGACGAAGGTCTTGCCGGAGATAACGTAGGTGTCCTTCTTCGTGGTGTTCAACGTGATGAAATCGAACGTGGACAAGTTATCGCTAAACCAGGTTCAATCAACCCACACACTAAATTCAAAGGTGAAGTCTACATCCTTACTAAAGAAGAGGGTGGACGTCACACTCCATTCTTCAACAACTACCGTCCACAATTCTACTTCCGTACTACTGACGTTACAGGTTCAATCGAACTTCCAGCAGGTACTGAAATGGTAATGCCTGGTGATAACGTGACAATCGACGTTGAGTTGATCCACCCAATCGCCGTAGAACAAGGTACTACATTCTCTATCCGTGAGGGTGGACGTACTGTTGGTTCAGGTATGGTTACAGAAATCGAAGCTTAATTCGATTTAGTTCCCAGAAGAACAATTATTTAAGTCAGACACTAAAAGAATCTTGCTTTGCAAGGTTCTTTTTTTCAGATATTGAACTAATACTCAATGAAAATCAAAGAGCAAACTAGGAAGCTAGCTGCAGGCTGCTCAAAACACTGTCTTGAGGTTGTAGATAAGACTGACGAAGTTAGCTCAAAACACTGTCTTGAGGTTGCAGATAGAACTGACGAAGTCAGCTCAAAACATGGTCTTGAGGTTGTAGATAGAACTGATGAAGTCAGCTCAAAACACTGTCTTGAGGTTGCAGATAGAACTGACGAAGTCAGCTCAAAACACTGTTTTGAGGTTGCAGATAAGACTGATGAAGTCAGTATCATATACATACGACAAGGCGAAGCTGACGCGGTTTGAAGAGATTTTCGAAGAGTATAAAATTGAATTGCTTATAAAAAGCTCCATACACTGGATGTGTATAGAGCGATGGGGCTTTATTTAATATAGAGTTCTTGATTTTTCAAGACAATTTCACGTACGCTCGCAAATTTCTTAAGTTTTTTAAGTTCTTCTGGATGAGTGACGAGAGTGATAACATAACCTTCCTTGCCCATACGGCCAGTACGGCCAGCACGGTGAGTGTAGGTTTCAATATCTCTAGGAATATCAAAGTTTACGACACATTCTAGGCTATCGATATCAATTCCACGTGCCAGAAGGTCTGTTGCTAGAAGCAGGGTTAGTTGCTTGTCTTTAAACTTTTCTAAGATGACTTTTCTAAATTTGACATTAACATCACTAGCGAGAGAAACAGCCAAGATATCCCGATACTGTAATTTTTCCTCTGCACTTCCAAGGTCTGATAGGCTGTTAAAGAAGACCAGACCGCGGAAATCCTCCACATGAGCTAGTTTTCGTAGCATATCCACTCGGTGACGTTGGTCTACCTGCATATAGAAATGTTGGATGTTATCCAGTTTTTGGTCAGAGAGATCAATGGTACGTGTGTTTGGCGCAATCTTTTCTTGGTCAAACTTAGTCGTGGCACTCATGTAGACCAGTTGGTGGTCACGCGGTGCGTAGTGAGTGATTTTCTCAACAAAGTGAATCTGAGAATCATCTAGCAATTGGTCGAATTCATCCAGGATGATGGTTTCCACATTCATCATCTTGATTTTTTTCAATTTAATGAGTTCAAAGATACGTCCAGGAGTTCCAATCAGAATTTCTGGTCCTTTTTTTAGGCGTTCAATCTGGCGTTTCTGGCTCGAACCTGATAAGAAGAGTTGGGGAGTCAAGCCGATAGTCTCAGCCCACGTTTTACATACATCAAAAATCTGTCCAGCAAGCTCTGTATTTGGTGCTAGAATCAAGAGTTGCTGCGCTTTTTTCTTTTGTAGTCTGAGAAGACTTGGTAGGAGGTAAGCTAGGGTCTTACCGGTTCCTGTTGGACTTACTCCTAGAAGATTTTCTCCTGCAAGAATGGGCTCAAATAGTTGAGTTTGAATGGGGGTAAATTCTTGGAAACCGAGTTGGTCACTTAGTTCTTGCCATTCAGTAGGTAGTTTGCTTTTCATTTTTCTGCCTCAAATCTAATGCCAGCAGTCTGGCGCATGGTATATAGTAGCTCATGAACAGAGCCTGCATCATCCAGCCAAGTCTGGTAAAGTGTCTGGTCTGGTTGCTGAATCATGTGTGCAAATGCAGTGACTTCCTCAGTCATCGTATGAGGAGCCTGTTGAATAGGGAGCTGGACTTGATTGCCTTGGTGGTCGGTAAAAATAGCTGAGCGAATATGCTCAATCGTGTTGAGGGTCAAGGTTCCATTTGTTGTGTAAATTTCGCAAGGAAGATTGGAAGTGATGTTTTTCCCAGCCTTGATATGAACTTGAAAGTCAGGGTAGAAGAGGATACCGTCTCCATTTAGGTCCATGCTATTGTCAAGCTGTTGAGCCATGTAGGTTGCGTCCTCAGCCTTTCCAAAGAGACGAACGGCAGCGTAGAGAGGATAAATCCCCAAATCCATAAGTGCTCCACCAGCAAAACGCTCTGAAAAGACATTGGGCGTATGCCCAGCCAACAAGTTAGGCATTTTGGAAGAATATTTGGCATAGTTGAAATCTGCCCCCAAAATTTGTTTGTCTGCTAAAAAGTTTTTGATGATAGTGAAAACTTTTTCATGGTAATTACGAGCTGCTTCAAAGATAAAACAGTGATTTTTTTCAGCTGTTTGAACCAAATCCGGCCAGTCTTGTGGCTGAGTGACAGCTGGCTTTTCAAGAATGACATGTTTACCTGCAGACAAGGCAGCCTTTGCCTGAGCAAAATGCAAGGAGTTTGGACTGGCAATATAGACTACATCGAAGGAGCTCTTGAAGAAGTCTTCTAATTGATCAAATAGTTGGATATCCTGATAGCGAGAAGCAAAGGTTGCTGCGGTTTCAAGTTTCCTAGAATAGACTGCGACCAGCTGGTATTTCCCACTAGCATGGGCTGCTTCTATGAAGTGGTGGCTGATATCGCCAGTGCCAATGATACCTAATTTAAGCATAAATACTCCTTTTCTGATTTTAAATCCTTCTTTTATTATAACATAGATAGACGGGACTATCCAACAGAGGGGAAAAATTTCAAATAAGCGATTAGCTTTCCCGACTTTATCACTTAA
>NZ_MWSM01000049.1 GCF_002087075.1 Streptococcus pseudopneumoniae ATCC BAA-960 = CCUG 49455
ACGAGAAAAACTGGCTTGAATCCATAATCAAAAAGCAAACTAGGAAGCTAGCCGTAAGCTGTACTTGAGTACGGTAAGGCGACGCTGACGTGGTTTGAATTTGATTTTCGAAGAGTATTACTGCCCTTCATTTCTTATTAGCTGACTTTATGATATAATGAAAAACGAGGTAAATTGAATGAAAAGTATAAAATTAAATGCTCTATCTTACATGGGAATTCGTGTCTTGAATATTATTTTTCCCATCTTAACTGGAACCTACGTCGCGCGTGTCTTGGACCGAACTGACTATGGTTACTTCAACTCAGTCGACACTATTTTGTCATTTTTCTTACCCTTTGCGACTTATGGGGTCTATAACTACGGTTTACGAGCCATCAGTAATGTCAAGGATAACAAAAAAGATCTGAATAGAACCTTCTCCAGTCTTTTTTATTTGTGCATAGCTTGTACAATTTTGACCACTGCGGTCTATATCCTAGCCTATCCTCTCTTCTTTACAGATAATCCAATCGTCAAAAAGGTCTACCTTGTTATGGGGATTCAACTCATTGCCCAGATTTTTTCAATCGAATGGGTCAATGAAGCTCTGGAAAATTATAGTTTTCTCTTTTACAAAACTGCCTTCATCCGTATCCTGATGCTGGTCTCTATTTTCCTGTTTGTCAAAAATGAACACGATATTGTTGTCTATACACTTGTGATGAGTTTATCGACACTGATTAACTATCTGATTAGTTATTTTTGGATTAAAAGAGACATTAAGCTTGTTAAAATTCACATCAGTGATTTTAAACCGCTCTTTCTCCCTCTGACAGCCATGTTGGTCTTTGCTAATGCCAATATGCTCTTCACTTTTTTGGATCGTCTCTTCCTCGTTAAAACAGGGATTGATGTCAACGTTAGTTACTACACCATAGCTCAACGAATTGTGACCGTTATTGCTGGTGTTGTAACAGGAGCTATCGGAGTGAGTGTGCCTCGTCTTAGTTACTATCTAGGAAAAGGCGATAAGGAAGCCTATGTTTCTCTGGTTAATAGAGGTAGTCGAATCTTTAACTTCTTTATCATTCCACTGAGCTTTGGACTCATGGTTTTAGGACCAAATGCCATCCTACTTTACGGTAGTGAAAAATATATCGGAGGTGGCATCTTGACCTCTCTCTTCGCTTTTCGTACGATTATCCTGGCCTTAGATACCATTCTTGGTTCCCAAATTCTCTTTACCAATGGCTATGAAAAACGTATCACAGTCTATACAGTCTTTGCTGGGCTACTCAATTTGGGCTTAAATAGTCTCCTCTTTTTCAACCATATCGTGGCTCCTGAATACTACTTACTGACAACTATGTTATCAGAGGCCTCTCTACTTGTTTTCTATATCATTTTCATCCATAGAAAACAACTTATTCACTTGGGACATATCTTTAGCTATACTGTTCGATACTCTCTCTTTTCACTTTCTTTCGTAGGAATTTATTTCCTGATCAATTTCTTGTATCCTGTGGATATGGTCATTAATTTGCCATTTTTGATGAATACTGGTTTGATTGTCTTGCTATCAGCTATCTCTTATATTGGTCTACTTGTCTTCACAAAAGATAGCATTTTCTATGAATTTTTAAACCATGTCCTAGCCTTAAAAAATAAATTCAAAAGATCATAGGAGTTTAAAATGAAACAACTAACCATTGAAGATGCCAAACAAATTGAATTAGAAATTTTGGATTATATTGATACTCTCTGTAAAAAGCACAATATCAACTATATTATTAACTACGGTACTCTGATTGGGGCGGTTCGACATCAAGGCTTTATTCCTTGGGACGACGATATTGATCTGTCCATGCCTAGAGAAGACTACCAACGATTTATTAACATTTTTCAAAAGGAAAAAAGCAAGTATAAGCTCCTTTCCTTAGAAACTGATAAGAACTACTTTAACAACTTTATCAAGATAACCGACAGTACGACTAAAATTATTGATACTCGAAATACAAAAACCTATGAGTCTGGTATCTTTATCGATATTTTCCCTATAGATCGCTTTGATGATCCTAAGGTCATTGATACTTGTTATAAACTGGAAAGCTTCAAACTGCTGTCTTTCAGTAAACATAAAAATATTGTCTATAAGGATAGCCTTTTAAAAGATTGGATACGAACAGCCTTTTGGTTGCTCCTTCGACCGGTTTCTCCTCGTTATTTCGCACATAAAATCGAGAAAGAAATTCAAAAATATAGTCGTGAAAATGGTCAGTATATGGCTTTTATCCCTTCTAAATTTAAGGAAAAGGAAGTCTTCCCAAGTGGTACCTTCGATAAAATAATTGATTTACCCTTTGAAAATTTAAGCCTTCCAGCACCTGAAAAATTTGATACTATTTTGACACAATTTTATGGAGATTATATGACCCTACCACCAGCAGAAAAACGCTTCTACAGTCATGAATTTCACGCTTATAAATTGGAGGATTAGGATGCAATATTTAGAAAAAAAAGAAATTAAAGAAATTCAACTAGCTCTGCTAGACTATATTGATGAGACTTGTAAGAAACATGATATTCCTTATTTTCTCAGTTATGGAACCATGCTTGGAGCCATCCGCCACAAAGGTATGATTCCTTGGGATGATGATATTGATATTTCCCTTTATCGTGAGGATTATGAGCGTTTACTGAAGATTATTGAAGAAGAAAATCACCCTCGCTACAAGGTTCTTTCCTACGATACATCTTCTTGGTACTTCCATAATTTCGCATCGATTTTGGACACTTCTACTGTTATAGAAGACCATGTTAAGTACAAGCGTCATGATACCAGCCTTTTCATCGATGTCTTCCCAATTGATCGATTTACAGACTTGAGCATTGTCGACAAGAGCTATAAGTATGTGGCTCTTCGTCAACTAGCTTATATCAAAAAATCACGAGCAGTTCACGGTGATAGCAAATTAAAAGATTTTCTTAGATTATGTAGCTGGTATGCCCTCCGAGTGGTCAATCCCCGTTACTTTTACAAGAAAATTGATCAGCTAGTCAAAAATGCTACAACCAACTCTCCTCAATATGAAGGAGGAATTGGGATCGGTAAGGAAGGGATGAAAGAAATCTTCCCAGTTGATACCTTTAAAGAACTGATTTTGACTGAGTTTGAAGGTCGTATGTTGCCCGTCCCTAAAAAATATGATCAATTTTTAACCCAGATGTATGGGGATTATATGACACCACCATCAAAGGAAATGCAAGAATGGTATAGTCATAGTATTAAAGCTTATCGCAAAAACTGATTGAGGGCAATTATACAAAGTATTGAGTGAGACTTGGAAAAAACTCAATTGCAGGAAAAAATGAAGTAAGTCCCCCACAACAAAACGCATAATATCAAGGTTTTCATTCAACACCTGATATTATGCGTTTTCCTTATCTTCTTAAAGATTTTTTGTCCAACTTATTTTCCTATTTATACTCTTCGAAAATCTCTTCAAACCGTGTCAGCTTAACCTTGCCGTACTCAAGTACAGCCTGCGGCTAGCTTCCTAGTTTGCTCTTTGATTTTCATTGGGTATTAAATAGCTTCTGTAACAAAACTACGGCTTTCCAATACTTTGAGCATGGCGTTAGCTGTATCTATGGCTGTGAAGAGGGGCACCCCGTGTTCAATAGCTGAACGGCGGATTTGCTCACCATCTTCGTCAGCAGTTCGTTTGGTTCCAACTGTATTAATGATAGCTTGGATTCTTCCTTTACGAACAAAGCTTGGAATATCCTTATCGTCATCACCAATCTTACCAACAGGTTGGGATTGCAATCCATGACTGGCAAAGAAGGCTGCTGTCCCTTCTGTCGCAAGGATTCCATAGCCAATATTTTGGAAACGACGAGCCAAGTCCAAGGCTTCTTCTTTGGCATCATCAGCGATGGTAAATACAACGTTACCAAAAGTTGGCAAGTGTAAGTAAGAAGCTTCAAAAGCCTTATAGAGAGCTTTTTCTAAAGTCGTATCAGAACCCATAACTTCCCCTGTTGACTTCATTTCAGGACCAAGTAAGCTGTCTACCTTAGCTAGTTTGGTAAAGGAGAAGACAGGTGCCTTGATATGAACGCGGGTACTTTCAGGGTAAAGTCCATCTTGGTAGCCAAGTTCTTCAAGTTTTTGACCAAGAATGAGCTTGGTTGCTACTTGAGCCATAGGGATATTGGTTACCTTAGAAAGGAATGGCACCGTACGGCTAGCACGTGGATTGACCTCAATAACGTAGACTTTTTCATCCTTGATGACAAACTGAATGTTCATCATACCAAGACAGTTAAGGCCGATTGCTAAGCGTTTAGTATAGTCTGCGATTGTTTCTTGCACCTTTTGCGACAAGGTTTGTGGTGGGTAAACGGCCATTGAGTCACCTGAGTGGACACCGGCACGTTCGATATGCTCCATGATACCAGGAATGAGGACATTTTCCCCGTCTGAAATGGCATCAACTTCACACTCTTGTCCGACGATATAAGAGTCAACAAGGACTGGATGGTCAGGACTAGCCTTAACCGCTGTACGCATGTAAGAACGAAGATCTTCTTCGTTTTCAACGATTTCCATGGCACGTCCACCAAGTACATAAGATGGGCGGACAAGAACTGGGAAGCCAATCTTGCGAGCTGCAAGAGCTGCTTCTTCTTCATTGGTAGCCGTTTGTCCTGGTGGCTGTGGAATATCCAATTCTTTAAGAGCTTGCTCGAAGAGGTCACGGTCTTCGGCACGGTCTAGGTCAGCAACCTGTGTACCAAGGATGGTCACACCTGCTTTTGCCAATGGCTCCGCAAGGTTGATGGCTGTTTGACCACCGAACTGAACAATAACTCCTTTTGGTTGCTCCAAGTCGATGACATTCATAACATCTTCGAATGTCAATGGCTCAAAGTAAAGCTTGTCTGATACAGAGAAGTCTGTTGAAACGGTCTCTGGATTTGAATTCATGATGATGGCTTCATAGCCAGCCGCCTGAATAGCCTTAACTGAATGAACAGTTGCGTAGTCAAACTCGACCCCTTGACCGATACGGATTGGACCAGAACCTAGAACTAGAACGGATTCCTTATCAGACTTGATAGACTCGTTTTCCCAACCATAGGTTGAATAGAAGTATGGTGTTTCAGAGTCAAACTCTGCCGCACAAGTATCGACCATCTTGTAGACTGGGACAATCTTATTTTCTAAACGAAGTTGGCGAACTTGGTCAGCTGTCGTTTCCCAAAGTTCAGCAATCTTACGGTCTGAAAATCCATTGAGTTTGGCAGTTTTCAAAACGTCTAAATCTTGTGGATGAGCGCCCAATTCTTGCTCAATTTCAAAGATATGCAAGAGTTTATCAAGATAGAAGATATCAATCTTAGTCAATTCAGCAATTTCTTCTGGTGTATAACCGCGGCGAATGGCTTCTGATACATAGAAGAGACGGTCATCCTGGGCTTTGACTACTTTTTCAATCAAGGCATCATCAGAAACTGATGCAAGTTCAGGCATTTCATTGTGGTGCACCCCAATTTCAAGGGAACGACAAGCTTTAAGGAGAGATTCCTCGATGTTACGACCAATTGCCATGACTTCTCCAGTCGCCTTCATCTGAGTACCAAGACGGCGCTCACCCTTTTCAAACTTGTCAAATGGGAAACGTGGAATCTTGGCAACAACGTAGTCAAGGGCTGGCTCAAACATGGCATAGGTTGAACCCGTGACTGGGTTAATAACCTCATCCAAGGTCAAACCGACGGCAATCTTAGCAGCCAATTTGGCAATTGGGTAACCTGTCGCCTTAGAAGCAAGGGCTGACGAACGCGATACACGAGGGTTTACTTCGATGACATAGTACTTGAAGCTGTGGGGATCAAGGGCTAGCTGAACGTTACATCCCCCTTCAATCTTGAGGGCACGAATGATGCTCAAGCTCGCGTCACGTAGCATTTGGTTTTCATAGTCTGACATGGTTTGCGCAGGAGCAAATACGATGGAATCCCCTGTGTGAATCCCAACTGGGTCAAAGTTTTCCATGTTACAAACAACCAAAGCATTGTCAGCTGAGTCACGCATGACTTCGTATTCGATTTCCTTGAAGCCAGCAATCGAACGCTCAATCAAACATTGGGTGACAGGTGACAATTTCAACCCATTTTCAGCGATTTCACGCAATTCTTCCTCGTTGGCACACATACCACCACCAGTACCACCAAGGGTAAAGGCTGGACGAACGATAACTGGGTAACCAATTGTCGCTGCAAAGGCAACTGCTTCTTCGACTGTGTTGACAATTTCAGATTCTGGAATTGGTTGGTTGAGCTCTTCCATCAATTGTTTAAAGAGGTCACGATCCTCCGCTTGGTCAATAGCAGATAATTTAGTTCCCAGAAGCTCAACACCAAGCTCATCAAGGATACCATTTTTAGACAATTCCATGGCCATATTAAGACCAGTTTGCCCACCGAGTGTTGGTAGCAAGGCATCTGGACGTTCCTTACGAAGAATACGAGTCACAAACTCAAGTGTAATCGGTTCAATATAAACCTTGTCCGCAATCTCCTTGTCCGTCATGATGGTTGCAGGGTTTGAATTAACCAAAACCACCTCATAACCTTCCTCTTTCAAAGACAAGCAAGCCTGGGTCCCAGCGTAGTCAAACTCAGCAGCTTGACCAATAATAATCGGACCAGAACCAATCACCATAATTTTTTGAATATCAGTACGTTTAGGCATAGTTTATGATACAAAGCCCGTAAAGAACACAGTGAAAATAGGAAACTCGGTGCAGACGCCTTCAGCGTCAAGACGATGTTTATCTTTTTCACACAGTTCTTAGGGCGTGTTCACTTCCGCGAACAATGTATCTTCTCCTTTCTATTCGTCGCCTCACAGGGCGACATTAAATAAATTCTCCGACGAGCTTTTACTCGTTCTTAGTTTGATTGTTTAAAAGCTTCCATCATCTCGATAAACTCGTCGAATAGGTAGCTTGCGTCGTGTGGACCAGGTGCTGCGTCTGGGTGGTATTGAACAGAGAAAGCAGGTTGGTATCTGTGACGCACACCTTCAACTGACTTGTCATTGATTTCTTCGTGGGTGATAATCAAGTGCTCTGGCAAATCCTCACGGCTAACTGCATAACCATGGTTTTGACTTGTAAAATCCACACGTCCTGTAGCAATTTCACGTACCGCGTGGTTAAATCCACGGTGACCAAACTTCATCTTGTAAGTCTTTGCTCCGTTTGCCATTGCAAAGAGTTGATGCCCCATACAAATACCAAAGATTGGAATCTTTCCTTGCACGCCTCGAATCATATCGAGTGCCTGTGGAACATCTTCTGGGTTACCTGGACCGTTTGACAACATCACTCCGTCAGGATTGAGATGGAGAATTTCTTCAGCCGTTGTCGAATAAGGAACAACCGTCACGTTACAATTACGCTTAGAAAGTTCACGTAGAATTGAGTGCTTGAGACCAAAGTCCACTAGCACCACGCTCAAACCAACTCCTGGAGCTGGATAGGATGTTTTAGTAGAAACCTGTTTGATATTGTCTGTCGGCAAGACTGTTGCTTGGAGCTGGTCCGTCACATGGTCCATACTGTCCCCAACATGGGTCAAGGTTGCACGCATGGTACCATGCTTACGAATAATCTTGGTAAGAGCACGCGTATCAATCCCTGAAATACCCGGAATTTTCTTGGCTTTCAAAAATTCATCCAAGGTCATTTGGTTGCGCCAGTTACTAGCTCTACGTGCTTCTTCGAAAACAACAACTCCCTTACAAGTTGGAATAATGGATTCGTAATCATCACGGTTAATTCCATAATTTCCCACCAAAGGATAAGTAAAGGTCAAGATTTGTCCATTATAAGACTGGTCTGTAATGGATTCTTGGTAGCCGGTCATCCCTGTATTAAAGACAATTTCACCAGTTACATCAATATCTGCTCCGAAGGCCTTACCTTCAAAAACTGTGCCATCTTCTAATACTAGAAGTCTTTTTATCATATTTTCACCTCTCGTGGACGCTCACTGGCGTCTTTTAACGTCTTGTGTTTTAGTTGGCATTTCTACTCGCCAGTACGGATTCTAAGATTGCCATTCGAACAAAGACACCATTGGTCATTTGTTGGGCAATCCGTGATTTTGGTGCTTCAACCAAGTAATCTGCGATTTCTACATCACGATTGACTGGAGCTGGGTGCATGAGGATTGCTGTTTCTTTCAAACGGTCATAACGTTCTTGAGTCAAGCCATGTTGGGCATGGTAGTCTTCTTTTGAAAAGACAGCTCCACTATTATGGCGTTCATGTTGCACACGGAGAAACATCATAACATCCACCTGATCAATGATTTCATCAATGGCTACAAACTGTCCATAGTCTGCAAACTCTTGACTTCTCCATTCCTCAGGTCCAGCAAAGTAAAGTTCAGCTCCCAAGCGTTTCAAAATCTGCATATTGGATTTGGCAACGCGTGAGTGGTCCAAGTCACCTGCAATCGCAACCTTGAGACCCTCAAAGTGGCCAAATTCCTCATAAATAGTCATCAAATCAAGCAAGCTCTGGCTAGGATGTTGTCCCGAACCATCTCCACCATTGATGATGGAAGTCGTAATCGTGGGACTAGCAATTAACTCTCTATAGTAGTCAACCTCAGGGTGGCGAATCACACAGACATCCACTCCTAAAGCAGACAGAGTCAAAATGGTATCATAAAGTGTCTCACCCTTATTGACTGAACTAGTCTTCACATCAAAGTCAAGTCGTTCCAGCCCCAGTTTAATCTCTGCCACTTCAAAGGACTTATGCGTCCGTGTAGAATCCTCAAAGAAAAGATTGGAAACAATCGGGTGGTTTTCATAAGGAAGCTGAGCTCCGTTTTTAAACTCAATCCCTCGTTTGATCAATTTCATGACTTGATCGACAGTGAGGTCTTCCATGGACACCACATGGTTCAATGCTTGTTGATTTTCTGACATGGCCACTCCTTTAGCTTTCTAAGCTTCTTCAGTAATCAGAACTCTGTCTTGACCATCAAGTTCTGCCATCTCTACGATGATTTCTTCAGAACGACTAGTTGGGATATTTTTTCCAACGTAATCTGGACGGATTGGCAATTCTCTATGTCCACGATCAACTAGCACCGCAAGACTCACGCGCGCAGGACGACCATGACCTACAATATTATCAATAGCAGCACGGATGGTACGACCTGTATAAAGCACATCATCCACCAAGATAACTTCACGGTCTGTCACATCGACAGAAACCAAAGAAGTATCTTCTCCACTTTTAACATCATCACGGAAAGGTTTAGTATCCAATTCCACAACAGGAACTGAAAGATTTTCTAGCTGTTCCAAACGTTCTTGGATTCGGTGGGCGATAAAGACACCACGAGTTTTAATACCAGCCAAGACGATCTTATTCAAATCTTTGTTGCGTTCGATAATCTCATAAGTAATACGCGTAATCGCTCGTTTGACGGTCAATTCGTCTACAACTTCTTTTGTCTTCATGACAAACCTCCAAAAAGAAAAGTCTCCTTAAACAAGGAGACTTGAAATGTATAGCCAAGCAAGCCCTACTGCACACAGTATAGACTTCACCCTTCTACTTTATCGCGCTCCTTGCCTGCCTCACGGGACAGGTTTAAAGGAATATTTAATTATCAATTACTATAGCACAAAGCGAGCCTAAAATCAAGCAAAAACTTTTGAAACCCTATCTTACAAATTGCTAAAGTCATATAACTGTGGGTACTGGTCACACTCTGGATTTTTAGGATGACAAATGGCTCTTCCAAAATAAATCATGGCCTGATGAGCTGCTAACCACTGCTCAGGCGGCAAGATATCCATGACCCGCTTTTCCACCTCAAGTGGTGTCGCTGATTTTTTGACAATATCGTGGTGTTTGCAAATACGCTCCACATGAGTATCCACTGCAAAAGCTGGAATCCCAAAGCCCACACTCATGACAACATTGGCTGTCTTGCGACCAACACCTGCCAAACTCTCTAATTCCTCACGTGTCTGAGGGACTTGACCATCAAAATCATCTAGTAACTGTTGGGCACATTTTTTAAGGAATTTAGCCTTATTTCGATACAGTCCCAGGCGAGAAATGTGTGAAGCAATCTCACTCTCTGTCGCAACAGACATGGCTTGTGGCGTTGGAAAGGCAGCAAAGAGACCTGGTGTGGCCTTATTTACCGCTGCATCCGTTGTCTGTGCTGACAACATGACCGCAACCAAGAGTTCAAAATGATTGGTAAAATCAAGACTGGGTTTGGCATCTGGAAACAGAGCAATGATTTCTTCTAGCACCTTTCGTGCGCGTTTTTTTGACAAGACCATTATTCGTCTCCGTCAAATAGTCCTTGTAAGCCAGCAAAAGGACTGTTTTCTTCTTTCTTAACTGCCTGTTGGGCTTGGTATTCTTCTTCTGTCATGATTTGCCAGTCATTTCCTGAAACAAATCCTTGACCAGCCTCTTCTTCAGCCGTCAAAACCTTGATAGGAATGTTTAATAGGATATTGTCTGACACGCTCTCAGCAAGGTCCAGTTCTCCATTTTCGATTGGCAAGACCAAATCATCGTCTAAAACTTCCTGATCTAGTTGGTTAGTTGCACCTTCCATGAAAACTTCCGTTACTGGATAAGATTCAACTAACTCAACTGGCTCCATACTGCGACTTGAAGCAAGAACAATGGTATAAGATAGTTGATAATCTAAGAAATACATATGGTCTTCGTACTGTACTTTCCCAACTGCAAGAATATCTTTTACATCTAAAATTTCTTGATTGCGTGCACGCAGGTCTGCGGCTAGATCTAAGGTTTGTTCAAAATGCAAGCCTTCAGACTGCTTACGAATTTCTTGAATATTTAATTTCATACTTCCTCCATAAAGATTTACTCTCTTGATTATACCATGAAAAGTCTACAAATCAACCCACCAAACTTTGTAATTAACATTCAAGTTTTTAATATATCCACTATGATATTTTGTTTTTTAGTTCTATACTACATCAGAGCAAGGAGGATGCCCCTATGGAAGACAAAGAACTCGGTACTAATGCTTATCACTCGTATTTTAGAGCTTGGAATTTCCAGTTTTCTGTTGACAAAATTTCCTTAAAAGTATAGTATAAAGATACCAATACTCGGAGGTAAGGGAGACATGAACAACTAAGCCTATCAAATAAAAAACCTTTATTTAGTAGATCTTGTTTTTGTCTCTTTTTGTGTACTCTTTTATGCTCTTTTTCTGGCATTTTATACTCAATGAAAATCAAAGAGCAAACTAGGAAGCTAGCCGTAGGTTGCTCAAAACACTGTTTTGAGGTTGTAGATAAGACTGACGAAGTCAGTCACATATATACGGTAAGGCGACGCTGACGTGGTTTGAAGAGATTTTCGAAGAGTATTAATAGAGTTTTTTTGACATAGACTTTGGGCTCTACTAGGTAAAGTAGAGCTTTTTGTTATGTAGTATCAACATTCTAGAAAGGGCAATCATATGATAAAAATCAATCACCTGACCATCACACAAAACAAAGATTTACGAGACCTTGTCTCTGACCTCAGCATGACCATCCAAGACAGGGAAAAGGTCGCTATTATTGGTGAAGAAGGAAATGGCAAATCCACCTTACTTAAAATTTTAATGGGGGAAACTTTGCCTGATTTCACTATCGGGGGAGACATTCAATCTGATTATCAATCAATAGCCTACATTCCTCAAAAACTTCCTGAGGACCTGAAAAATAGAACTCTACACGACTACTTCTTTTTAGATACTATTGATTTAGATTACAGTGTCCTCTATCGTTTAGCTGAGGAATTGCATTTTGATAGCAATCGTTTCGCAAGCGACCAAGAGATTGGTAGTCTATCAGGGGGTGAAGCTTTGAAAATTCAGCTCATCCATGAGTTAGCCAAACCTTTTGAGATTCTATTTTTAGATGAACCTTCAAATGACTTGGATCTTGAGACGGTTGATTGGCTAAAAGGTCAAATGCGCAAGATTCGGCAAACCGTTATTTTCATTTCCCATGATGAGGACTTTCTTTCTGAAACGGCAGACACTATTGTTCACTTGCGACTGGTCAAGCACCGTAAAGAAGCAGAAACACTAGTAGAGCATTTAGACTATGATAGTTATAGTGAGCAGAGAAAGGCTAATTTTGCCAGACAAACCCAGCAAGCAGCCAACGACCAAAGAGCCTACGATAAAACCATGGAAAAACATCAACGAGTTAAACAAAATGTAGAAACTGCTCTTCGAGCTACCAAAGACAGTACTGCCGGTCGCCTATTGGCTAAAAAGATGAAAACTGTCCTCTCACAAGAAAAACGCTACGAAAGAGCAGCTCAGGCCATGACCCAAAAGCCACTTGAAGAGGAAGAAATCAGACTTTTCTTCTCAGATATACAGCCATTACCGGTCTCTAAAGTCTTAATCCAACTGGAAAAAGAAAATTTGTCCATTGACGACCGTGTTTTGGCTCAGGAACTACAACTAACTGTCCGTGGACAAGAAAAAATCGGTATCATCGGCCCAAATGGTATGGGGAAATCAACTCTGTTAGCCAAATTAAAGCAACTTCTTAATGATAAAAGAGAGATTTCGCTTGGTTTTATGCCACAAGATTACCACAAAAAACTGCAATTAGATTTATCACCAATAGCCTATCTAAGCAAAACTGGGGAAAAAGAGGAACTACAGAAAATCCAATCTCACTTAGCCAGTCTCAATTTCAGTTATCCAGAAATGCAGCATCAAATTCGCTCCTTATCTGGCGGGCAACAGGGTAAACTCCTGCTTTTGGATTTAGTCTTGCGCAAATCAAACTTTCTCCTGCTGGATGAACCTACACAAAACTTTTCTCCCACTTCTCAACCCCAAATCAGAAAACTCTTTGCCACCTATCCTGGTGGTCTCATCACTGTTTCGCATGACCGTCGTTTCTTAAAAGAAGTTTGCTCAATCATCTATCGCATAACAGAACACGGTTTGGAGGTAGTTAATTTAGAAGATGTATAAATTTGTAACATAGCAGATAGGTGGGGCAAAAACACAATTTTAGGAGAAAAAGAAGTAAATCTTCCCATAATAAAACGCATAATATCAAGTTTTCACACCTGATATTATGCGTTTTTCAGATTTTAAAGACTTTTTCCAGCCTTCATTTTACATATGTTTTAAACGTTCAATCCGTTCTGAGATAGGTGGGTGGGTATAAAAGAGTTTTTTGAACCCTCCCCCTTTCTTAGGATCATTGATATAAAGTGCACTGCTAGCATCATCGACGTGGCGACTCATAGGTTTGCTATTGTCCAACTTATCTAGGGCATTAATCATTCCCTGGGGATTGCGAGTCAGCTCGACACTAGATGCATCTGCCAGAAATTCCCTCTGACGAGAAATAGCGAGCTGAACCAAGGTTGCAGCGAGAGGTGCCAGTACAATAGCTAGTAGGGAAACCACTAGCATAATGATTTCAAGACCATTTCCATCTCGGTCATCATCACTTCGTCTGCGACCTGCGCCACCCCACCACATCATACGACCTGCCATACCAGAAAGCATGGTGATAGCACTAGCAAGGGCAACTGCAATAGTCGAAATACGGATATCATAATTACGAATATGACTGACTTCATGTCCCATAACAGCTTCTAGTTCTTCACGATTCATGATAGCTAGTAGACCTGAAGTCGCAGCAACAGCCGCATTTTGAGGATTAGAACCTGTCGCAAAGGCATTTAAGGCTGGATCATCAATGATGAAAACACGGGGCATAGGAATCTGAGCGACCAGAGCCATATCTTCCACTACATGGTAGAGGTCTGGTGCCGTTTGCTCATCCACCTCACGCGCTCCATTCATGGACATGACAATCTCTGTCGATTGAAAAATCATAGACAAAGCGTAGATAAAGCCGATAATCAGTGCGATAACCAAACCACCAAGTCCAGATCTTATAAAGAGATAACCAACCGCATAACCAACAAGAGCTAAGAGTAGGAAAAATACCAGCAACAAAATCCAGGTTTTTCGTTTATTGCTTGCAATTTGATCAAACAACATCTTAGTCACCTAAACCGCTAAAATCAACTTTAGGAACCGACTTTTCCTCTTCAGGTGTTTGAAGGAAATCTGCCGCTTTAAATCCAAACATTCCAGCGATAATATTGCTCGGGAAAGTTTCTAATTTTACATTGTAGTTGCTGACAACACTGTTATAGAGTTGACGAGAGTAAGAAATTTTATTTTCTGTGTTTGTCAACTCCTCTTGCAATTTAACAAAGTTATCACTAGCTTTCAAATCTGGATAGCTTTCTGCAACTGCAAAAATACCTGAAACCTGACGAGTGAGGGCATCACTGGCTTTCATAGCTTCTGCTGGTGAAGTCGCTGCCGCCACTTGGTTACGTAGTTCTGCCACCTTTTCAAGGGTAGAACCTTCATATTTGGCATAACCTTTTACAGTCTCAATCAAGTTTGGCAAGAGGTCATTTCGACGTTTCAACTGAACATCAATCTGACTCCAAGCCTCCTTGGTTTGCATACGATTTTTAACCAAACCGTTATAGCTAACAATCACAAAAATAACAATAAGAGCGATAACTCCAAGAATAATCCAAGTCATGATATAAGTCCTTTCTACTTTTAGATTAGTACCAGTATATCAAATTTTTAATGATTGTGGTAAAATAAGATGATACTAAAGAAGGAAATAACTATGAAACCAAAAACATTTTACAACTTGCTTGCCGAGCAGAATCTTCCACTTTCGGACCAGCAAAAAGAACAATTTGAACGTTATTTTGAGCTCTTGGTCGAGTGGAATGAGAAGATTAATTTGACGGCGATTACGGACAAGGAAGAAGTTTATCTCAAACATTTTTACGATTCGATTGCACCCATTTTTCAAGGTTTGATTCCCAATGAAAATATCAAATTGCTTGATATCGGGGCTGGGGCAGGATTTCCTAGTCTACCAATGAAAATTCTCTATCCGGAGTTAGATGTGACCATTATTGATTCACTCAATAAGCGCATCAACTTCCTACAACTCTTGGCTCAAGAACTGGATTTGAACGGAGTTCATTTCTACCACGGACGTGCCGAAGATTTTGCCCAAGACAAGAACTTCCGTGCTCAATATGATTTTGTAACAGCTCGTGCGGTTGCCCGTATGCAGGTCCTATCTGAATTGACTATTCCCTACCTTAAGGTTGGTGGAAAACTATTGGCACTCAAGGCCAGCAATGCGCCTGAGGAGTTGTTAGAAGCTAAGAATGCCCTCAATCTCCTTTTTAGTAAAGTCGAAGACAATCTCAGCTACGCCCTACCAAATAGAGATCCGCGTTACATCACAGTGGTAGAAAAGAAAAAAGAAACACCAAATAAATATCCACGTAAGGCTGGTATGCCAAATAAACGCCCGCTTTAAATTTTTAAGTAAAAAAATATTTACAAAATCAGCCTCGCTCTTTTATTTCTAGGCTCGGGAAAAAATGATTTACAAAATCAACCTCGCTCTCTTATTTTTAGGCTCGGGAAAAAATGATTTACAAAATCATTTTTTTCTGCTATACTATCCTAAGCAAAGGTTTTTAATGTCATCCCGTGAGGTGACGAAGACACAGAAATACTTGAAACTCTTTAAAGTTTAGATTTTAGAGAAGTCTTACTCTGAGGGCCTATTGCTGTAAAATAATGGGCTCTTTTTTGATGCCCAAAAGTGAGGTTTATATGAAACAAGAATCAACTGTTGATTTGTTACTAGACGTTGACCAACGTCCTTCAGCTGGAAAAGGAATTCTCCTTAGTTTCCAACACGTTTTCGCCATGTTTGGTGCGACCATCTTGGTACCCTTGATTTTGGGAATGCCTGTATCTGTTGCCCTTTTTGCTTCAGGTGTTGGAACACTCATCTACATGATTTCAACTGGTTTTAAAGTTCCAGTTTATCTAGGTTCTTCATTTGCTTTTATCACAGCTATGTCACTGGCTATGAAAGAAATGGGTGGGGATGTATCTGCTGCTCAAACAGGGGTTATCTTGACTGGTTTGGTCTATGTCCTTGTTGCTACCAGCATCCGATTTGTAGGAACAAAATGGATTGATAAACTCTTGCCACCAATCATCATCGGACCTATGATCATCGTTATCGGTCTTGGACTTGCAGGTTCAGCTGTTACCAACGCTGGTCTTGTAGCTGATGGAAACTGGAAAAATGCTCTTGTAGCAGTTGTTACTTTCTTGATTGCTGCCTTTATCAATACAAAGGGAAAAGGATTCCTACGAATCATTCCATTTCTCTTTGCCATTATCGGTGGTTACCTCTTCGCACTAACTCTTGGCTTGGTTGACTTTACACCAGTTCTTAAAGCTAACTGGTTTGAAATTCCTGGTTTCTACTTGCCATTTAACACAGGTGGTGCCTTTAAAGAATACAATCTTTACTTTGGTCCAGAAGCCATCGCTATCTTGCCAATCGCTATCGTAACAATTTCTGAACATATCGGAGACCATACTGTTTTGGGTCAAATCTGTGGCCGTCAATTCTTAAAAGAACCAGGTCTTCACCGTACTCTTCTTGGTGACGGTATCGCAACTTCTGTTTCTGCCTTCCTTGGTGGACCAGCCAATACAACTTACGGAGAAAATACAGGGGTTATCGGTATGACTCGTATCGCTTCTGTCTCAGTTATCCGTAACGCTGCCTTCATCGCGATTGCCCTCAGCTTCCTTGGTAAATTCACTGCCTTGATTTCAACTATTCCAAACGCTGTACTTGGTGGTATGTCAATCCTTCTCTATGGGGTTATCGCCAGCAATGGTTTGAAAGTCTTGATTAAAGAACGTGTTGATTTCGCTCAAATGCGAAACCTCATCATCGCAAGTGCTATGTTGGTTCTTGGACTTGGAGGAGCTGTCCTTAAACTTGGTCCAGTTACACTTTCAGGTACTGCTCTTTCAGCCATGACAGGAATCATCTTGAACTTGATCTTGCCATACGAAAATAAAGACTAATACTCTTCGAAAATCTCTTCAAACCACGTCAACGTCGCCTTGCCGTAGATAAGACTGACTTCGTCAGTCTTATCTACAACCTCAAAGCAGTGCTTTGAACAACCTGCGGCTAGTTTCCTAGTTTGCTCTTTGATTTTCATTGAGTATAAGAGTCTAAACATATCAAAAAACAAGCATTTCCAATTACGGAAGTGCTCATTTTTTTGATACTTAAAAGTAAGTGTATCCCCCTAACGCTGTCTAATATGTCTCCCCTATATGCATACGCTTCCACTCAGAGAACTCTACCTTGAACAGTTCAGGGGCTTTTTTAGCATTGTTATAAACTATAATATAGTAACCTTCCTTATTCCAAAACTTTCCTAAAATCTCAGCGTCTTCCAGCTCTGCTTCATAATCTAATACTCATCTGCTTTCAAAAAGCATTCTATTCCATCTCCGATTAACGATGGACTTTATCACCTCCTTCTCCAGTCCTTGTATAACATCTTGAAGTTGATTCATAATATCTTCCAATATGGGCATCAACAGCTCCATAACAATAGCGAAATTCTCGTATATAGTGACTATGGACATGTGGACCTACTCCTATTGGAGCCCAACAAGATCCCAGTTTACTGATTCTACCGAAACCAGCCTCATCTTGGTACATCAAGCGAACCTTACGAAAATGCCTACTGGTTTTAAAGCGCTTTCTTGTCTTCTTGAATTGAGATTTTATTTTTAGACGCGACAATGGTTTGAGAGTCTGCTTTCTTGGGATGTTCTGGACGTGGCCTAATATTTCGCCAACCATGGCGCTTCAAGAGTTGATAAAAGTCATCACGTGTGTAGGAAGAACCTAACTCCTTTGTATAAGCCTGAAATAAGGCATCAATTGTAACAAATTCTCCTGCCTCTGCAGCCTTCAAATGACGGGCAAGAAAGGCTTTCTCTTCCTCAATTGTCATATATGCATGGTTACTACCACCACGTGTTTCTTGAAGGAGAGAGTCGAGTCCGAACTCCTCATATTTTTTTACAGTTGGTCAAATCGTTGTTTGATTACAGCCTAAAAGCTCTATAATCTCTTTATAAGATTTACCCATCAGACGAAATAGAACGATTTGAAGGCGTTTATGATATTTAGCTGTACTAGAGTCTTTTAAAAGTGTTTTGATAGCTTGGATTTCTTCTTTAGTTGATTTCATATTACTATTATATAATACTTTTTTATTTTAGCTTAGTATGAGTGTCCTTGTTCACGTCTTTCTTTTCCCACATGAAGAGAGTTCTGACGCCAACATCAAAAACCTTGGCTGCCTCGACATGGCTGTGCCCCTCTTTGATGTAATCTAATTCTCGATGTTTAAAATCTGTACTATATGCCATAGCTTTATTATAACATGCTTGTTTGAAACTAAGAAAATATCAAAACTCCATAATTGTTTTTCTAAAATACAGCTTTCAAATATCCTTAAATATAATAGACTTCCTGTGAAACAAAAATATGATACAATAAAATTATGAAGCAAGTAAACAACTAACTGATACACGATTTAAGCTCCTTGTTGCTGTTCATCGCACGACTTTTGAAGAGATGTGAGCTGTATTGAAAACAGCTTATCAAGGTAAACACGCAAAAGGGGGACGAAAACCTAAACTAAGCCTAGAATACCTTCTTATGGCGACTTCAATATGTGCGAGAATATCGAACTTATGAACAAATTGCGGCTGATTTTGGTATCCACGAAAGCAACTTAACCCATCGGAGTCAATGGGTTGAAGTAACTCTTGTTCAAAGTGGTTTTACGATTTCAAGACCTCCTCTCAGTTCTGAGGACACGGTAATGATT
>NZ_MWSM01000050.1 GCF_002087075.1 Streptococcus pseudopneumoniae ATCC BAA-960 = CCUG 49455
GAGATTGATACGGTTCTGCTTACAAGGGTGAAAAATTATTGTTTACTGGTCTTAACTGATCGAAGGACTAGGCATCAAATTATCCGATTGATTCCAAATAAAAGTGCTGAGGCGGTCAATCAGGCTTTAAAACTCATCTTAAAACAAGACAAGATTCTGTCCATCACGGCAGATAATGGTACAGAATTTAACCGCTTGTCTGATGTATTTTCTGAGGAACATATCTATTATGCGCACCCCTATGCCTCTTGGGAGATTGAACCCTATTTCTCCAAACACCGCACCTATAAATGGCCGAAACGAGTACTTGTTAATGAGACTTTGTACGTCACTAAAACAGGTTGTCAATGGCGCATGCTCCCTCACGACTTTCCTCTTTACTTAACGGTATGGAGTTTCTTTCGTCGTTCTATGACGACAGGTTGGTTCCAGGTCAATGGCAGATGGTACTACGCGCTTATAGCTCAGGTGCCTTGGCAGTGAATACGACTGTAAATGGCTATTCTGTCAACTATAATGGCGAATGGGTTCAATAATGAAAGAAGCGATTGTGAATGGAAACAATCGCTTTTTTTGTGAAAATATAATAAAATAGATAGGAAAGAATTAATACTTGTATGAAAAATAAGACGTTTTTCGTCTAGTAAAAGGAAAAAATGACAAAAAAAGTTGGTGTCGGTCAGGCACATAGTAAGATAATTTTAATAGGGGAACATGCGGTCGTTTACGGTTATCCTGCCATTTCCCTGCCTCTTTTGGAGGTGGAGGTGACCTGTAAGGTAGTTCCTGCAGAGAGTCCTTGGCGCCTTTATGAGGAGGATACCTTGTCCATGGCGGTTTATGCCTCACTGGAGTATTTGGATATCACAGAAGCCTGCATTCGTTGTGAGATTGACTCGGCTATCCCTGAGAAACGGGGGATGGGTTCGTCAGCGGCTATCAGCATAGCGGCCATTCGTGCGGTATTTGACTACTATCAGGCCGATCTGCCTCATGATGTACTAGAAATCTTGGTCAATCGAGCTGAAATGATTGCCCATATGAATCCTAGTGGTTTGGATGCTAAGACCTGTCTCAGTGACCAACCTATTCGCTTTATCAAGAACGTAGGATTTACAGAACTTGAGATGGATTTATCCGCCTATTTGGTGATTGCCGATACGGGTGTTTATGGTCATACTCGTGAAGCCATCCAAGTGGTTCAAAATAAGGGCAAGGATGCCCTACCATTTTTGCATGCCTTGGGAGAATTGACCCAGCAGGCAGAGGATGCGATTTCACAAAAAGATGCTGAAGAACTGGGACAAATCCTCAGTCAAGCGCATTTACATTTAAAAGAAATTGGGGTCAGTAGCCCTGAGGCAGACCATCTGGTTGAAACGGCTCTTAGCCATGGTGCTCTGGGTGCCAAGATGAGCGGTGGTGGGCTAGGAGGCTGTATTATAGCCTTGGCAGATAATTTGACACACGCACAAGAATTAGCAGAAAGATTAGAAGAGAAAGGAGCTGTTCAGACATGGATAGAGAGCCTGTAACAGTACGTTCCTACGCAAATATTGCTATTATCAAATATTGGGGAAAGAAAAAAGAAAAAGAGATAGTGCCTGCTACTAGCAGTATTTCTCTAACTTTGGAAAATATGTATACAGAGACGACCTTGTCGCCTTTACCAGCCAATGTAACAGCTGACGAATTTTACATCAATGGTCAGCTACAAAATGAGGTCGAGCATGCCAAGATGAGTAAGATTATTGACCGTTATCGTCCAGCTGGTGAGGGCTTTGTCCGTATCGATACTCAAAATAATATGCCTACGGCAGCGGGCCTGTCCTCAAGTTCTAGTGGTTTGTCCGCCCTGGTCAAGGCTTGTAATGCTTATTTCCAGCTTGGTTTGTCTCGGAGTCAGTTGGCACAGGAGGCTAAGTTTGCCTCAGGTTCTTCTTCTCGGAGTTTTTATGGACCACTAGGTGCCTGGGACAAGGATAGTGGGGGAATTTACCCTGTAGAGACAAACTTGAAACTAGCTATGATCATGTTGGTGCTAGAGGACAAGAAAAAACCAATCTCTAGCCGTGACGGGATGAAACTTTGTGTGGAGACTTCGACGACTTTTGACGACTGGGTTCGTCAGTCTGAGAAGGACTATCAGGATATGCTGATTTATCTCAAGGAAAATGACTTTGCCAAGATTGGAGAATTAACGGAGAAAAATGCTCTTGCTATGCACGCTACGACAAAAACAGCATCACCAGCCTTTTCTTATCTGACCGATTCATCTTATGAAGCGATGGACTTTGTTCGTCAACTTCGCGAGCAAGGAGAGGCCTGCTACTTTACTATGGATGCCGGTCCTAATGTCAAAGTTCTTTGTCGAGAGAAAGACTTGGAGAATTTATCAAAAATCTTCGGTCAACGTTACCGCTTGATTGTGTCAAAAACAAAGGATTTGAGTCAAGATGATTGCTGTTAAAACTTGTGGAAAGCTCTATTGGGCAGGTGAATATGCTATTTTAGAGCCCGGACAGTTGGCCTTGATAAAGGCCATTCCCATCTATATGAAGGGCGATATTGCTTTTTCTGACAGCTACCGTATTTATTCAGATCTGTTTGATTTCGCAGTAGATTTGGCGCCAAATTCTGACTACAGCTTGATTCAAGAAACGATTGCTTTAGTGGAAGATTTCCTGACTTATCGAGGTCAAACTTTAAGACATTTTTCTCTAGAAATTCGAGGAAAAATGGAACGGGAAGGGAAAAAGTTTGGTCTAGGTTCTAGCGGTAGCGTCGTTGTTTTGGTCATCAAGGCTCTGCTAGCTCTGTATAAGCTTTCGGTTGATCAGGAGCTTTTGTTCAAGCTGGCTAGCGCTGTCTTGCTCAAGCGCGGAGACAATGGGTCTATGGGGGACCTTGCCTGTATTGTGGCAGAGGATTTGGTTCTTTACCAGTCATTTGATCGCCAGCAGGTAGCAGCTTGGTTGAAAGAAGAAAATTTGGCGACTGTTTTAGAGCGTGATTGGGACTTTTCAATTTCACAAGTGAAACCAACTTTAGAATGTGATTTCCTAGTGGGATGGACCAAGGAAGTGGCTGTATCTAGTGATATGGTTCAACAAATCAAGCAAAATATCAATCAGAATTTTTTAAGTTCCTCAAAAGAAACAGTGGCTTCTCTGGTAGAAGCCTTGGAGCAGGGGAAATCCGAAAAAGTTATTGAGCAGGTGGAAACAGCCAGCAATCTCTTAGAAGGCTTGAGCGCAGATATTTATACGCCTTCGCTTAGACAGCTGAAAGAAGCCAGTCAAGATTTGCAAGCCGTTGCCAAAAGCAGTGGCGCTGGTGGTGGTGATTGTGGTATTGCCTTGAGTTTTGATGAGCAATCAACTGAAACCCTAAAAAACCGTTGGGCCGATCTGGGGATTGAGCTCTTATACCAAGAAAGGATAGGACATGACGACAAATCGTAAGGATGAGCACATCCGCTATGCCCTTGAGCAGAAAAGTTCCTATAATAGCTTTGATGAGGTGGAGCTGCTTCATTCTTCCTTGCCTCTTTACAATCTGGATGAAATCGATCTGTCGACAGAGTTTGCTGGTCGAAAGTGGGATTTTCCTTTTTATATCAATGCCATGACAGGTGGGAGTGAAAAAGGTAAAGAAATCAATCAAAAGTTGGCTCAAGTGGCAGAAGCCTGTGGTATTTTATTTGTAACGGGTTCTTATAGCGCAGCACTCAAAGATCCAGCAGATGACTCTTTTTCTGTCAAGTCTAGTCATCCCAATCTCCTCCTTGGAACCAATATTGGATTGGACAAGCCTGTCGAGTTAGGCCTTCAGACTGTAGAAGAGATGCATCCTCTTCTCCTGCAAGTGCATGTCAATGTCATGCAGGAATTGCTTATGCCTGAGGGAGAAAGGAAGTTCAGAAGCTGGCAATCGCATCTGGCAGACTATAGCCAGCAAATTCCTGTTCCTATTGTTCTCAAGGAAGTGGGCTTTGGAATGGATGCCAAGACCATCGAGAGAGCCTATGAACTGGGTGTTCGTACAGTGGATTTATCAGGTCGTGGTGGCACCAGCTTTGCCTATATCGAAAACCGTCGCAGTGGCCAGCGTGATTACCTCAATCAATGGGGACAGTCTACCGTGCAGACTCTACTCAACGCCCAAGAATGGAAAGACAAGGTCGAACTCTTGGTTAGTGGAGGCGTTCGGAATCCGCTGGATATGATTAAGTGTTTGGTCTTTGGTGCCAAAGCTGTAGGACTGTCACGAACAGTTCTGGAATTGGTTGAAACCTATTCAGTTGAAGAAGTGATTGGTATTGTTCAAGGCTGGAAAGACGATCTGCGTTTGATTATGTGTGCTCTTAATTGTGCCACCATAGCAGATTTGCAAAAAGTAGACTATCTTCTTTATGGAAAATTAAAAGAAGCAAAGGATCAGATGAAAAAGGCGTGACCACCGCCTTTTTTCCATCCTCAGACTGAGGTGACTTTTTTGAAGTGTGATAAAATAGAAAGGAGAGGATCAACCTATGAGAAAATTTAAAATCTTTTTATTTATCGAAGCCTGTCTTTTGACGGGAGCTCTGATTTTGATGGTTTCAGAGCATTTTTCACGTTTTCTGCTGATTTTATTCCTCTTTTTGCTTTTGATTCGCTATTACACTGGTAAAGAGGGCAATAATCTTCTTTTAGTGGTGGCAAGCATTCTCTTCTTTTTCATCGTCATGCTCAATCCTTTTGTGATTCTAGCTATTTTTGTTGCGGTCATCTACAGCCTCTTTCTTCTTTATCCGATGATGAACCAGGAAAAAGAGCAGACCAATTTGATTTTTGAAGAGGTGGTAACGGTTAAGAAGGAGAAAAATCGTTGGTTTGGAAATCTTCATCATTTTTCAAGCTACCAGACTTGCCAGTTTGATGATATCAATCTCTTTCGTCTCATGGGTAGGGACACTATTCATCTGGAGAGGGTTATCCTAACCAATCATGACAATGTCATTATCCTCAGAAAGATGATAGGCACGACCAAAATCATCGTACCTGTAGATGTGGAAGTCAGTCTCAGCGTTAATTGTCTCTATGGGGATTTGACTTTTTTCAATCAGCCCAAGCGAGCCCTCCGCAATGAACACTATCATCAAGAAACGAAAGACTATCTCAAGAGTAACAAGAGTGTCAAGATTTTCTTGACCACTATGATTGGGGATGTGGAGGTGGTCAGAGGATGAAAAAACAAGCTTATGTAATCATTGCCATCACCTCTGTCCTCTTTGTCTTTTTTTTCTCCCACAGCTTGCTGGAAATCCTTGACTTTGACTGGTCTATTTTCTTGCACGATGTCGAAAAAACAGAAAAATTTATCTTTTTATTGTTGGTATTCAGCATGTCCATGACCTTTCTCTTATCCCTGTTTTGGAGAGGTGTGGAAGAGCTTTCTCTAAGAAAAATGCAGGCTAATCTCAAGCGTTTGTTGGCAGGGAAAGAAGTGGTTCAGGTTGTAGATCCAGATTTGGATGCTAGTTTTAAGTCCTTATCTGGCAAACTTAACCTCTTGACAGAAGCGCTTCAAAAGGCTGAAAATCACAGCCTTGCTCAGGAAGAGGAAATCATCGAGAAGGAACGAAAGCGGATTGCTCGGGATTTGCACGATACAGTCAGTCAGGAGTTGTTTGCGGCTCACATGATTTTATCAGGCGTCAGTCAGCAGGCTTTGAAATTGGATAGAGAAAAGATGCAGATCCAGTTGCAGAGTGTCACAGCTATTTTAGAAACTGCCCAGAAGGACTTGAGAGTCTTGCTCCTGCACTTGCGACCAATTGAACTGGAGCAGAAGAGCTTGATAGAAGGGATTCAAATTCTCCTAAAAGAGCTTGAGGACAAGAGTGATCTCAAGGTTAGTCTCAAGCAGAATATGACGAAATTACCCAAGAAGATTGAGGAGCATATCTTCCGCATTTTGCAGGAGTTGATCAGCAATACCCTCCGCCATGCCCAGGCCTCTTGTTTGGATGTCTATCTCTATCAGACAGACTTTGAATTGCAGCTGAAGGTGGTGGACAATGGGATTGGTTTCCAGTTAGGGAACTTAGACGACTTGAGTTATGGACTGCGAAATATCAAAGAGAGGGTTGAAGATATGGCTGGAACAGTTCAACTCTTGACAGCTCCCAAGCAAGGACTGGCAGTTGATATCCGTATTCCCCTGTTAGATAAGGAATGATAAAGGAGTAAAGATGAAAATTTTACTAGTAGATGACCATGAAATGGTCCGATTGGGCTTGAAAAGCTACTTTGATCTCCAAGATGATGTAGAAGTTGTGGGCGAGGCGGCAAACGGGTCTCAAGGTATTGACTTGGCCTTGAAATTGCGTCCGAATGTCATTGTCATGGATATTGTCATGCCTGAGATGAATGGAATTGACGCGACCTTGGCCATCCTTAAAGAATGGCCTGAAGCCAAGATTTTAATTGTGACTTCTTACTTGGACAATGAAAAAATCATGCCTGTCTTAGATGCAGGTGCTCGTGGCTATATGCTCAAGACTTCTAGTGCCGACGAACTGCTCCATGCTGTCCGTAAGGTGGCTGCTGGGGAGTTGGCCATTGAGCAAGAGGTCAGCAAAAAAGTCGAATACCACCGCAATCACATAGAACTACATGAGGACCTGACTGCGCGTGAGCGAGATGTTCTCCAACTCATCGCCAAGGGCTACGAAAATCAGCGTATCGCTGATGAACTTTTTATCTCTCTCAAGACGGTCAAGACCCATGTGTCCAATATCCTTGCCAAACTTGAAGTCAGCGATCGCACCCAGGCGGCTGTCTATGCCTTTCAGCACCATTTGGTGGGGCATGAAGAGTTTTAGATGAGTTTAGCAGATTTACTTGAGGAGCTAGAAGCAGCAAAAGACTCTAAAAAGCAAGACCCATGGAAGCCCATATGCGCCATCAATTTTCTTTTCTAGGTATTGCGGTGCCTGAAAGAAATAAACTCTATAAAAATATTTTCCAGAAGCGAAAAAACAAAGATTATCGATTGGGATTTTGCAGATACTTGCTGGGAAAAAGAATCTAGAGAATACCAGTATGTGGCTGCTAACTATTTGAAAGCAATGCAGTCTTATTTAAAGGACAGCGATTTGCCTAAGCTAGAGCAGTTGGTTGTTACCAAGTCTTGGTGGGATACGGTGGATATCCTAGATCGAGTAGTAGGGAGTTTGGTGTATGAGAAGCAGGAACTGGAAAAAATAATCCTCCAATGGAGCCTGTCAGACAATATCTGGTTGAGACGCGTCGCTATTGACCACCAGTTATTAAGAAAAGAGAAGACCAATACTCAATTAATGGAAAAGATTCTCCTTCATAACTTGAACCAAACAGAATTTTTTACCAATAAAGCCATTGGCTGGACTCTGCGAGACTACTCCAAAACGAATCCAACTTGGGTAACATGCTTTATTGAGAAAAACAAGGAAAGAATGGCTGAACTTAGTATCAAAGAAGCAAGCAAGTACCTCTATCGTGATTGAAAAGCGCAGTCATTAATTGAAAAGTTTACCTGTTTATGTGATAATGGAGGGTATTTACAGAAGGTGGTAGATTTCTTGATTCTATAGTAGATTGAGAAATTTAGAATAGTATGCTATAATCACATTAGGAGGATAAAAATAATGAAGAAAACGTTTTATAAAAAATTGGGTATTTCAATTATTGCGAGTACTTTATTGGCTAGCCAGTTGTCGACAGTATCTGCTTTGACTGTTATTTCTAGTACAGGTGAAGAATATGAGGTGAGTGAAACATTACAGGAAAGTCCAGAAACTAATAATTTTTCACTTCCTGAGATTTCGCCAACATATGGTTCATATTACCAAAATCAATCAGAAGTAATTATCGGTAATGATGATTTGGTTAAAATTGATAATACTCTACAATATCCGTATTCAACTTCAGCTATGGTTTTGTCTGAGTACAATGGTGTAGCCAATGGAACGAATATAGAAGGAAGAGGAAGCGCGAATTAAGATAATGTTTTAATTACAGCAGCTCATAACTTCTACAGTCATAAATATGGAAAAGAAGCGGATGCTATTTATGTACTTCCAGCAGCTAGTCCAGATCAGGAACCATTTGGAAAGATCAAGGTTAAGGAAGTTCGTTATTTGAAAGAATTTAGAACTTTAAATTCTAGAGATGCATCGAAATATGACTTGGCTCTATTAATTCTAGAAGAGCCTGTTGGCGCAAAATTGGGAACACTGGGGCTTCCAAATAGTCAGAAAAATTTGGCTGGAACACCAGTGACGATTACAGGATATCCATCATATGATTTTGGAATTCATCAAATGTATACAGATAAAAAACAAGTTTTAAGTGATGATGGTACTTTTTTGAATTATCAAGTTGATACTTTGGGGGGATCAAGTGGATCTGCTGTTTATGATGCTAGTCACCGTGTAGTCGGAGTACATACTTTGGGAGATGAAGCTAACCAAGTTAATAGCGCAGTAAAATTAAATGAACAGAATTTATCATTTATTTATTCAGTACTTAAAGGATATTCTCTTGAAGGATGGAAAAAATTAAGTGGCAGTTGGTACTATTATAAACAACATGATAAACAAACGGGTTGGCAGAAAATAGATGATACTTGGTACTATCTAGATGCTTCTGGTAAGATGCTTACAGATTGGCAAAAAGTAAATGGAAAATGGTATTATTTGGGAACCTCTGGTTCAATGGCAACAGGTTGGAAAAATGTACGAGGCAGATGGTATTACTTAGATAATAAAAATGGTGATATGAAGACTGGTTGGTATAAAGATGGTTCAACATGGTACTATCTAGATTCTACTAATGGAGACATGAAAACAGGTTGGATAAAAGTAGGAGGAAACTGGTATTATCTTAACTCAAGTGGAGCTATGGTAACAGGTAGCCAAACTATCGATGGTAAAGTTTATAATTTTGCTTCATCTGGTGAGTGGATTTAATATTGGAGGACATATAAATGAAACTTTTGAAAAAAACTATGCAAGTTGGACTGACAGCATTTTTCTTTGGTTTGCTAGCTACAAATACTGTTTTTGCGGATACCACAGGTGGCCAATTTGTTGATAAGGATAATAGAAAATATTATGTAAAAGATGCTCATAAAGCAATCTATTGGCATAAAATAGACGGAAAAACTTACTATTTTGGTGATAAAGGAGAAATGGTAGTTGGATGGCAATACTTAGAAATTCCTGGAACAGGTTATCGTGATGATTTATTAGATAACCAACCAGTTAATGAAATCGGCCTTCAACACAAGTGGTACTATTTTGGACAAGATGGGGTACTACAAGAATTTGTTGGCTGGAAAGCATTAGAGATTAAAACAAAAGACAGTGTTGGAAAAGAGTACGGGGAAAAACGTGAAGATTCAGAAGATAAAGAAGAGAAGCGTTATTACACGAACTATTACTTTAATCAGAATCATTCTTTAGAGACAGGTTGGCTTTATGATCAGTCTAACTGGTATTATCTAGCTAAAACAGAAATTAATGGAGAAAACTATATTGGTGGTGAAAGACGTGCAGGTTGGATAAATGATGGTTCAGCTTGGTACTACCTTGATCCAACAACTGCTGCAATGCAAACAGGATGGCAATATCTAGGTAATAACTGGTACTATCTCCGTTCATCAGGTGCTATGGCAACTGGTTGGGTGAAAGATGGTTCAACTTGGTATTATCTAGATGCTCAAAATGGTGATATGAAGACAGGTTGGGCTTATGTTGGTAACAGTTGGTACTACCTTCGTTCATCAGGTGCAATGTCTACTGGTTGGGTGAAAGATGGTTCAACTTGGTACTACCTAAATGCAAGTAATGGAGATATGAAGACAGGCTGGTTCCAAGTCAATGGTAAATGGTACTATGCCTATGGTTCAGGTGCTTTAGCTGTTAATACCACAGTAGGTGGTTACTACTTAAACTATAATGGCGAATGGGTTAAGTAATGAAGGCTAATGGTAAACTGTGATGGATATTTAACTTTGTATAATAGGTGGATAAAAGTCTTTAAAATAGGAAAAAACGCATAATATTAGGTGAACTGCACCCCAAAAGTT
>NZ_MWSM01000051.1 GCF_002087075.1 Streptococcus pseudopneumoniae ATCC BAA-960 = CCUG 49455
CCCTCCTTGTTTTCTAACTTTATTATACTAAAAAGAAAGGCATCATTTCAATAGAAATCACGACTTTCTGATGAATTTATTTGGGGAGTGATAGAAAAGCCCTTCATCAGCCAGTCTACTTGTTCTGGTGTGAGAGCTTTGACATCCTTTTCTGTACTTGGCCAAGTCAACTTACCGTTCTCAAAGCGTTTATATAGTAGCCAAAATCCTTGACCATCCCAGTAAAGGGCTTTAAAGCGGTCTTTACGTCCACCACAAAAGAGAAAAACTTGACCGGAGAAAGGATCCAATTCAAAGTGGGTTTTAACCAGATAAGCCAGTGAATCAATGCCTTGTCTCATATCCGTTTTCCCACATACGAGATAGACCTGCCCTAGGCTAGATAGATGAATTGTCATGGAGCAACACCTTATCCAAAAGCTGTTCTATCATTTCGAGATTGTGGAATCTCTACAGGAACAATAGGTTGTGGCATTAAAATATCTTCCAGTAGTTTTACTTTACGAATAGTATACAGGAGGAACTCCATGAATGATAGATACCTTGTTATGACGCGCTTACGGGCAAAGTTCTTTCCATGACATAATTCCCTCATGAAATCAACTGAAAAAAGCTTCGTCACACCTGGTGACAAAAGCCTCTAGTTTACTCTGTTTCTTCTTCTATTTCAACTTCGGTAATTTGGACTTTTACCTTGGTAACACGTCCATTTTTCACTTTATCATTGGTTAAGATAAGTTGTTTGTTTTGGCTGACCAATTCATAGCTAAGTTTCTCAGTCGTCGGAATGGTCCCCACTCCTGTCAAATAGTAACCAGCAATGGTATCAACGTCATCACTTTCCAGTTCAACATCAAAGTAATTATTGAAATCATTGAGGGTCATCGTTCCTTGAACAATGTAGGTATCCTCGCCAATCTGATGAACATCTATTGCTGCTTTGTCCGTTTCATCATCAATTTCACCAACAATTTCCTCTAAGAGGTCTTCCAAAGTCACCAAACCAGCCATACCACCGTATTCATCCAGCAAGATTGCCATTTGTCTTTGGGTATTGCGCAATTCTTTTAGCAAGTCATCCACAAAAATAGTTTCAGGTACAAAAAGTGGATCTTGTAAGATTTTCTTCCAAACAATATTATCAAAACCATCCACAAAACCAGCCTTAAGGAGACTCTTGGTGTGAATGATTCCAATTACATTGTCCTTATCCCCATCGTAAACTGGTATACGGGAAAAGTTTTGTTTTAAAATACTTTGGATAATGCTTTGACTATCATCCTGAATATCCACCATAAAAGCATCTGTCCGAGGAACCATAACCTCTCGTGCCATCAGTTCATCGAGCGAAAAGACACCTTGTAGCATCTCAATCTCATCAGCATCCAACGTTTCTTCACTATTTGTCAGCATATAGGCAATTTCATCACGGGTCATCTTTTCATCCGCATCATCGAATGACATAGGAGTCAAATGGCTCAAGAAATTGGTCGAAGCAGCTAAAAGCCAAACAAAAGGACTGACTAGTTTTCCGATCCCAATGATAACCGGCGCTGTACGAATGGCCAAGGCATCCTTTAGATTAAGAGCGATTCTCTTAGGATATAATTCCCCAAAAACGATGGAAATATAGGTCAAAAATGCTAAGGATAGAAAAGTTGCCACGGCTTGTGCTGTTTCGCTATTCCCAAGCCAAGAGGCAATCACACGTCCTAGAGTATCAGCTAAACTCGCCCCTGATAAGATTGTAATCAGGGTGATTCCTACCTGAATGGTTGATAAAAAGTGGTTAGGATTTTCTAGTACCTTCAGCAGGCGGATGTAGCGTCTGTCTCCTTCTTCCGCCTTTTGTTCAACTCGGGCACGATTAAGAGAAACCATGGCCATTTCTGTGGCTGAGAAAAAGGCATTTAATACCGTCAAGATAAACAATAAAACAAATTGTAGCAACAAATTCTGACTACTTGGGTCTTCCATAGTTCTTCTCCTAAAATAGTATCTTATCCTTTATTATATCACAAAATTTAATCCAATACATATTATTTTTTTCTTAGCGTAACTTCTCAAAGTAACTTCCATCTCTCTCCCAAAACTGGAAGTTAGTTTTAGAAGTTACCATTTTTTCTTAGTACCTACTCTAGCCCTACTTAAACTAGAAAAAAGAACTCCTACATCCATAAGTGATATAGGAGTTTATCTTATCTTTTACTGATACTCTTCGAAAATCTCTTCAAACCACGTCAGCTTTATCTGCAACCTCAAAGCTGTGCTTTGAGCAACCTGCGGCTAGCTTCCTAGTTTGCTTTTTGATTTTCATTGAGTATGAGTTACAGTTACTTCTCCAGTTCGGTAATCCAGTTGAAGCCCCTTTTGAACATTGGGAACTAGAACATTAAATTCCAATTCTCCGTCTGAAGACTTGGCTTCAATCTGTGAAGCTGAAGGAACTAAATCCTCGTTTGAAGCGTAGTAAAGGGTTACACGGTAACGGACACGCTTGTTTTGGTCCAAGGCTTTACGCACCTTACTTTCATAGTAGTTTTGACCAGTCGAATCCTCGGCCTGCGCCTGATTTGCCCAGGCTGTCTGAACAGCAATGTTTTTAGGATTGCTTGTCGAGGCATCAAAACCATCCAAACCACCGATTAAGGCATAGCCTAACAGATGACCTCTATCGACTGCATGGGTATAAGAGCCCTTTAGATTCTTGACCTGATGCCAGCCTGGAGGAGTCCATGAAGTCGAACCATTCCCAGTTTCTTCACGATTCTTGTACTGACGAGTAGCCTTAGACAAGAGGGCATTAGCCACGGTTGGTACGGTCTCCTTGCCCACCGTCTTTGTTTTATTATCAGCGTAGGGCTTACTTGAAACCTTGGCATTTAGGTTTGTTTTATTACCATTGACGATAAAAGCACCTGATCCGTTCCACTCCAGACTCCCTTTTACTTGGTTTTTGACTGCGTCTGTTAAGACACTCTCTGCCAATGCTTGACTAGGAGCTTCAGACGCTTGTTTTTTCTGACTAAGCTTGGTTTTAGGACTATTAGGTGCCGACTGCATCTGCTTGATATAATAGCTCCCTGTAGACAAAAGCAATAACACTAGCAGTCCGATTAGTGTCTGTCTTGTTTTTTTGTTCATATTTCTCCTTATCTTTAGAAAAAGGCTGGTTCTCCAGCCTAATTTCCTGTAAATTTATGAATCAATTCCTGCCATTTTGCTGGAGACAGGATAGCCCATGGATCTTGACCCTTGCCCAAGATTCCATAACCTACCATTAAACCGATTCCTAGAGCCAGAGTACCTAAAATCAGTACTATGATGACTAAAAGTAAACGCTTGACTACGTAGCTTGATTTCTTATTCATCTTCATCACTTGCCTCAATCCGCTGAATCTTAGCACCTAGCTGCGCCAACTTCTCATGGAAACCGTAGTAACCTCTATCCAAGTGAACCAATTTACCGACCACAGTTTCTCCCTGTGCTACCAAACCTGTCAAAATCAAGGCTGCACTGGCACGAAGGTCAGTAGAAAGAACTTCCGCTCCCTGCAAAGGTTGACCACCAACAATACGAGCTGTATCACGGATAATCTCAGAATGCAAGCCCATGCGACGCATTTCTTCTAGATGTTGGAAACGATTTTCGAAAACTGTCTCCACCATAGTTGATTCCCCTTTTGCGACTGTCATCAAGGCTGTAAATTGAGCCTGCATATCTGTTGGAAATCCTGGGTGGGGCAAGGTTTTCACATGAACAGCTTTTAGATTTTCTAGTTGAGAGCGAACGCGAATTCCTTCCGTCTCCTCCGTCACTTCCACTCCCATTTCAAGCAATTTGGCAATCAAGGGACGGTTGTGCTCCCAGACAGCATCTTTAATCAAGACATCACCACCAGTCATGGCAGCAGCTACCATAAAGGTTCCTGCTTCGATACGGTCTTGGACTACATTGTGAGTCGTACCATGAAGTTTCTCAACACCGGTAATGGTAATGGTCTCTGTACCAGCACCCTTAACCTTAGCTCCCATTTCATTAAGGAGAATGGCTAGGTCAACAATCTCAGGCTCACGCGCAGCATTTTCAATCACTGTCATCCCATCAGCTAGGGTCGCTGCCATCATCAAGTTCTGCGTTGCACCAACACTTGGAAAGTCCATATAGATATGAGCGCCATGCAAGCGTTCTGCCTTGGCTTCGATGTAACCAGCTGTCTGACTAATCTTAACCCCCATAGCTTCCAGACCTTTCAAATGAAGATCAATAGGACGGCTACCAATGGTACAACCACCTGGCATGGATACCTTGGCATGACCCACACGGGCAAGGATTGGCCCTAATACAACGATGGAGGCGCGCATCTTGCTGACATACTTGTAAGGGGCTTCCTCAGTGATGTCGCCAGTAGCATCCACCTCAACAAGATGGGCTTCCTCATCAAAGTCAACCTTGGCATTCAAACCACCAACCACCTGATTCATAATAAAGACATCCGACAAGATCGGTACATTCTGTAAGACTGTCTTTCCTTCACTTGCTAGAATAGTCGCTGCCAACAAGGGCAAGACTGCATTCTTTGCTCCTTCGATGGTTACACTTCCTACCAGACGATTATCGCCACCTTGAACAACAATTTTGTCCATACTCGTTTCCTTTACTCTTGATTTTATAATAATCCTCTAAGCGCTTCTTGCCACAAATGATACAGGCTGATAAAGAAAGAACTCAAGATATAGCCCATTACAATGCTGAAAAAACCTACTAATAAACGAACTTTTCTTGTATTCTCAGCTGTCACTTTTAAAACCTTTTCCCATCTAACAAGATCCTTTAAAAGGTAAAAACTCACATAAATAAAGAGCATGTGACTGCTTAGAGTGAATAATAATTGAACCATTTGACTATTATACCATCTTCTCTGTTTGTGCGCTAGTTTGGAAACTTCACTTAAAAACTAGGGATTGTTTTTCAAGTAATCAATTGCATCTTGTAGGGTTTTAACGGGCACGATTTTCATATCTGTCTTGATTGTTTTGGATGCTTCTAGGGCTGTTTGGTAGTTGTTTTTTGCATCCGGGTGTGCTTTTTGTTCTTCTTCGCTAACAGGATTATCAGGGGCAAAGAAAATAGCGGCACCTGCCCTAGCCGAAGCTACAACTTTTTTATCAATACCTCCAATATCCCCCACATTCCCATCGCGGTCAATGGTACCTGTACCAGCAACAATACGACCATTACGAAGATCTGGGTGAGCTATTTGAGTATAGATAGCTAGACTAAACATGAGACCAGCACTTGGGCCGCCAATACCAGCTGTTGAAAAGCTAATTGGGACATTGCTGATTACCTCTGTACGATCAATCAAGCCGATTCCAATCCCATTTTTTCCATTTTCCAAGGTGATAATCTTTCCTTCTGCAGACTTGGTTTGCCCATCCTCTTCATAGGTGACCTTGACGGAGTCCCCTAATTTTTGAGAACTGACGTAATCAATCAAGTCTTTGGAACTATCAAAGGTCTGATCATTGACTGCTGTGACCGTATCAGAGATATTGAGAATCCCTTTAAAGGTTGAATTATCCGTCACATTCAAAACATAAACGCCAAAGTACTTGAGTTCGATATCCTTACCAGCTGTTTTTAGTCCTTGATACTTGGCCATATTTTGCGATGTTTGCATGTAGAATTGATTGATTCGCATAAATTCAACATCGGAAGAACCACCTGTAGTCTCCTGAGCACTACGAATATCTGTAAAAGGTGTCAACCAAGCATAAATCATATGAGCTAAAGTGGCATGTTGAACACCAACCGTAACGAATTGATAGGCACCAGCTTCCTTATCTTCTGTGTCATTTACTTTAAGGACTTGGCGAATATCTTCCGAACCACCTGGAACCTCTATATAATAAGGCAAGGGCACTACAAATGCCAAGAAAGTCACAATCAAGGCCGCAATGACGTATAAGGGCCATCTAATCTTTTTTTTCATTTCTTATTTCCTCCAAAATACTCTCGGGAACATAGCAGGCAATATCCTGACCAAACTTCAAAAGCTCTCTAACGCCTGATGAACTGATATAGAGATGTTCAGGTCGACTATGTAAATAAATAGTCTCTATATCAGGAGACAGCTGATGGTTGTAGTAATCAAAACTGGCTTCGTATTGCAAATCCGACGCATTTCTCAAGCCTCGCACTAGGCAAGTAGCCCCCAGTCTTTTTGCGACATCGACCACCAATTCATCATGAGAAGACACGACTTTAACATTTCCCAAATGTTTCACAGCCTTTTCTAACCCCCGTTTACGATTTTCGATAGGAAGAAATCCTTGTTTGTGGGGATTAAAAAAAATACCGACATAGAGCTTATCAAAGAGTCTGCTCGCCCGTTCAATCATATCCAGATGCCCATTTGTCATCGGATCAAATGAGCCTGTGAATAAGCCAATCTTATCTGACATAGACTGTCACCTTACTAATTCCATAAATCTTTTCCTTCCAGATACCCAGACAGGCAATCTCTTCTGGAAGTTCAACGGCCTTATCCGTCTCGCACACAACCATAACATCTTCAGAAAAAAGCTCTCTCTCAGCCATTTTTTCAATATCTGCTACGATTTGTTCCTTGGCATAGGGAGGGTCTAAGAAAACGAGGTCAAATTCCCCAGATACCTGTTCCAATGCCCTCTCTGCATCCATCTTGAGGAGTTGAAATTTTCCAACTTCCTTGGTCATCTGGATATTTTCAGCCACGATGGTCTGAGCCTTACGGTCTCGCTCCACCAAAACAGCACTGGACATGCCACGCGATACTGCTTCGATAGATAAACCACCACTACCTGCATAAAGGTCCAAGACTCGTCCCCCTTCAAAGTAGGGACCAATCATGTTAAAAATGGCTCCCCTAACCTTATCCGAAGTAGGTCTTGTTGTCTTGCCTTCTAGTGTCTTGAGGGGACGTCCCCCATAGATTCCTGATACGATTTTCATACTGTTTATTATACCAAATTATAGACAAAAAGAGAAAGAAAACCGAACCTTGCGGTTCGATTCTCTACAAAATATTTTCGTAAGTATCGCGGACTTCTTGAGGCCAAACACTTGTTTGCACTTCTCCGATGTGTCTCTTGCGAAGTAGGAACATGGCCATACGAGATTGTCCAATTCCTCCACCGATTGTCAATGGGAATAGGCCATTCAACAAAGACTTGTGCCATTCCAATTCCAAGCGGTCTTCATCACCTGTAATTTCCACCTGACGTCTAAGAGTTTCTTCATCTACACGAATTCCCATAGAAGACAACTCAAAGGCTCCACCTAAAGACTCATTCCAGACAAGAATATCACCATTTAGACCCTTGTAGCCATTCTCAGACTCGCTTGTCCAGTCATCATAGTCTGGTGCACGTCCATCGTGCGGTTTACCATCTGGCAACTCGCCACCGATACCAATCAAAAAGACGGCTCCAAATTCTTTACAAATCGCATTTTCACGTTCTTTAGGTGTCAAGTCTGGGTAGCGTTCTACCAATTCTTCTGTATGGATAAAGGTGATTTGTTTTGGCAAGATAGACTCGATGTCATAGCGAGCTTCAACAGCTAGCTCAGTCAGGCGAATAGCCTTATAAATCTTCTCAACTGTTTCTTTTAGATAAACGATGTTACGCTTACCATTTGGGATAACCTTCTCCCAGTCCCACTGGTCAACATAAACAGAGTGGGTTGCATCCAAGGAATCCTCATCTGGACGAAGGGCTTTCATGTGGACAAAGAGACCCTCTCCTTCACCAAAGCCAAAACGAGCCAAGGTGTGGCGTTTCCATTTAGCAAGTGAGTGCACCACTTCATAAGTAGCATCAGGGATTTGGAGAACCTTGACCGATACTGGATTTTCCACACCAGACAGGTTGTCCTGCATTCCGTCACCGACCTTACTCAAGATAGGACCTTGAACTTCGACAACTTCTAGCTTATCTTTCAAATACTGGGTAAAAGTGTTTTTGACAAAGGAAATTTCTTCTTGTTGATGGATAAAACTTTTCTTCATAGACAACTCCTCAAAAATTTAATAAACATATTATACACCTATTTCCAAGAAAAGAAAAGAGAAAATTTTAAAAAAATCAGTGTCACTCAAAACACTGATTTCATAGACCTTTTAGTCATTGCGACCAAAGATACGTAGAATACTTAGGAAAAGATTGATAAAATCAAGATAGATGCTGAGAGCCATTGACACCACCCAGCCTGTCGCTACACGACCTTGTGATTGTTCATAGGCGAGGCGAATCTTTTGGTTATCCCAAGCAATCAACCCTGAAAAAACCAAAACCATGGCTACGCTAATCATATAATCAAAGAAACCACTAGACAAGAAAATATTGACTATCATAGCAATAATCAAACCGATCAGAGCCGCCATCATAGCTCGACCAAGACCGCTCAAATCTTTCTTGGTGAAGATACCAACTGCAGCCATGACAAAGAAGAGAAGGGAGCTCGATACAAAGGCAGATAAAACTGTACCCGGAGTATAGAAGGCTACCACAAAACTAAGGGTAAAACCGTTTAAAACAGAGTATAGCAAAAATACTGGAAGAGCAGCTGGACTATTTCTTGAAGCCATGCTACTGGCAACGAAAACCAAGGCCAATTCTGCAAAGGTTGCAATGGTCAACCAGAGACGCCCCTGCATCAAAAAGTAAACCAACTGAGACTGAAAGACCGTCAACATAAGGCCTGATACCAAAGCAGATAGTCCGATTCCCAGACCAACAAAGGCATATACCTTAGCGTAAAATTGATTGAGACCTACACGGTCATGTATAATAGTGTGATTCATCTTTTCTCCTTTTCTATGAACATCTTTCCTTGATTATAACAAAAAAAGTTAAAATTAGCTTAAATGGAAAATCAAAATACCAGCTGCAATGGCAACATTCAAACTCTCCGCCTGCCCATTCATGCTAATATGGACCAACTGGTCTGCACTTTCAGCCATAAGGGGACTAATTCCTTGGCCCTCATTTCCCATGACTAGTACAAAATTTTCTATAGGAGGCAGTTCTCTGTAATCAACAGAATCTTTAGATAGGGTTGTAGCTAGCACAGGGATAGCTGCCTCTTTGGTTTCCTTAAGGAGCGCTTGGCTAGTCATCCGGTAAATAGGCAGATGAAAATGACTGCCTTGCATGGAACGTAAGGTCTTGAGACTGTAGATATCTGCCGATTTATCTGAAACAATCACTCCTGTAAAGCCTGCTGCATCCGCAGTTCGAATGATGGTTCCTACATTACCAGGATCTTGCACATCTTCCAAAAACAAGAACTTGCCCTGACTAAAGTCAGCTTGTCCTACTTCTTCTTTTTGAACCACCGCAACGATTCCCTGTGGAGTCTGAGAATCCGCCAAATCTAGTAAAATATCCTCTGACACCCAGATAGTTTGCGGAAAAGCAGCTAACTGATTTCGGTAACTTTCTAGGGCAAAGATTTTCTCAATCGTCACTCCAGCTTGGACAGCTTCTTCAAACAAGTGCCAGCCTTCAATCAAATAGGCAGACTTGCGGTATTTTTTTTGGTGTAATTTCTTAGCATTTTTTACCACAGAATTGGCTTTTGAGGTTATAATAGTCATAGAAATATTATAACACAATCAAAGGGGTTTGGTATGCAAAAGGTTAGAATGATTGCCCAAGGTAGGGTGCAGGGAGTCGGCTTTCGTTGGGGTGTTTATAGCCTGGCCCTTGAAATCGGTGGCATCACAGGTCGGGTATGGAATAACGACGATGGCACAGTGGAAATCTTAGCCCAAGCAGACTCATCTGCTATCATGGCAAAATTTATCCAAGAAATCCGAAAAGGACCGACACCTTTTTCAAAAGTAAGCTACTTAGATGTCAAACTAAGCAACTTTCCTCCCTACTCTGACTTTAAAATCGCAAATTAGGTCTCCAGAACTATTGTATATTTTGTAAAAAAACAGTAGAATAGAAAGGTATAATTTTTAAAGAAGGAATAAAAACAGTGAAATCTATTAAACGTTTTGCATTCTCGGCTATGGGAGTGGCTATGTTGCTTGTCTTAACTGGCTGTGTCAATGTCGATAAAACCACAGGTCAGCCGACAGGATTTATTTGGAATACGATCGGAGCGCCTATGGCTGAAGCTATCAAGTACTTCGCTACTGATCAAGGTCTAGGCTTTGGTGTCGCTATCATCATCGTAACCATTATCGTGCGCTTGATTATCTTGCCACTTGGTATCTACCAATCATGGAAGGCAACGCTTCACTCTGAAAAGATGAATGCCCTCAAGCACGTCCTTGAGCCACACCAAACTCGTCTCAAAGAAGCAACTACTCAAGAAGAAAAACTCGAAGCCCAACAAGCTCTCTTTGCCGCTCAAAAAGAGCATGGCATCAGCATGTTTGGTGGTGTAGGATGTTTCCCTATCCTCCTTCAAATGCCTTTCTTCTCTGCTATCTACTTTGCTGCCCAACATACTGAAGGTGTTGCTCAAGCAAGCTACCTAGGAATTCCTCTAGGTTCTCCAAGTATGATTTTGGTTGCCTTCGCTGGTGTCCTTTACTATCTTCAATCGCTCCTTTCACTTCACGGAGTAGAAGATGAAATGCAAAGAGAACAAATTAAAAAAATGATTTACATGAGCCCACTCATGATCGTCGTCTTCTCCCTCTTCTCACCAGCCAGTGTTACACTTTACTGGGTTGTCGGTGGTTTCATGATGATTCTCCAACAGTTTATCGTCAACTATATCGTTCGTCCAAAACTTCGCAAAAAAGTCCGTGAAGAACTAGCCAAGAACCCACCAAAAGCAAGTGCTTTCTCAACACCAAATGGACGAAAAGACGTTACCCCTGAACAACCAACTGCTATCACAAGCAAGAAAAAACACAAAAATCGCAACGCTGGAAAACAACGTTCGAGATAAGAAGAAAGGCTTAGCTGATTTGCTAAGTCTTTTTGCAAGTCAAAAGCCCGATGTTTCCATCAGGCTTCTTTTCTATCCATGTACACGTTTCGTATAGTCTTGGTAACTTTCGGTATCCATGAGTTGTTTAGCGTTCTTAACGCGGTCTGCTGTTGGTGGTTTAACCCCTTCGAGGGAATAGGGAATTCCCAATTCACGCCATTTAAACTCACCCATGGTGTGATAAGGCAGAATTTCAAACTTATCCACATTTTTAAGAGTCTTGACGAACTTACCAAGTTCAATCAAGTCATCATCTCTATCTGTCAATCCTGGAACTAGCACGTGGCGAATCCAGACAGGTTTTCCAATATCTGATAGATACTGGGCACAGGCCAAGATATTTTTATTGGTTTGGCTAGTAACAATCTTGTGCTGTTCTTCGTTGATTTCCTTGATATCTAAGAGAACCAAGTCAGTGACAGCCATGAGTTTGTCAAACTTTTCAAGGTAACGTGGTTTATTACGGAAAGGAAGGGCACAGGTGTCCAAGGTACAGTGGATTCCTTGTTCCTTAGCCTTGGTGAAAAGGGCAATCAGGAAATCAATCTGCAAGAGGGCTTCTCCTCCGCTGACTGTAATCCCGCCCTTATTTCCCCAGAAACCACGGTAGCGCAAGGCTTCTGTCAAGACATCATCTACCGTCCGTTCACGTGATTTATTGGACTCCATAGCCCAAGTATCTGGGTTATGGCAATACTGGCAACGCATGTGACAGCCCTGTAAAAAGACAATAAAGCGAATACCAGGGCCATCTACCGCCCCAAAACTTTCTGTCGAATGCACCATTCCTGTCACTTGTCCATAATCAATTGTTTCTTCAGACATATCGTCACCTTCCTTGAAAACGTTTTATAGTTTTATTATATCACGACTTGAAGGAAAAACAAGATTTTTACCTATTTTTTAGAAAGCAATCTGTTTTTCAATTTCATTTTCAATCTATTCTCAGATTATTCTTCAAAATCAAAACCATACAAGGTTGCAAAATAGTCTTCAGGGCGCTCTGCACGGCGGATTTGACGGGCTTTGCCTTCTTCAGTATAAAGGATTTCCGCAGAACGAAGTTTGGCATTGTACTGGTAGCCCATTGAAAAACCGTGGGCACCTGTATCATGAATGACCAGCAAATCACCGATTTCTGTATGAGGCAGTTCGCGATTGACTGCAAATTTATCATTGTTTTCACAGAGTGAGCCAACCACATCTACCGCTTCAGCTGGTCCATCTGGATGGGTCATGTTGCTAATATGGTGATAGGCTCCGTACATAGCTGGACGCATGAGGTTGACTGCTGATGCATCCACACCTAGATAGGTACGGTAGGTTTTCTTCTTATGAGTGACTCTTGTGACTAAAGCACCGTGAGGTGCCAGCATAAAACGACCCAATTCGGTGAAAATCTTGACCTGACCAAGACCTGCTGGCGTAAGAACCTCTTCATACACCTTACGAACTCCCTCACCAATCAAGGCGATATCATTTGGCTCCTGCTCAGGACGATAGTTGACTCCAATACCCCCGGAAAGATTGATAAAGTCTAGTGAAATACCCAGCTTTTCCTTGATTTCAACAGCCAATTCAAAAAGCTGACGCGCCAACTCTGGATAATAGAGATGGGTGACAGTATTGGATGCTAGAAAGGAGTGAATCCCAAAAGTCTTGGCTCCTTTTTCCTTCAAGATGGCAAAGGATTCAAAGAGTTGGTCCTTGGTCATACCAAACTTAGCCTCCCCAGGATTATCCATAATGTCTGTCCCCAGTTCAAAAACGCCTCCAGGATTATAACGACATGAGATGATTTCTGGAATGCCTGCTGCTCGCTCCAAATGTTCAATATCTTCAAAGGCATCCAAGTTAATGATCGCACCCAATTCACGCGCATAGGCATATTCCTTATCTGGCGTATTGTTTGAAGAGAACATAATCTCAGAACCAGGGAAATCCAGTTTATGGCTCATCAAAAGCTCTACGTAACTAGAGCAGTCCACACCACAGCCTTCCTCTTGGATAATTTTCAAAATAGCTGGGGTTGGAGTAGCCTTAACTGCAAAATATTCCTTAAAGCCCTTGTTCCACGAAAAGGCTTGGTTGACGGCTCTTGCCTTCTCACGAATTCCCTTCTCATCATATAAGTGAAAGGGAGTTGGGAACTCGGCTACAATCGCTTCTAAGTCTTCTTTATTAATAAATGGTGTTTTCATAAGTTTCCTTCTATTCTATTTGCAAAGAAAGGCTGGGACAACCGTTCCAACCTTTATCCTTTATTCTTCTGTGTCAAAAATATTACCAATCTCAACATCGATGGCTTGGTTCTTGACATCAATATTGGTTACCTTCAAGAGTGACTTGTATTCAAACTGCTTTTCACGTTCTTCTTGGGCATTGTCCGCAAAGACCGCTACACCTGCCAATTCTGAGTCGAATTCGCGCAAGAGACTAATCATCCCATTGACAGTTCCGCCGCCTTTCAAGAAGTCATCCACAATCAAGACACGGCTACCTGCCTTGAGACTCCGTTTTGAAAGGAACATTTTCTCGATACGGTCACCACTTGAACCGGATACATAGTTGACGCTAACCGTTGAACCTTCGGTAATTTTCAGGTCACGGCGCACAATGACAAAAGGGACATTGAGGACATTGGCAACTGCATTTGCAAGTGGCACACCCTTGGTTGCTACTGTCATAACCGCGTCAATTTTTTGATCCATAAAGCTCTTGGCAATAATGCGACCAATATTTTTCAAGATGGCTGGTGTGCTAAGTAAATCAGACAGGTAGATGTAGCCACCTGGCAAGATACGGTCACTTTCTGACAACTTGGCACGCAAGTCTTCAACCATTTCCTTAGCATCATGGTTTGAGATTGATGGTGTAAAGATAACACCTCCGCCAGCCCCAGTCACAGTCTGGATGTGACCAATTTCGATTTCCTCAAAGGCGCGTTTGATAATGACGATATCTTCTGAGATGGATGATTTAGCAGATTCATACTTTTCAGCAAAAGTATTGAGACTAGTTAGTTTATAAGGATGATTAATCAAATAGTTGGAAATGACAACCATCCGATCACTTCTTCTTAATTTCATTTCTATTTCCTATTCCATTTTTATTCAAAAAATCAAAAAGCAAACTAGAAAGCTGGTCACTGGTGGTTCAAAACACTGTTTTGAGATTGTCGATAGAACTGACAAAGTCTGTAATATACCTGCATATATACATACGACAAGGCGATACTACCCTAGTTTGAAGAGATTTTCGAAGAGTATTCATTTTTGTCTTTTACTTATTATACCATATTCACAGAAAAAAACGAACATTCTTATTCTAAAAAATGTTCATTTTTCTTAAATTATAAATCTAAACCTGGTTTATAGAAGGAACGATTGTCCATAGCGAAGATTTTATTGGTCATCTCTCCTTTATCCACCAAAGCCAGAGCTGTTGACATCATCATCATGCTGGCATCCAGATTGTCAATCATATGAATAATCTCTGCTTCCATAATGCGTGGACGGACTGGGCTTCCATACTCAAGTAAGCCGTGGTGACTGAGGATGACGTGACGAAGCAAAACGACTTCTTCCTTGGTATCATCGATGCCGAGCTCCATAACCGTCTTGGTAATTTCGCTATCAATGAGAGCGATATGTCCAAGAAGATTGCCTCGCACTGTATACTCAGTCTGTTCTGGTCCCGTCAACTCGATAACTTTGGCCAAGTCATGCAGCATAATTCCCGCATAGAGCAGGCTCTTATTGAGCCGAGGATAAATATTGCTAATGGCATCTGCCAAGCGCACCATGGTCGCCGTATGATAGGCCAAGCCTGTTTCAAAGGCATGGTGGTTGGTCTTGGCTGCTGGATAGGAGTAGAATTCCTTATCATACTTGGTGTAGAGATTTCGGACAATCCGTTGCCAGACAGGATTTTCAATTTTGAAAATCATTTGCGACATGTAGTCACGAATTTCCTTGATATCAACCGGTGGCTTGACCTTGAAATCAGCTGGGTCATTGGGTTCACCAGCTTGCGGCAGGCGGAGAGTGATTTGATTGACCTGTGGAGTGTTGTTATAAACTTCTCGGCGCCCTTTCATGTAGACAACCCTACCTGCGGTAAAGGCCTCAATGTTATGAGGTTGGGCATCCCAGAGCTTCCCCTCAATCTCGCCACTATCATCTTGGAAGGTAAAGGCTAGGTAGTTTTTCCCAGCTCGAGTTTGCCTCAGGTCAGCTGATTTGATTAAGTAAAAACCTTCAAACAGCTCATCTTTTTTCATGTGACTAATCTTCATATTCTTCCTCATTTTCTTGGAAATGGAGTAGATCAAGCGCAGGCTCACCTTCTGACAACTCAATGTGACGGAGCGTCCGCTCGATAGCTGTGGTACGACGGTTTAATAATTCATCAATATTGCCAGAGGCATGTTGGAGATGTTTTTGTGCCTTTACCAGAATACCACCAAACTTGCCAAACTCGGTCTTGACGCTGGCAAGAGTCTTACTGATATGGTCGGCACTCTTTTGGATATTGAGAGTTTTGAATCCAACTGATAGGGAGTTAAGAAGGGCTGATAGGGTACTTGGACCTGCAACAATAATCTGTTCTTCCCGTCTCAAATCATCAAAGAAGATAGGATTGCGGACGATTTCTGAGTAGAGACCTTCTGTCGGAACAAACAAGACTCCAAAATTGGTCGTCCGAGGCGGTGCTATGTACTTGCTCTTGATATCCTTGGCAAAGCGCTTGACGCTTGCTAAAAGCGATTTACGACAGCGTTCAATCTCGTCCCTATCACCTGCTTCATAGGCTTCTTCCAAGCGGTAATAATCAGCCAAAGGAAACTTGGAGTCAATCGGTAGGTATACATATTCCTGATCACCCTGTCCAGGTAACTTAATGGCATACTCCACTCGTTCACTGGAGTTTTCAACCGTTGCATATTCTCGTTCATACTGGGCAGGGGTCATGATGTCTTCGATGATTTGCCCCAGTTGCAATTCTCCCAGAATCCCTCTCGTCTTGGTTCCAGAGAGAACCTTGTTGAGGGCGCCGACATCACGGGCAACTGTCTGCATTGCTCCAAGGCCACGATTGACAGACTCCAGTTGTTTGGAAACTGTCTCAAAGGAGGCCTGTAAGCGTGTCTGCAAGGTCTTTTCTAACTTTTCCTCGACTGTCTGGCGCATTTGTTCCAAACGTTGCTCATTTGATTCCTGCAAGGCTTGGAGACGTTGGTCGGTCTTGTCTCTGGTTTGGAGGAGATTATCTGTCATTTCTTGACGGACCTGAGTCAGACCTTGGTACAATTCGATTCGCACTTCTTGCAAACGATCGCTGATAGCCACTTCCAAGTCTTTTTGATCTAACTGCCTGGCTTGTCGGGCTTGCTCAAAGCGATAATCCAGCTGATCTGAAAGATTATCTGCCTGATCCTCCAAGCTCTTGCTGAGATGTTTCTCCTGCTTATCCTGCCTTTGCCAAATCAGAAAGAGTCCAGCTAGGTTGGTAATCAATAATAGAACAAGTAAACTTTCCATCCTACCTCCTGTCCTTACTATGCAGCACGACCACATAGCCATCTGGGCAAGTCACCGAAACTTCCCTATCTATATATTCGTTAGAAGCGTACACTTTTTTAAAGAAAAAATTTTCCTCTGTCAACTCATACTTGGCACCAATAATAGTCAGCTGGCTATCCCGAACCGGCATAAAGGCTAGATAGTCGTAGTCTGAACGAGGTTCTAGCTGACTGGTCCCTTCTGGACAATAGGCAATCAAATTTTGCCCATCTTCAATTTCTATTTGACGCATATAGGGAGCCAACTTGGGATTGCTGGGCAGAAAGACATTAGCCAGCATATGATCAATACGACCACCCAAAGCACCGAAAATAGTAACCTCAGCCTGCGGATTTTGCTCAAAGATGGTTAAGAGAGCCAATTCCAAATCTGTATCATCTTTTTCTGGTCGGGCTTGGACAAAATGCTGGGCACGTTTTTGAATCAACTGTCGCTCTTCTTCCGTCACAGAATCAAAATCTCCGACTGCTAGAGCAATAGGAAGGTTTTCTTCCAGGACCCATAGCGAGCCCCGATCCACACCAACAAAACCATCAAAGTCCGTCCGATAATGACCACGGTCTCCGCCTGCAAAAACGGCAACCCTAGTCCAGTTGTTTTCTGAGAGTTTGTACTCGCTCATTGACATCTCCCTTAAAGACATAGGAACCTGCTACAAAAACGGTCGCACCAGCTTCTTTGGCTTGAGCAATCGTTTTATCATCAATCCCACCATCCACTTCAATCTCAAATTTCAAACCTTTTTCCTGACGAAGAGCAACCAACTCACGGACCTTATCCATGGTCTCTGGTAGAAAGGCTTGCCCACCAAATCCAGGGTTAACTGTCATGACTAGGACTTGGTCAACTAGATGAAGCACATGCTTAATCGCTTCAACTGGTGTACCAGGATTGATAACGACTGAAGGCTTGACACCGAGTGAACGAATCTTTTGGAGGGCACCATGAATATGAGGCGTTGCTTCCACATGGATACTGATAATATCCGCACCTGCACGCGCAAAGTCCTCTAAATGATGCTCAGGGTTTGACACCATCAAGTGGCAATCGAAAACCATCTTGCTATGAGGGCGAAGAGATTCGACCACACCCGCACCAAAACTGATTTGTGGTACAAAGTGACCGTCCATAATATCAATATGGGCATATTCTGCCCCAGTTGCTTCTAGGCGTTTGATTTCACGTTCAAAGTTGGCATAATCTGCTGCCAGAATTGACGGAGCAATCTTGTATTGAGACATAGGTTTCTCCTTATTTTGGAATTTTTTTGCTGACTTTTTTATAGGTTTCTCTGCGATTTTCAATCTCACTGAGGAATTGCAGGTAGTTGTCAAAACGAAAGGACGCAATGACACCCTCTTCAACTGCTGGTTTCACTGCACAAGACGGCTCATGGGTATGGGTACAAGTGCGGAATTTGCAGTCTCGACTAACAGTAGCAATCTCTGGGAAAGCCTGATTGAGGTCTTCAGCCGTTGTTACTTCATAATCCAGTGATGAAAAGCCTGGTGTATCTGCGATTTTACCCCCATTAAGATTGTAAAAACTAACTGCTCGAGTAGTGTGGCGCCCGCGACCCAGACTGTCTGAAATTTCTCCTGTTTCAAGATTGAGGTCTGGTGCGATTTTATTGAGAAGGGTTGACTTACCAACACCTGTCTGCCCCATAAAGACTGTAATCTTATCTGTTAACAAAGGCAGGAGTTCCTCTTTACTGGTCACAAAGTCATAGCCGATGTCACCATAAGTCTGTTTATAAAAATCCAGTTCTCCCCCATCTTCCAACAAATCCATTTTGGAAATATAGACGATGGGATGGATGCCCTTGTGTTCCAAAAGAACCAAGAAACGATCCAGCAAATTGCTGTTAAAATCAGGTTCCTTGACGGACATGATTACTACAGCTTGATCGATATTGACAATAGGCGGACGAACCAGACTGTTTTTCCGTTCGTGAATTTTGAGGATATAGCCTTCTGAATTTTCCTCGGCAGAGAAATCTACCCAGTCCCCAACATAAGGGGTATGGCCTTTTTTACGGAAATTCCCACGCGCGCGTGTTTGATAAACCTGGCCATCACTCTCCACATAGTAGAACCCAGCCAAGGCTTTAATGATTTGTCCTTGCAAAATAACTCCTTTAAAATTGTTAGTTCCATTATAACAAAAAAAAGCTATTTTAGCTTAGCTTCTCTTTACAATTTCGATAAGTCTATTCTAAAAGAAAAAGATACACTCACGCTTTAGATACAAAGTTTTATACAAAAATAACGAGTCTACCTCCTTATATAAAAACAGGCGAACAGAGAGCCTAAAACTCCCTGTTCGCTTTACTTTTTCTGTGTGTAATAGAAAAAACCTAATAAAGCAAGACAAAAAATATGAATATAAACTCCATACATCATGTGGGGAAAGACAGACTCTATAAAATAGCCTGGTAGATAGATGATTGGAAATTGATAGAAATCATAGGTCGTTAGAGATAGTAAACAAAGAACATACATAAATACTGCTACAATTAGAACCCATCCTTGCTTTCGCCATAGAAAAATCATCAATAAGAACAGACAAAGTAGATAGATTGACCAATTTCGCAACATAAATTGAAAACCATAAATCATACTTTCAGTCGTTTCTCCATCAATCACATCAACTACTTTATAGAAAGGTAAACAATAGCTCACTAAAAAAAGAAGGGGACTAATTATTTTTTTCATATTCTCTACCATGGATTATTTTGCAAGTAAGCTGACCATCTATCTCCATATCGAATCAAATGAACAGTATAATTAGTTACTACCCGATTTTCACCTGGTCCAAGCTTAGAAAAACCTGTGCTATACTCCCAACTACTTCTTGCACCTGGATGAAACCATTTTTGCTGGGATGAATACCAACCATCTTGTCTAACTTCCACACTTGAAGATTCTATTTCGATATCCCTTTCATGGAAGTCAACTCCTCCACTTATTTTAGTAATATTTTTTTTGTACACCTCCATCATAACTCACCCAGTGAACAACAGTATACAATTCCACACTATAAGTACTATTAAACTGACTTTGATGAGTAGTAATGTTTTGAGTATAAGCGTGCACTTTCTGTATACCAAAAATATGGTCTAATATATTCGTTGGTTTAGCAAGCTTATTGTAAGCCTCTTCAACAAAAGTAGCCTTCTCTAAATCAGCGGTATAAACAGTTTTTCCTTGTACTACTTGATTATTTATAGAAGTAATACGGCTATCCACAACAATGGGGGCCACCATATCTCCATCGCTAGTTTCTATTTTAGCTGCCTCTTTCACCTCATATACAACTCGATTTTCTTCAGACTGAATCACTTCTACCCCATTTTTTTCAGGTATAGATAATCTAGTTTGCCCATTAGAAACCGTTATATTTGGACCAATATTCTTCTCATTTGCATAAGTCGCAATAGGAAATCCTGATAGAACCACTGCAGACATAAGGCTATTGACTAATTTTTTTCTCATGAATATCTCCTTCCCATTTTCAAGAGAAGTAAAAATAGCTAATATAAGATGAACGTTTCCTTATATTTCAGAATAGGATATCTATCTGAAAGCAATTCACACTCCTATAGGTAACTGTTCCAAATCTTGGCTACATATATTTCAATAGTTTGCTACAAAAAACTCCTTTCTAAGTCTATTGAACATGCCCTTATTCACCTACTAATATATCACAAAAATAAATAAATACAAGACTGTTTTTTCTACTAGTTTTATGATAAAATAGTATTGTTAGGGTAAATTTCATACGTAAATGTCGAGCGAAAAATCGATGGAGCAGAAATCGGTAGACAAAGACTCGATTTCGTTGGTCCAGCCCCACAAGGCTAATCAGGTATTTCACGAGTTTAAAAATCTAATGAAGTGCCCAATCAACTACTGATTCATTGATTTAATACGAACTATAGTGGATTGAACCTAGAAATAGTAAACTAAGGATTCTAAAACGTTTCTAGAAATTAATTTGACTTTCCTAATCTCTTTGTTCATATCTTATTTCAATCTACTATATATACCAAAATGCTGGGACAAAAGTCTTTAAAATCAGAGAAACGCATATTATCAGGTGTTGGAAAACCTTGATAATATGCGTTTTATCATAGAAAGATCTACTTCATTTTTTACTAAAATTAAGTTTTTGTCCCTGCATCTTAGAGCCCTTGCCCTTTAAGTGCATCTGCTAGACTGGCAAACTCTTCCAAGCTGAGAGCTTCCCCACGCACACTTGGTGACAAGCCTGCTTGATCCAAAGCCTTGGTCAGCTTGTCCTTGACTTCCTCAGTCTTGCCAAAGTAACCTGTCAGGTTATTCCATAAGGTCTTGCGGCGATGGGTGAAACTAGCCTTGGAAACCTTAAAGAAGAAGTTCTCATCTTCTACTTCTACAGCTGGCTCTGGACGGCGCACCATTTTCAAAATAGCAGAGTCCACGTTTGGCGCTGGCACAAATACCGTACGAGGCACGATAAAGGCAACCTTGGCTGTCATGTAATACTGCACCGCAATCGACAAGCTACCATAAGCCTTGGTATTTGGTTGAGCGGAGATGCGATCCGCCACTTCTTTTTGCATCATGACGACAAACTCACTAAAAGGAATGCCACTCTCAATCAAGTGCATGAGAATAGGCGTCGTGATGTAGTAGGGCAAATTAGCCACTACCTTGATTGGCAAGTCAGGATTTTTAAAATTCTGGATATATTTCGCCAAATCGACCTTGAGAATGTCCTCGTTGACCACGGTCACATTATCAAAATCACGCAAGGTATCTGCCAAAATTGGCACCAAACGGTGGTCAATCTCAAAAGCCATGACTTGGGCTGCACACTCAGCCAGAAACTCCGTCAAGGCACCAATACCTGGCCCGATTTCGATGACATTGACCTGGTCATCAATCTCAGCCGTATCCACAATCTTTTGAAGGATATTGGTATCCGTCAGGAAATTTTGCCCAAAGGACTTTTTAAAGGTAAAACCGTGACGCTCCAGCACTGCCTTGGTCACGCTATAATCTGCAATTCTCATCTATTCTCTTTTCTATTATCTGTTACTACTATTGTAACACATTCCCCTTGTATTTTGGGGGTGAAAATCATACCAAAAAACTATCTTTCCTCGTGAAGAAAGATAGTCTTGAAAATCTTTAAAAGGGGACTTAGCGGTTCTCTCGAAACATACGTTCAAAAAAATCAGCTTCTTGATAACTTCGATTTTCAGGTAGGGTCAAATCTACATCCTCCTCCACGTCGTCCACTGTCAGTTCAACCGTTTGAGGTAAATTTTTCAAACGATAATGCTTTTGCCTTTGCCCTTCAATGCTAGCAAAATCAAGCAAATAGCCATTCACTCGGATTTGAACTAAAAGGAGATGATTGGTCATATTTTCCATGATGAGGATGTCTTCTAAACCACCTCTGGCACTCGGATAATCAGATACCCTGCGAATACGGATTTTTTCACACATGAGCAAGCTCCCTCATATCAATGATTTCATCGGCCTTATTCCAGACTAGGGGATTATGGGTCGCAATGATGATCATTCGATTTTCATCTTTCAAGCCCACCAAGAGATTCATAACCTCCTCTGAATTTTCAGGATCAAGAGCTGCTGTTGGTTCATCTGCCAAAATCAAGGGTGGATTTTTCAAAATAGTCTTCGCAAGGGCAACTCGCTGAGCCTCTCCCCCAGATAAAGTATAGATTTTTTGTTCTAGATCCAAATATCCTAGATTAACTTTTTCTAAAGCCTCCACTTGCCTTTCCAAACGTTCTACTTTTGAGATTTTCTGACCAACAAAGCCCAAATCCAAATTCTCTTTGATTGATTGGTTTTCTAAGAGGCCAAAATTTTGAAAGAGATAGCCCATCTGGTCTCGAAAATACTCACGAGTGGGAATGGTTTTTAAATCTTTCCCCTGATAGAGAACCCTTCCTCCATCTATCTTTTCTAGTTTGCCTAAGATATTCAGCAGCGTCGTCTTTCCGCTCCCACTCTTCCCGATTAAGGCATAGACCTTGCCCTTCTCCAGCTTGAGATTTAAACCAGAGAAAATCGCACGGTCATTAAACTTCTTTTCCAATCCTTGAATATCAATCATCTTATTTTCCTTTCAATACTGCCATGCTACCAGCTTCTTCTTTTTTGTCCTGCCTTACTAAAATCAAGAGGGCGTTAAGCGTAAACAAAGCTACAACTAGAGCGCTAATCAAACCATCTCTTGTCAAAATACTAGATAGGACTAAGCCAAGCAAGAGAACTCCTCCTTGCGCCAGTAAATACTTGCCATGAAGCTCATAGATTGTCATACCAGCAAGACGTTTAATCATAAGCTCCCGTCTGAACTGCTCAAAATAGAGAAGATTCATGGAATCAAATAACAAGATAGCCGTAGACAGGGTCAAAATCGTTCCAATAAGGAGAGAGTAAAACTCCACCCGTTTGTCATTTAGTACCTTTGCAAAAAATAGCTGGCTTTTTACCAAGTAAGAGACCTTGTGATACAGACCTTGCTCTTTTAGAGCGGTAATGCTGTCTCCATATCGATCTAGTTTCAAGGCACTATTAGCCGTAGTTCCCCACAACATCCCTGCAACAGGTCTTGTTCCAGTCGCTTGCGGCGTTAGAACTACAATAATCGGATCTTTTAGGTACTGACGTGTTGTCTTGTACCCATCATTATAGAGGAAGCGTTCCTGTCCTGTTTCTGTAAAATCTAGCCTTAGCTGTGGGAGGTAGTGTTTCTGACTCGTCACTTCTACACTTTCAGATGAAAATCTTTGCAGGTAATCTGTAAATAATCTTTGATAGTAGACAGACTGCTCTCGCAAGCTCTCAGGCAAAATCAGCCCAAACTCTCCCTCAGACAAGTTTTGCATCTTATCCATAAACTCTGAAGAAACGGTAATCTTTTCTTCTATCAGATAGCGCGGTGAGACATAGATAACATTCCCTGACGGTGTGTAGTCACTGAGACGATTGCCATCTAGGTCCACTTCTGCTCCATCTGAGAAATTGTCAACATTGCTCACAATATAAAAAGAGTCTGTATTGGCTAACCGTTCTTCAGTAAATGTCTGCCACTCACGATTATCCTTACGCATTCCTTCTTCATCGGCAAATGCACTAGACCAACCAAAGGATAGACGGTAACGGTCTGAGGACTGACTCCATTTATCGCTTGCCTTCTCCATCTCCTGCATTTCACGGTAGTGGGGTAGGAGAGTAGTCGCACTCGATCCGACAACCAGCACGGCCAAGAGTTGCCCCACCATCATCAATGTCATCATACGTTTGAGAGGGAGTTTCCCTTTCAATAGATCCACCAGACTATTTTCCTGTAAACCAAATAGATACACGACACTTAGTAAGGTAGAAAGCCCTGCCAAGGTCAATCCATAAAGTAGAAGAGCAATGATGACCAGTTGCACCGTTGCCATAAATAAGGCACCTTGATACCAGAGAATCCCCAATCCCAAAAGACTGGATAGCAGCACTGAGCAGATAAGCTGTCTCACATCTTCTAACACTGGTCTAAGAGCCACCCCAAACAAGCTCTCACCAGCGATTAAGCGAATCCCTGCCTGACGAAGGGACTTGATCCGATAAATCAGGGTCAGACTCATAAAGGTCAGCAGAAAAATGGCTAGACTCAGTAGCCCCATTGGGGTAGCAGCCAAGAGGACGACCATCGAAAATGCCTCTGTTCTATTCGAGACAACACCATTATAACCAAGTTCTTGCAGGGCGGTCTGTAAGCTCACTCCATCCAAACTCCCTGACACAATCAAGTAAGACCCTAATAAATCACTCGTTTCTGCACTCTCCTTGGAGGAAATGGTCAAACCTTCTGGAAACTCTCCCTGACCATAAGTGGCATAGGTAAAGCGTGTTTCTCCAGCTTCATTTGGCTCAACAATCCGACGAGCGATGAGACTATTGTGCTCTACCGCCAAGTGACTCAAAGCCTCTGTCAGTTTTTCTCGATCAGCTACTGATTGGTCTAGCCCAGTACCCATCACATCAACAGAGGGATAGTTACCAAATAAAATCTCTTCTCGATGGTCAACGGAAGTTATCACCATATAAAGCGATACCAATACCATTGAAATCAAAATAAATAAACGTTTCATCATTTCCTCCAAAAAGTTACTTGGTCACCTGCTAGAGAGATGACCAAGTAAAGCATTGTTATCAACTCACCCAGAAATGTTTTTACTTTCTCGTGTATAATTTTTAATAATCATAATAAAAGCTTACTTGCTCGCCCCACGCAGTACGAATCCAAGCTCGAGATGTTCCTCCTGCATCAGCATATCCCTTATCAGATGAACTATTCCATCTGCTAGAAACTGTTGAACTATGGTATTTTGAGGGGTGATAGTAGTTTGAGTAAGCACCTCCGTTAGCCGAACCATACGTCCAGACACCACCACCTGGATACTTAACCGCGGCCGATACTACTGCTACTCCTCCACCTAATGTTGCTACAAGACTCGCTACAAGGGCTAATTTTTTAACTGTTTGTTTCATATTGATACTCCTCTATTTTTTATTATATCATAAATATTTATTATATATTGTCTATTTTCTATTCAAGTAAAACTAAGTCATGGATCATAGACCTTTTCAAAGCAACACCTCATTACATTCTCCTTTCTATCCGTGCCACCAATCTCCAAAACTAAAATATGTTAAAAACATGATAAAACCAAACATATCACACCTCCTTATTTCTATGTCATCTATTATAAAACTTATATCAATAAACTCCAAGGACACCAATGTCCTTAAAATCTAATTCTTTCATATTATTTTTAGCTTATATCTAAAAAAACAGTCCTAAAGACGAACTTTAGAACTGTTTTGATGCGAGAACAGGGACATTTTTGTCACTGATTCACTATGTTTATAAATATTTTTTGACATCCTCTTGCCATTCCTCTGTCAATTTCTTTACTAGAAATTCATCTCCAATTAGCTGCGCAAATGTTTTAGAAGACTGATAAAATGATTCAGCTAAACTAAAATCTCTTTCTTCTCTTAATGCTTGCTTCCACAAAAACATAAATACAAGAGGTTTCTTTTGATAATCTTGAGTTTTATCCATAATTTCTTGTAAACACGATAGATAATCATTAAAACAATCAGTTACTCCTACCTTTTCAAGACAACACATTCCTGAAATAAGAGTATCTCTAATTATAAAGTAATTCTCTATTTGAGTTACCTTCTTCTGTTCCAAAAGAAAGAGCATTAGCTTTTCGATTTGATTTATAAATTTGGCAAGATCTTTTCTAATGAGCATTTGATAAAAAAACAAACGAATCAACAACATATCATTTGTTGAATAAACTTCTTTTTCTATGATCTGAGGCATATGTTCCTCAAGTATTAACTCTGCATATTCAGGCCTTCTAGTTCTAGAAGTATCCAAACACGCCTGCAATACTTCACATGCTAATTGTTCTTCTTTAGGAAGATTATCAAAGTATATTTTATAAATCTCTTCCAAACACGCTTCCTTCTTATCGTACTCCTCTTCTTTACCATAGATTGGTTCACGTAAAATCTGGTATTTCAATTCTAAATAAGCAGGAGGAAGAGCTGAAAAATCCGGCATAAGGCTATAAGCTGGAACTCCTAGCCGGCGAGCAATATAGTCTAACTTGGGCAAACTCGGTTGCGAAGCTCCACTTTCAATTCGCGACAGTTGACGAGCTGTCAGTTCTTGCTCATCTCCACAAAAATCTGGACGACTAATTCCTTTTTCTATCCGAATCTCTTTAATTTTTTGACCAATTAACATCAGACGTCTCCTCTTCTACCTGCTTCGAAAAATACTGTGAAACTTAAAAAATTGTAACGACTACATCTTTCCTACTCATAAGATTTCATAGCTTCTTCCACTTCTGCCAATGTGATCCCAAACAACTCTAAGCGTTTGAGGAGTTGCTTGCCGTTGGAATAGCCGATTCGGAGAGCCTCTCCTAGATATTCTCGTCGCTTACGACTATCTGCTCCCGCTAGAAAGCCAAGGCGAATCAAGTCGCTACGACTGATGTCAAACTGACTCTCATGTTCAAATTGTTCTGTCACCTGAGCTAGAGCCGTTTTCAGGTCTTCATAGCTGGCATGCTCAATTCCCAGAGAACGCCCCTTGGTTTTGGACTTAGGAACAGCTTCATCTCGTTTGAGGAAGGCATGCTGAACTGTTGGAATAGTCGTCATAATCATGCGACGAATCCGCTCCCCATTAAAATCTGGGTCTGTAAAGACAATGACTCCATGACGTTGGTGTAGGCGCTGAATCCGTTCTAAATCCTGCTCATTGATGGCAGAACCTCGTGTCTCATAGGTCTCTACATCGAAGTAACGTTTGAGATTGGCCGTATCATCGCGACCTTCAACTACGATGACTTGGGAAATTTTTTCTTTCATTACTTGCTGTCCAATCCAAAAATTCGCTCTGCATTTGCAGTCGTTGCTGCCGCTAGCTCTTCTGTCGTCATGCCACGCAAATCCGCGATAAAGTCCACCACATAGCGAGTATAGGCTGTTTTGTTTTCGCGACCACGCTTGGGTACAGGAGCCAAGTAAGGAGCATCCGTCTCCACCAAAATCTTGTCCAAAGGTAACTCTTTAGCTGCTTCTTGGATATCAGTTGCTTTCTTGAAAGTCACCACTCCTGAGAAGGAAATGGTCATACCAAGCTCGACAAACTTCTCTGCCCACTCAAGCGTCCCTGAAAATGAATGCATGATACCACCTCGAGAGCCAACTCCCTCGCTCTTGATAATCTCATAGGTATCTTCCAGCGCATCACGGGTGTGGACAACAAAAGGCAAATCCAAGTCCTTAGATAGCTGAATCTGACGGCGAAAAACCTGCTCCTGCACCTCTTTGGGCGCTGTCATCCAATGGTAGTCTAAGCCAATTTCACCTAAAGCCACAACCTTGGGATGTTTTAACTTATCCAACAAGTAAGCCTCAACTTCCTCTGTATAAGTACCAGCTTCTGTAGGATGCCAACCAATAGTCGCATAGAGCTGGTCATACTCATCTAACAACTCCAAGGCACGCTCAATCGTCGGTTCATCAAAACCAACAATATTCATCTGTGTCACACCCATCTCAGCAGCCAAGGCAATTTCTTCTGCCTCACGACCTGCAAATTCTTCTACATTCAAGTGTGTATGTGTATCAAAAATCATCTCTTCTAACCTCGTTTTCTATCTTCTATTATACCAAAAAAGAGGAGGGGTACCCAATTTTTCAGTTTCCCTCCTCTCTTCAATAGAACTATTCTGCTAGCTTTTCTACTCGATATTACCCATCTCCTGTCCCACAGTTAGAGACAGAAGAGACTGGTTACATTGATAGAATATCCCTTTTCAGCTAAAGTGTGCGATTATCTTGGGTTCTCACTTTTCTCACCCATCACTAGGATTGATGATTTCTCCAAATCCCCCTTATAATCTAACTTTAAGTAGAGAATAGAATTTTCTAGCTATCCTATTTTCTACGTCTAGCCTTTCTTCCTAGCAAAGCAAAACCACTTGTTGCCACCACTAGACCAAGACTAGCAAGTGCTGCACTTGATGCTGAACCTGTGTTAGGTAATTATTTGCCAGCAGGCACTTTAACAGTTGATTTTTCATCAGTAACTATGTACTACTCTAGATTCAATCTATTATATAAGAATGTTGAGTTACTAGCTCATCCTTCCATTATCTCTTATATTACAAAATACTCCATAATCTCCAGTAGAATAAATCTGGCTAGAGATTATGGAGTTATTTTCAGCCTTAATATCCTATCAAAAAATAATATTAAGATTCATTCAGTTAGATTTAGTTTACCAATTCACCATTAGCATTGACTCTATAGCCGTTTACTGTTGTATTAACTGCAAGCATACCTGATTCATCTACATAGTACCATTTCCCACTAACTTGGAACCATTGGCTAACTTTCATATCGCCATTACTGTTGAGGTAGTA
>NZ_MWSM01000052.1 GCF_002087075.1 Streptococcus pseudopneumoniae ATCC BAA-960 = CCUG 49455
GTGATAAAGTCGGGATTATATCTTTAAATCCCGATCAGACATTTCAGTACCTGACTTATCCTCAATGAAAATCTCTTCAAACTGCGTCAGATCTATCTGCAACCTCAAAACAGTGTTTTGAGCAACCTGAGGATAGCTTCCTAGTTTGCTCTTTGATTTTCATTGAGGATTATTTTCAAATCCCCCCAACTCAACAAGTATCTTTGAATTCCAGTCAATTTCTAGCACTGTTTGAAACGTTTCAGCGGGCTATTTCAGATTCGGTCCACTATTCCTTTCCAAAAACATTGCATATTGCGCCGAAGGAATTGCTCACACTATCCCCAAGCACAAAACCCTCAGTCGACTGACCGAGGGTTCCTTTTCATTATTCAAGAACTTGATTAGCTCAATGCATCCAAGGCATCATCCATTGAAAGAACTTCGTGGAAGACACGTTGTGTCAATTCAGTTTTTTGTTCTGGAGTGAGGTATTTAGTGTTTACACAGTATCCAGAGATACGTACGATAACGTCTTCACCTGACATAATCTTTTCGTAAACATCGTTCAAGTCCATAACGTTCAAGTTAACGTGTTGTCCACCGTTTTCGAAGTAACCATCAAGGATTGTTACCAAGTTATCAACTTGTTCGTCACGAGTCTTACCAAGAGCGCGAGGTGATACTTGTGTAGTCAATGAGATACCATCAGCTGCATAACTAAAGTCAAGGCTAGAAAGTGAATTCAAGTTTTGCAACCATCCACCTTTAGCTTTGTTAGATGGGTTAGCACCTGGTGAGAAGAATTCAAGTTTAGACAAGTTCACAGAACCATCTTCGTTGAGGTATACACCTTTGTGGACTGGTGAGTTACCAGTTTGTTTAGAGTAAGCAACGTTAGATGTGATTGTCAAAAGTGATACAGTAGCTTCTGCGTCTTTGTAAAGTTTGTGGCTACGTAGACGAGTAGTGTAAGCTTCGATCAACCATTCTGCCAATTCGTTTGAACGTGGGTCATCTTCACCCCAACGTGGGTATTCACCGATTGTTTCGTAATCGTAGATATAGCCATTTTCGTCACGGATTGGTTTAACTGTAGCGTACTTAATAGCTGACAATGTGTCAACAGTGTTGGCAAATCCACAGATACCGAATCCCATGTTGGCACGTTGTTTAGTTGGCAAGAAGGCCATTTGAACAGCTTCGTAGTTGTATTTATCAGTCATGTAGTGAATGATGTTCAAGGCATCTACGTAAGTGTCAGTCAACCAGTCAAGAGATTTTTCAAAGTTAGCTTTAACTGATTCAAATTCAAGAACTTCGTCACGGATTGGTTCGATGTCAAATACTTTGTAGTCTTTGTGAACATCGTCGTAACCACCGTTCAAACCAGTAAGAAGGGCTTTCAATACGTTTACACGCGCACCGAAGTACTGGATGTTGTGGCGTTGTTCTTCATTTTCTGGGTCAAGTGGAGACACACAGCATGAGATACAACTCATTTCACCATATCCGTCTTTAGCCATTGTTGTTACACCTTCGTATTGGATAGAAGAGTGTTTGTGGCTCATGTGCATACAGTAGCGGCGGAAGTTGTATGGCAATTTATCAGTCCAAAGAACTGTCAAGTTTGGTTCTGGAGAGTTACCGATGTTGTCAAGAGTGTTCAAGAAACGGTAGTCCATCTTAGTAACACGGTGACGACCGTCGTTACCCATACCAGCCATAGAAGTTGTGATGAAAGTTGGGTCACCTGAGTACAATTGGTCGTAAGCTTTTGTCCGAGCAAATTTAACTGTACGAAGTTTCATAACGAAATCATCAACGAATTCTTGGATTTCTGATTCAGTAAATGTACCACGAGCAAGGTCACGTTCTGCAAAGATGTCCAAAACGATTGGTACACGTCCTAGAGATGTAGCAGCACCGTTGATAACACGGCAGACAGACATGAAGGCGATGTTAACCCATTGGATCGCTTCTTTAACGTTCATCGCTGGTTTGCGAACATCAACTCCGTAAAGGTCACCCAAGCGAACAACTTGTTGCAATGCTTGGTATTGAAGGTTGATTTCTTCACGAAGACGGATTGTTTCTTCATCAATTTCTTCGATTGCATTCCAGTCGTTTACTTTTTCTTGCATCAAGTAGTCTGCACCGTAAAGAGCAAGACGTGCGTAAACACCGATGATACGTCCGCGTGAGTATGCATCTGGAAGACCAGTTACAGTGTGTGCGTGACGTGCGCGACGAATGTTTGAAGTGTAGGCACGGAAGATACCGTCGTTAACTGTTGTTACGTATTTAGTAAAGATTTCGTGAACAGCTGGATCTGGTTCGTATCCATTTTCTTTCAAAGTTGTTTCAGCCATACGGATACCACCTTTTGGCATGAAGTTCAATTTGAAGAGTTCATCGTTTTGGATACCGAAGATAACTTCATTTTCTTTATCGATAAATCCTGCTGGGATATCAGCGATAGATGTTGGACGAGTGTCCATTGGGAAACGAGTTTCTTCGTAGTGAGCCTTCGTTTCTTCTACAATTTTTTTGATGTGAAGTGAACGTTCTGTTGGTCCTGCAAGGAAGCTTTCGTCTCCATCGTAAGGTGTGTAGTTAGCTTGTACGAAGCGTGATACACTTGCTTTTTCTTTCCAATCTACGCCTTTGAAGCCTTCCCAAGCTTTGTCAAAAATATCTTGTGCTTCAACAACTGTTTTAACAACCATGTTAATGTCCTCTTTTTTCTTTCTAGTAACAACCATCTGTTACATTCATGAGACAAGTATACCATACAGTAACCGATTTCAACAAGTGGAAAATCCCTATTTTTACACTTTCTTTTCTAAAACAGTCTATATTTTATTTCAAACTGTATTATATTTTTGAAAAAATAAAGTCCTTTTTTCTTTTTTTCAGAAAAAAGGGTATAATAAAAGAAAATAAGCGGTAAAAAGGGGGCTAGGCATGTTGATTTTTCCTTTGTTAAATGATTTGTCAAGAAAAATCATCCATATTGACATGGATGCCTTTTTTGCTGCGGTGGAAATCAGAGATAATCCTAAACTCAGAGGAAAACCTGTCATTATCGGCAGTGACCCTCGGCAAACAGGTGGGCGGGGAGTCGTTTCTACCTGTAGCTATGAGGCACGAGCTTTTGGTATCCATTCAGCCATGAGCTCTAAGGAAGCCTATGAGCGTTGTCCCCAGGCCGTCTTCATCTCGGGGAATTATGAGAAATACAAAGCTGTGGGACTCCAGATTCGAGCTATCTTTAAGCGCTATACAGATTTAATAGAACCCATGAGCATTGACGAAGCCTATTTGGATGTGACAGAAAATAAACTCGGGATCAAGTCAGCGGTCAAAATTGCTCGCCTCATTCAAGAGGATATCTGGCAAGAACTCCATCTAACTGCTTCTGCTGGCGTTTCTTACAACAAATTCTTGGCTAAAATGGCCAGTGATTATCAAAAACCACATGGTTTGACAGTGATTCTACCTGACCAAGCTGAGGATTTCCTCAAACAAATGGATATTTCCAAGTTTCATGGAGTAGGAAAAAAGACTGTAGAACGTCTTCATCAAATGGGCGTTTTTACTGGCGCTGACCTACTTGAAGTCCCTGAAGTGACCCTAATAGATCGTTTTGGTAGACTGGGTTATGACCTTTATCGAAAGGCTCGTGGCATCCACAATTCCCCAGTCAAATCCAATCGCATCCGTAAGTCAATCGGGAAGGAGAAAACCTATGGGAAGATTCTCCGTGCCGAGGAAGATATCAAAAAAGAGCTGACTCTTCTATCAGAAAGAGTCGCTCTCAATCTCAGTCAACAAGAAAAATCTGGAAAAATTGTCATTTTGAAAATCCGCTACGAGGACTTTTCAACTCTCACTAAACGAAAAAGTCTAGCTCAAAAAACACAGGATGCTAGCCAGATAAGCCAAATAGCCCTACAACTCTATGAAGAATTAAGCGAGAAAGAAAGAGGTGTCCGCCTGCTGGGGATTACCGTGACTGGATTTTGAAACTCAATGAAAATCAAAGAGCAAACTAGGAAGCTAGCCGCAGGCTGCTCAAAACACTGTTTTGAGGTTGCAGATAGAGCTGACGCGGTCTGAAGAGATTTTCAAAGAGTATAAAACCTTGAAGAGCTGCCCCTTCAAGGTTTTTCTTATACAAATAAACGGACAAAACTGTAAAGTAGCAAGACACTACCAAGCACGATGCGGTATTTACCAAAAAGGGTAAAATCGTGTTTTTTCACATAACTTGTCAAAAAGCGAATAGCCACCATGCTGACTGCAAAAGCGACTCCCATCGCAACCAAGAGCAAGAACAATTGTCCAAAGCTCAAGAGCTGTCCTGCTTTCAAAAATTTGAAAATCTTTAAGGCACTAGCTCCAAACATAACAGGAATCCCTAGATAGAAGGTAAATTCTGTCACAACTGAACGACTGGTTCCATTTAACAAACCACCGACGATTGTAGCTCCAGAACGGCTTGTCCCTGGTAAAAGGGCAAGAACTTGGAAGAGTCCGATATAGAAAGCTGTTGTATAAGGAAGCTTGTCCAACTCTGTCACACTTGGCTCGATAGCACGCGCTTTATTACGTTTTTCCAAATAGATAAAGGCAATCCCATAGATAATCAACATGAGAGCAACAGAAACCATGTTATGGAAGTGGGTATCAAACCAATCATCAAACTTAAAGACGGCAAGTAAAGGCAAGGTCGCAATCAAGACCTTCAGCCATAGTCTCCAAGTCTTACGAACTTCCTGCTTGTCCTTAGTCGGTTTGAAAGGATTGAGCTTGTTAAAGTAGATTACCATGACCGCCAAAATCGCACCAAGCTGAATCACGACATTAAACATGGAAATAAAGGCTTCGTTTTGATTTTGGTATTGGATAAATTCCTCTGCTAAAATCAAGTGACCTGTACTGGAAATCGGCAACCATTCCGTAATTCCTTCAACAATCCCGAAGAAGATAGATTTTAAAATTTCAATAAGATACATAGATTACTCCTTTTTCTATCTTCCATTATAGCATATTTTTCAATCTATGGCAGTTCTCTTTAAAAGGCACCGATACTTCCACCACCTCCGCCTCCAGAGAAACCACCGCCAGAACTTCCACTTCCAGAAGATACAGAGTAGGTACTTGCTGTATTTGCGACACTGGCATAATGGCTCATTTGCGCGCTTGAATGATAAAACATACTGTGCCAGCCATAAGCTACATAGAGGTTGATATCTGGATTTTCCACTTGAATCTGATGAACCTTCATCAAATGGCTGACCTTGTCCGCATAGCCAAATAAGGTCGCATAGACCAAGAGGCGATTCCAGACCACAATACTTTCCAATTCAGCCTGATCCAATCGCGCAATCTCACGCAACATATTTTCAAAACTGGTCCAGAGATAGTAGATCTCTGCTCCTGCTTCATTTAGGACACCATCACGATTATCTAATCGAAGCTTCCAATAATAGAAAACAGCCAAAACCAAACCTAGAAAACCAAGTATTGGCAAGGGGAGGTAAAGATAGCCATAAACGTCCAAACTGTACAAGAACAGACCAAATCCGATAAATAGGGTCAAGGTAGTCAAGATACCCATACCTACTTGCAAGGCCTTTTCCCCACCAGTTAAAGGACGATAGTAATCTGGGAGCCCCCAGAAGAAAACCCTGTCTCTGACCCCTTCTTGCATCTCTTTTAATACTGCTTCGAAAGAAGATTTAAGCTGACGCCCCTTTGCTTGAATCCGTTTTTCATCAGAGACTTTTGCTCTACGATAAAGACTATCAGATACCTTGTAATCCGCAAACAAATTGGAAAGAGTTTCTTCTTTTTTGCCTGAAAAAGCCAGATTTAGACAGTCTTTCTCAAAGCTTGACAAACCATCTTCTTTTACTAGCCTCAAACCAACTGCATCTCCTTCTGAAATGATAGAGACATTTCCACGGTCTATCACATCTAGCAAGGTAGCTTGAATAAGTTGGTCAAAGGTGAATTTGCCAGCCCCCTTGACCAAGGGACTCACTTCCTCCAAGGAGGTCGAGTAGACAGCCTCTGATAAAACCATAGGCTCTAATTCCATTGGTGGTTCATAGAGACGATGATTTTTGGCATATTTGACTGAAGGAGTGGTCTTTCTTCTATAGATAAAATAGAAGCAGACACTCAATAACAAGGAGATAGAAAGTATCGAAGGTAAGACCCAAGTAAGGAGTTGTTTACTTTGCTCTTTTTCTTTAACAATCGAGTCTTCTACCTTATTAAATTCTTCTAAATGATTTCCTTTCAATCCCTGATCCCTAGCGCTAGCAAAATCAGTTCGAGGCCAATAGGCATGCAATTCAACTCCACGCTTAGCCGGAAGATTGTCCAAACGAATAGTATAATCAAGGCTACTCTTTTCAATCGTTCCCTCTCTAAAAAGTTTCCCTGTATGGAAAAAGAGTTTTTCAGCTCCCTTGTCTCCCCTTACATGAAATTCAAACTTGCCAATAGCCCCTGAACTATCTGTTAAAGGTTGCCAATTTAATTCAGCAATGTCATCATATAGGAAAAGCAAATTTTTTAAGTTCCATGTAAGCTCAACTTCAACTGTGTCGCCTTCCTGGCCTGGATTATAGACTCTCACAGTATAACCATTCGCTTCTTCTGTCACTTCGCTCGTAACGTCTGCTAGTTCAGCACCATTTTTCGCAGCCTGAACCTTTGGATGAGGATCAATGTCAAATCCACTAGGCATCTTGCCAGCACGTCCAAGTCCCACGATTTGGCCCTTAAAGTCCTCCTCAAACTGATAAACTATCTTTTGTCTAAATTCTGCCGTATTGTCTGCATGAATATACAAATCCCCTTGATAAGAGTTTATCTTGAAATCAATGGCGAAAACAGAAAGTGGCAGAAGGCAAAACAAGCCAAACATCAGTAAGAAAAAAGTTTTTTTTTCATCAACTAAGCCCCCTTTTTATCTTTCTTATCATTATAGCATTTTTTCGTAAGTAAAGGCTTACTTATGTTGAAAAATTACGCATTTTTCGATAAAATAGGAGACAGTTATTTTTTAATAGATTAGAATAGGAGAAATCATGAGAAAAATATACTTATCTATTTTCACAAGTCTCTTGCTGACGCTAGGACTTGTCAATGTTGCTCAAGCCGATGAATATTTACGCATCGGGATGGAAGCAGCATATGCCCCCTTTAACTGGACCCAGGATGATGATAGCAATGGAGCTGTCAAAATCGATGGAACCAACCAGTATGCCAACGGATACGATGTTCAAATCGCCAAGAAAATCGCTAAGGACTTAGGTAAAGAACCTTTGGTTGTTAAAACCAAGTGGGAAGGTCTAGTCCCTGCCCTTACTTCTGGTAAGATTGACATGATTATCGCAGGTATGAGTCCTACTGCCGAGCGTAAACAAGAAATTGCCTTTTCAAGCAGTTACTACACTAGCGAACCAGTTTTGCTTATCAAAAAAGATTCTGCCTACGCAAATGCTAAATCTTTGAATGACTTTAATGGTGCGAAAATCACTTCTCAACAAGGTGTTTACCTTTATGACTTGATTTCACAAATCCCAGGTGCTAAAAAAGAAACAGCCATGGGAGACTTCGCTCAAATGCGCCAAGCTCTTGAGGCTGGTGTCATCGATGCCTATGTTTCTGAACGCCCAGAAGCTCTGACTGCCGAAGCTGCAAACTCTAAGTTCAAGATGGTCCAAGTAGAACCAGGTTTCAAAACTGGGGAAGAAGATACAGCTATCGCCATTGGACTTCGTAAAGATGACAATCGTATTAGCCAAATCAATGCCAGCATTGAAACCATTTCAAAAGACGACCAAGTTGCCTTGATGGATCGTATGATCAAGGAACAACCTGCCGAAGCTACAACAACTGAAGAGACTAGCAGTAGTTTCTTTAGCCAAGTTGCTAAAATTCTTTCTGAAAACTGGCAACAACTCTTGCGTGGTGCGGGTGTCACCCTTTTAATCTCTATCGTCGGAACTATCACAGGTCTCATTATTGGACTTGCCATTGGTGTTTTCCGTACTGCTCCTCTCTCTGAAAATAAAGCCATTTATAGCCTACAAAAACTAGTCGGCTGGATCCTCAATGTCTACATTGAAATTTTCCGTGGTACGCCAATGATCGTTCAATCGATGGTTATCTACTATGGAACTGCCCAAGCTTTCGGTATCAACCTTGATCGCACACTGGCTGCTATCTTCATCGTTTCGATTAACACTGGTGCCTACATGACTGAAATCGTCCGTGGTGGTATCCTAGCAGTTGACAAGGGACAATTTGAAGCTGCTACTGCTCTTGGTATGACCCATAACCAAACCATGCGTAAGATTGTCCTGCCTCAGGTTGTCCGTAACATCCTACCTGCAACTGGTAATGAATTTGTCATCAATATCAAAGATACATCTGTATTGAACGTTATCTCTGTTGTCGAACTTTATTTCTCAGGAAATACCGTGGCAACTCAAACCTATCAATACTTCCAGACATTTACAATCATCGCCGTGATTTACTTTGTCCTCACCTTCACCGTAACACGTATCCTACGCTTCATCGAACGCAGAATGGACATGGATACCTATACTACAGGTGCTAACCAAATACAAACGGAGGATTTTAAATAATGACACAAGCAATCCTTGAAATTAAACACCTCAAAAAATCCTATGGCCAAAACGAAGTGCTAAAAGACATTTCACTCACTGTCCACAAGGGAGAGGTAATCTCTATCATCGGAAGCTCTGGAAGCGGGAAATCGACCTTCCTACGCTCCATCAACCTACTTGAAACACCAACTGATGGACAAATCCTTTATCATGGACAAAATGTCCTCGAAAAAGGCTATGACCTCACGCAATACCGTGAAAAGTTGGGGATGGTGTTCCAATCCTTTAACCTCTTTGAAAATCTCAACGTGCTTGAAAACACAATTGTCGCTCAGACAACTGTCCTTAAACGCGAACGCACAGAAGCTGAAAAGACTGCCAAAGAAAACCTAGAAAAAGTCGGCATGGGAGAACGCTACTGGCAAGCGAAGCCAAGACAACTCTCAGGGGGTCAAAAACAACGTGTGGCCATCGCTCGTGCCCTCTCCATGAATCCGGACGCTATTCTCTTTGATGAACCAACATCAGCTCTCGATCCAGAAATGGTTGGAGAAGTCCTCAAAATCATGCAAGATCTGGCTCAGGAAGGCTTGACCATGATTGTCGTAACCCACGAAATGGAATTCGCCCGTGATGTCTCTCACCGTGTTATCTTTATGGATAAGGGTGTGATTGCTGAAGAAGGCAAACCAGAAGATCTCTTCACCAATCCTAAAGAAGACCGTACAAAAGAATTCCTTCAACGCTATCTCAAATAAAAAGAAAAGGCTGCCTCAACCGTGCAGTCTTTTTGCTGTCCTCAAAATGAAAAGGCAGATTCTCTATCTCTACTACTTGAGGGTCAAGAATCCGCCGTTATCCAAAGATTAATCTTCAAATTTTTCATGATTTTTTTCATAGAAATCAATTAGGCCTAGGGCTGTTTCAAATGAAATATTTTTTACTTTTGCACGACCCTGCGCCAGAGCAATGATAGACATTTCACGCGCATTCGTTTCCTTAGAGATACGGTAGCCTGTGATTTTCTTATCACGAACCCAGCCAACAACTGATTCTACTTTTTCAAAGTTTGACTTAGCCATGTTTTTCTCCTATTTTCTTCTTTACAATACTTAATTGTATACGTTTTTACTACTTTTGTCAATAAAAAAACATATATTCAATAAAATAAATGACCCAGAATCTTCTTACTTCCTTTTTAAAGCCGATAATATATAGTTTTCCGCTTACTATAACCCATCAGTATGCTCCTAAAAAACAATTGCATTATTAAACTTTAAATTTGTAAAAATATTCACGTATGCTGAATACCAGTTTCTTAATAGGATAGACAGGATTTACTATTTCATTCTATCTATTCCTTTTAAATCAACAAGCCCACTAAAGATAGTCTTTCACTCCTCACTATCTCTAAATCATTCCGTTTTCTTTCTCCTTCTTTGGTTCCTTTCCTGTCCTTATCTATATCTTATCCATTTCACAACCGGTACTACTTACTTTGTACAATCTTGCATCTTCTGATTACATACCCACTTTCCAGCTAGTCATTTAAAATCAGTATCACTAGCTATTGCATGTCTAGCACTATTGTCTATCTCACGAGTTTTTCGACCAACTCACCTAGCAGTCATCTCACAAACATTGATTATTTTTTTTGATTCCTATTATATTTAGAGAAATCTCAAATTAGGGATATATACAATTGGGGATTTCAAAAAATTTCCTTATATATAGTAAGTAATTCTGCCGCCTTAATATAAACAGAATCGAAAATAATAGGTGTTATAGTGAGTTGTAGTAGAAATAGCACGATAAGCTTCCTAAAACCATAGGAATCGCCCCCTTTCTTCACTATCATTATAACACCTATACATTAGTTGTGCAAATAATATGATATTTTTTTATTAGTCCTCAGACAAGCATATTATAGAGCGTTTCATTCCCATTTAAGTTAATATAAGCTGGATCAAAACCTTCCATTCGACGAATTAAGCCTGCATAATCATGCTTATCTGCCAAAGCGATCCCAATCAATACTGGACCTGTTCCCTTACTAGCTCGCTTGATATACTCAAAACGGGTGATATCATCATTTGGCCCCAAGATATCATTTACAAACTCACGCAAAGCTCCTGGACGCTGTGGGAAATTGACCACAAAGTAATGTTTGATCCCATCATAAATCAAGGCACGCTCTTCCATTTCTGGCATACGGTTGATATCATTATTCCCTCCAGAAATGATACAACAAATGGTTTTCCCCTTGATATATTCAGCTAAAACCTCTAAAGAGGCGATACTAGCTGCTCCAGCAGGTTCTGCAACAATCCCTTGCTTAGAGTAGAGGTCAATCAAAGTTTCAGAAATCAATCCCTCATCGACACCTACCAAAGTTTGAACATGTTGACGCGTTGCTTCATAGGTCAACTGTCCTACCTTTTGCACAGCAATCCCATCCGCAAATTTGTCAATTTCTTTGAGTTTAACAGGTCCACCAGCTTCAAAAGCAGCTTTCATGGAACGCGCTCCATTAGCCTCTACCCCAATGACTTCAATTTCTGGACTTGTTTCCTTGATATAGGTAGAAACCCCGGCAATGAGACCGCCACCACCAACAGGGACCAAGACAGCATCAAAGTCAATCGATTCTTTTCGAGCTTCTTCTAAAATCTCATAAGCAACTGTTCCTTGACCCGCTTGGACATGAGTATCATCAAAGGGAGCAATAAAGGTACGATTTTCAGAGACTGTAAATTCTTGAGCTGCTTTGGCTGAGGCATCAAAGGTATCTCCAACTAGTTTAATGGTTACAAAATCCCCACCAAAAAAGCGAACCTGACCAATCTTTTGTTGCGGAGTGGTAATGGGCATAAAAATAGTAGCAGGAATTTTCATCTCATTACAAGTATAGGCAACTCCCTGCGCATGATTTCCCGCAGAAGCACAGACTACCCCACGCTCACGTTCTTCCTTGCTGAGCTGAGAAATAGCATAATAGGCACCACGAATTTTAAAGGAACGAACACGCTGGGCATTTTCTTTTTTCAAATAAATCTTAGCACCATACTTCTCCGATAAATAATGGTCGTAATCCAGTGGGGTATTCACAACCACACCATTCAAGACCTTATGAGCCTTGATAATATCTTTTGAACTTAACATATAAAACCTCTTTTTCTATAAAAAACAGTCACTAATGACTGTTTTTTTAGTTATTCATCTCCAAAAACTTCAGCAACACTTTCATGATATTTATGAGCCATACGAATTGAAAACTCTTTAGGAAGTTCATAACGATTTGTGGAAATCCAATCATATAACCATTCTGCCAAACTTTCTTCACTATCATTACGATGGAAGATAAAATAGTTTAAAACTTCTTTATATTCTACATCATTCAAATCCAGCGTGTCTACAAATTGACTACGAGAAACAAAATTAGAATCTAATTTTCTTAGTTGATCTGTCAATTCTCCCAATTGTAAATCCAACTGAAAAAATAATTTTTGCAGTTGCCTATCAGTTTCATCACATCCTGTCTTGATAGAAAACAAATTGGTAATATTCATATGATTTCAACCCCTAAATAAGTATATCTAATATCCCACGAATAGCTGAAGCTACTATTTTAAGCAAAATTCTTTGCTTTCTAATTAGTTATAGATTTTGAATGCATCATCGTCGTTTTTACCAACGAAAGGCATTGCTTTACGCAATTCTGCACCAACTTTTTCAATTTCAAGGTTAGCTGCTTGTTCACGGTAAGCAGTCAATTTTGGACGTCCAGCTTTATAGTCATTTACAAAGTCATTTGCAAATTTACCATTTTGGATGTCTGCCAAGACAGCTTTCATATTTTCTTTAACTTGCTCAGTAATCACACGTGGACCTGATACATAGTCACCGTATTCAGCAGTGTTTGAAATAGATTGACGCATTTTCTTGAATCCACCTTCATAGATCAAGTCAACGATCAATTTCATTTCGTGAAGAACTTCAAAGTAAGCCAATTCTGGAGCGTAACCTGCTTCTGTCAAGACTTCGAAACCTGCTTCGATAAGGGCAGTCAAACCACCACAAAGTACAGCTTGTTCACCAAACAAATCTTCTTCAGTTTCTTCTTTGTATGTTGTTTCAAGAAGACCTACACGAGCTGCTCCAACACCTTTACACCAGTCCATAGCAATGTTTTTCGCATTTCCTGTTGCATCTTGGTATACTGCGTAAAGAGCTGGTACACCAAATCCTTCTTCGTAAGTACGGCGTACCAAGTGCCCTGGTCCTTTAGGAGCACACATAAAGACATCTACATCCGCAGGAACTTTGATAAATTCGAAGTGAATGTTGAAACCATGAGCAAATCCAACTGCATTCCCAGCTTCCAAGTTTGGAGCGATTTCCGCTTCGTACAATTCTTGTTGGATTTCGTCTGGTGCCAAAATCATGATAACATCAGCCAATTTAGTTGCTTCTGCTACTGTGTAAGTGTCAAATCCATCTTCTTTTGCTTTGTCAAAAGATTTACCTGGACGTACACCGATGATGACATCGCGACCTGAGTCACGCAAGTTTTGAGCATGCGCATGTCCTTGTGAACCATAACCGATAACGGCGATTTTTTTACCGTCAAGTGCTGCTACTTTAACATCTTTTTCGTATTCCATTTGAACTGCCATAGTTTTTCTCTCTTTTCTATCATTTATTGCCTTTTAGGCTGGTTTAACAAATTTAAGTTGGATTTTTAGTCACGGGTAAATCCAGTTGCACCCGTTCGAGCAATATTGCGAATACCGTATGGTCGAATGACTCGTAATAGAGCTTCACTCTTTTCAGCATTTCCTGTCATCTGAATGGTAATCGAGCTTGGCGCTACGTCTACCACTGTTGCACGGAAAGGTTGAATAATCGCTAGAATCTCAGCTCGCTTCTCAGCTGGCGCTGACATCTTAACCAAAATCACCTCGCGCTCCAAATGAGGCTTGTCTGTAATATCACGAATGCGAATCACATCAATCTGACGATTGAGTTGCTTGATAATTTGCTCCACTTCATCATGAGAAGCAACATCAATAATAATGGTGATACGCGATACATTCGGATCTTCTGTTGCTCCAACAGAGATGCTTTCAATATTAACCTGACGACGAGATAAGACACCTGTAAAGCGATTGAGGACTCCTGAACGATTTTGTAGTTTTGCTGTTAACATTCTACGCATGGAACTTCACCCCCAACATCTCATGATTACTCTTACCAGCCGGTACCATTGGTAACACCTGTTCCTTACGAGAAATATCTACCTCAATTAGCATAGGAACATGCTCAGTGATGACTTCAAGGTCTTGAGCCAAGGTCTCAGGATTGTCAAACTTATAGTTTTTAATACCATAAGCCTGCGCCATCAATTGGAAATCAGGAAGGGTATCAAAGACCGACTCTGATGTTCTTCCTTCATAGAAGGATTCCTGCCACTGGCGAACCATTCCAAGTGAATGATTGTTCAGCATAACCACCTTGATTGGCACTTTGTAAATATTCAAAATAGCCAACTCCTGGTTGGTCATTTGGAAACCACCATCCCCAACAAACAAGACTACTTCCTTATCTGGGTTAGCAATTTTAGCCCCGATTGCTGCTGGAATTCCGAATCCCATGGTTCCTAAACCACCTGAAGTCACTAACTGACGTTCATTTTGGTAGGGATAATACTGGGCTGTCCACATTTGGTGTTGACCAACATCTGTTACCACAATGGCATCTCCATTCGTCAATTCACCAATGCGTTCAATAACTGCTTGCGGTTGAACCACACGCTCTTTCTTATCATAAGAACGAACACGGTTCTTGTCTTTAGTAACTTTCTCAATCCATTTCTCAGTATTGTTATGAACTGTCGGTTCTGCTAGCAACATTTGCAAGGCTTTCTTAGCATCTCCAACTACAGGAATATCTGCACTGATAATCTTGCCAATCTCGGCTGGGTCAATATCAATATGGGCAACCTTAGAATTCTTAGCAAAAGTCTTTGGATTTCCTGTCAAACGGTCATCAAAACGAGAGCCAATACTAATCATAAAGTCCGTCTCTGTCATGGCAATATTCGCTGCGAAAGAACCGTGCATCCCCCCCATTCCAAGGAAGAGTGGGTGAGTCGTTGCAATTGTTCCTTGACCTAAGAGAGTTGTTACGACTGGAATTTGATAGCGTTCTGCAAATTCATTTAATTCTGCCGCAGCCTCAGCATAACTAATTCCACCACCAGCTAACAAGACTGGCTTTTTAGCCTTGGACAATTGCTTCAAGATTTTCTTGATTTGCATATCATTTGGTTCAAGAGTCGGCTGATAGCTTGGTAGGTTCACTTCTGGTGAATAAATGAAGTCTGTTTCTAAAGCAGATACGTCTTTAGGTAGGTCAATGACGACTGGCCCTGGACGGCCTGTAGTCGCGATATGGACAGCTTCCGTGATGATACGCGGAATATCAGCTGTCTCACGAACTTGGTAATTGTACTTAGTGATTGGCATGGTAATTCCCACGATGTCTGCCTCCTGAAAGGCATCCTTCCCAATCCCTGCTCGCCCTACCTGACCTGTAAAGACCAAAAGGGGAACACTATCGCTCATGGCATCCGCAATCCCTGTAATGGCATTTGTTGCTCCCGGTCCGCTAGTAACGACGGCAACACCCAACTTTCCAGTTGATTTAGCATAACCTTCAGCTTCATGCAGACAACCTTGCTCATGGCGTCCTAGAATGTGGTGAATACCTTTAAAATTATATATCGCATCATAAAAAGGCAAGACTGCACCACCAGGATAACCAAAGATGGTATCAATTCCTAAATCACGAAGTGTTTCCAAAACTAGGTCCGAACCCGTCTTAGGAGATTCTAAACTGATTTTCTCCATTGTTCCCCTTTCTTTCCTCTTAAAAATAACTTGTTACTATCATACCATTTTTTAAAAAATTTTCAAGAGAAAAGAAGAAATTTTCTGAATTTTCTATTTTAACGTTTATTTATGAATGTTATTTTTGTTTTTATTAAAAAGATACCGTTTTCATTTACTAAAAAAGAAAAAAGAACTGATTTCTCAGTCCTTCATTAATCGGCTCTTATTCCACACTAAATAGATAGGGGTAAACAGGTTGTTGACCTTGGTGGATTTCAACTTCAAGATCCTCAAATTCTTCTGCGATTTCTTGAGCGATTTCATTGGCAAGTTCTTCGCTTCCGTCTTCACCGACATAGAAGGTTACGATTTCACTGTCTTCATCCAACATATGTTTCAAAGTTTCTGCCAAGGTTTGGTGCATGTCAGGGTTTGACACGAGGATTTTCCCATCCACCATACCTAGATTATCGTTTTCATGGATTTCTAAACCATCGATCGTTGTATCACGCACGGCTGTTGTGACGCTTCCGCTAACGACATCGCTAAGAGCAGCTGTCATACGCTCTTGGTTTTCTTCAATGGACTTGCTTGAATCAAAGGCAAGAAGACTTGTCAAACCTTGAGGAAGAGTGCGAGCCTCTACCACTACTGCTGGTTGCTCCAAAACTTCTGCCGCAGATTGAGCTGCCATGAAGATATTCTTGTTATTTGGCAGGAAGATGATGTTACGGGCATTGACCTGTTCAACAGCCTTGATAAAGTCTTCTGTTGAAGGGTTCATGGTTTGACCGCCTTCGATAACATAATCCACACCTTGAGAACGGAAGATATCTGCTAGACCTTTACCAGCCACCACAGCAATCAAAGCATACTCTTTTTCTTCAGCTGGCTTGCTAACTTGGGCAGTTTCTTTCTCAATCTGTGCTTCGTGTTGGTTACGCATATTGTCAACTTTTACCTTGACCAAGCTACCATATTTTAGACCTTCTTGCATGACAAGTCCTGGATCTTCTGTATGGACATGGACTTTGACGATTTCATCATCATTGACAACGAGGAGAGAATCTCCAAGTTCATTCAAGTAGTTACGGAATTCATCGTAGTCAAAATCTTTGGCATAGGTTGGACCTTGCTTAAGAGCTACCATGATTTCAGTACAGTAACCAAAGTTGATATCCTCAGTCGCCACATGACCAGCCACAGACTTGTGGTGCTCTGCATTGATCATTTCACTCATATTGGCAGGAGTCGCTACAAAGTCCTCAGATGCAATATATTCACCAGTAAGGGCAGAAAGGAAACCTTCGTAGATAAAGACCAATCCTTGACCACCTGAGTCCACAACGCCAACTTCCTTCAATACTGGAAGCATGTCTGGCGTTTTAGTTAGAGCTGTTTTAGCACCTTCCAAGGCTGCGCGCATGACTTCAACAGCATCATCTGTTTGCTCAGCTTTTTTCTTAGCACCGATAGCAGCCCCACGAGAAACTGTCAAAATCGTTCCTTCAACTGGTTTCATCACTGCCTTATAGGCAACTTCAACACCTGATTGGAAGGCAAGGGCCAAGTCTTGACCTGTTAACTCGTCTTTATCCTTGATGGCTTGTGAAAATCCACGGAAAAGCTGAGACATAATAACTCCTGAGTTCCCACGCGCACCCATCAAAAGCCCTTTAGCAAGAATGCTCGCTACCTCTCCAACTGTAGAAGCTGGCTTGTCTGCAACTTCTTTAGCTCCATTTTCGATGGTCATCCCCATGTTTGTTCCAGTATCTCCATCTGGAACAGGGAAGACGTTTAATGAATTGACATATTCAGCTTGCTTATTCAAGCGAGTTGATGCAGCCTGCACCATTTCTTGAAATAAGCTAGTAGTAATTTTTGACACGGTTATTCTCCTACAACTTTGATATTTTGAATGTAGACATTTACAGTCTGAGCAGTAATTCCAAGCTGGTTTTCCAAGCTAAAGGCAACACGCTCTTGAATGTTTTTTGACACTTCACTAATCTTTGTTCCGTAGCTTAACACGGTATACACATCAACTGCAATGCTTCCATCTTCGGCTGCCTTTACGACGACACCTTTGGAATAATTTTCCTTACCTAGAAGGGCTTGGAAATTATCTTTGAGGGCATTTTTACTAGCCATACCGACCACACCAAAAATTTCAGTTGCTGCTCCACCTACGACGGTTGCAATCACTTCATCTGTTAGTTCGATTTGACCATCTTTTGTATTAATTTTTACAGTCATCCTTTTTACCTCAACTAGTTGATACTCTATTTTATCATATTTCAGCCCAAGTGTAAAAGCAGAATACTGTATCAGCGGATATTTACTCTGCTTTTAAAATGATTTTTTCACTATGTCAAAAGAAAAAGACCCTGAGGTCTCCTTGCTTTTATTATTAAACGCGTTCAACTTTACCTGATTTCAAAGCGCGAGCTGAAGCCCAAACTTTTTTAGGTTTACCATCGATAAGAACAGTAACTTTTTGAAGGTTTGGTTTTACGGCACGTTTTGTTTGGTTCATCGCGTGTGAACGGTTGTTTCCTGATACAGTCTTACGACCTGTAAAGTAACATACTTTAGCCATTGTGTTTTCCTCCTATTAAATCTAATATAGCGGATGTGCTAGCACTACATACCGTACTATGTTATCACACTTTCTTCATTTTTGCAAGGGAATTGGAAGATTTTTTTATTTATTGTGATTCGAATGTGATATTGAAAGTTCTATAATGAAGTTAGCCACCCAGCCCTCCTAAAAATTAGATGTTTTAACTAGCTTATAGCTAGCCCTCGATTTCATTTGATAAGAGGCTTGATGCTGTTAGGCTGACAAGCCAAGGCTAAGATTAGCCTTGGTTTAGCTGACAAAACTGCTTCAAGGGTTCCTCTTGTCAAATGAAAGCTCTTCTAGGCATAAGAAAACACCTCTGTGTTATACTTGTTGTTCAATCACAAACACAAGAAAGGCACAGAGATGCAAAACCATTATACTACAAAA
>NZ_MWSM01000053.1 GCF_002087075.1 Streptococcus pseudopneumoniae ATCC BAA-960 = CCUG 49455
TATTTTTGAATGTTTGGAACGCTTTTTAAAACTAAATGACTATATCAAGCAGATAGTAAAGAACCTTGGGCCTACTACTGGTTAGGAATCACTGGAGGGAAAGCTCCTGATTTTTTTTGCCCTTTCTCAAATTTCTGATCAATCCTATCTCATCCAATCTGAAACTTGTCATACCCAGACTACTGCAAAACTCATCTCAGACATTGTTCGCTTCGCTCAGATTACAAAATCCAATGAATTAGCTCAACTCCATATCATGGGACAACTCCATGAACTGATGTTTCATCTGGGAACTATTGCTCCCAATCAGAAAAAAGAATATTTCATCAACCTACCAACTCTATCTTGAATGCAAACGATTAATTGATAGCCACTATCCTCAATCACTTACAATTCAAGATTTAACAAAAGAACTATCCGTTCACAGAAGCTACTTATCAAGCGTATTCAAAGAATTTAATACCTTATCACCCAAAGAATACCTACTCTACGTTCGAATGCACCGAGCTAAACAACTTCTCGAAAATACCCAAGAATCCATCAAGGTAATTGCATACTCGGTAGGTTTTTCAGATCCACTACATTTTTCGAAAGCTTATAAACAATACTTTAATCAGACTCCAAGTCATACAAGAAAAGAATACTCTCAATACCAACTAGTGAGAAAGGCAACATTATGAAATCCTACCAAGCTGTCTACCAAATCCTATCTAAAGAAACCGACTATATCAGCGGAGAAAAAATCGCAGAAAAACTATCCCTAAGCCGAACATCAATTTGGAAAGCTATCAAGCGACTAGAACAAGAAGGGATTGAAATTGATAGTATCAAAAATAGAGGATATAAACTGATGAATGGTGACCTTATTCTTCCAGAGATTCTAGAAGAAAATCTTCCAATTAAAATCAGTTTTAAACCCGAAACAAAATCAACACAACTAGATGCAAAAGAAGCAATTGATTTAGGCTATGAAGCAAACACCCTCTATCTAGCTTCCTATCAAATAGCAGGGCGTGGCCGTTTTCAACGCTCCTTCTACTCTCCTCAAGGTGGCATTTATATGACCCTCCATCTTAAACCAAATCTTCCCTATGACAAATTACCGTCCTACACACTACTTGTAGCTGGAGCTGTCTACAAAGCCATTAAGAACCTAACTTTAATAGATGTCGACATAAAATGGGTCAATGATATCTACCTAAACAATCATAAAATTGGAGGAATTCTCACTGAAGCAATGACCTCTGTAGAAACTGGCTTAGTCACAGATATCATTATTGGAGTAGGTATCAATTTCACTATTAAAGACTTCCCTCAGGAATTAAAAGAAAAAGCTGCCAGCTTATTTAAAGCTACAGCTCCTATAACAAGGAATGAATTGATCATAGAAATCTGGCGTACTTTCTTCGAAACACCAGCAGAAGAGCTATTATACCTATACAAAAAACAGTCATTCGTTCTTGGAAAAGAAGTTACTTTCACACTAGATCAAAAAGACTACAAGGGACTTGCTAAAGACATCTCTGAAAGTGGAAAACTTTTGGTGCAATGTGATAACGGAAAAGAAATCTGGCTCAATAGCGGAGAAATTTCTCTCAAGAGTTGGAAGTAATAATAAATTAGAACAACCATAAAATCGACAATATATAAAGATTTTAGCTTTTCTTCAACCCACTACAGTTGACAAAGAGCCTGAAAACTTCAAAAAACGGATTTTTATCGCTCTGAACATCAAAAAAGAAAGGACGAAATTTGTCCTTTCTCGAGCTTAGCTGACTTCAACCCACTACAGTTGACAAAGAGCCAAATGAAAAAGAGAGTTACAAACTCTCATTAAAACGGAGAATAAGGGATTCGAACCCTTGCGCCAGTTACCCGACCTAACGATTTAGCAAACCGTCCTCTTCAGCCTCTTGAGTAATTCTCCAATTAATGGGCACGAGTGGACTCGAACCACCGACCTCACGCTTATCAGGCGTGCGCTCTAACCACCTGAGCTACGCGCCCAAGTTAAAAAACTTGGTAATTTGAACAAAGTTCAAAGCGGGTGACGAGAATCGAACTCGCGACAACAGCTTGGAAGGCTGTAGTTTTACCACTAAACTACACCCGCATAAATACTATCAATAAAATGGCGCGAGACGGAATCGAACCGCCGACACATGGAGCTTCAATCCATTGCTCTACCAACTGAGCTACCGAGCCTTATTGCGGGAGCAGGATTTGAACCTACGACCTTCGGGTTATGAGCCCGACGAGCTACCGAGCTGCTCCATCCCGCGTTAATATAAAAGGAGGATGTGGGATTCGAACCCACGCACGCTTTTACACGCCTGACGGTTTTCAAGACCGTTCCCTTCAGCCGGACTTGGGTAATCCTCCAATATTCAAATGGACCTTGTAGGACTTGAACCTACGACCACTCGGTTATGAGCCGAGAGCTCTAACCAGCTGAGCTAAAGGTCCGACAAGATCATTATAGCGGCGAAGGGGATCGAACCCCCGACCTCCCGGGTATGAACCGGACGCTCTAGCCAGCTGAGCTACACCGCCATGAATCGGGAAGACAGGATTCGA
>NZ_MWSM01000054.1:0-768 GCF_002087075.1 Streptococcus pseudopneumoniae ATCC BAA-960 = CCUG 49455
ACTTATTGAGGACAATCTAAAGCAGGTTCATCCTCTTTTTCAGACTGTCTTTAAAACCTTTCTAAAGGATAAAGAAAAGATTGTCAACGCCCTTCAACTACACTATTCTAACGCCAAACTGGAAGCGACCAATAATCTCATTAAACTTATCAAACGAAATGCCTTTGGATTTCGGAACTTTGAAAACTTCAAAAAACGGATTTTTATCGCTCTGAACATCAAAAAAGAAAGGACGAAATGTGTCCTTTCTCGTGCTTAGCTGACTTCAACCCACTACAGTTGACAAAGAGCCAAAAAAGAAAGGACGAAATGTGTCCTTTCTCGAGATTAGCTGACTTCAACCCACTACAGTTGACAAAGAGCCTAAACAAAAAGTGAACAAACCTGAATTCTAATGTACAGAAGACTAGGCTTGTTCACTTTTTTATAGTCGCTATAAGATGACCTTATCTATAGCTTTTTATACATAATTATATATTCAGACATACTATTATCAATTGTGTCGCAGGGAGGAATCTGTTAACGCACCCATTCACCATTATCATTGACTCTATAGCCATCTATACTTGTATTGATCGCTAGCTCACCCGATGCATTTACATAATACCATTTACTGCCAACTTGGAACCATTGATTGGCTTTCATAGAACCGTTGCTGTTGAGGTAGTACCATGAACCATTATTTTGTAGCCAACCTGTCTCCATGGAACCATTATCGTTGAGATAGTACCATGAACCATCAACTTGCTCCCAACCTGTTGCCATGGA
>NZ_MWSM01000054.1:854-1981 GCF_002087075.1 Streptococcus pseudopneumoniae ATCC BAA-960 = CCUG 49455
ATGGAACCGTTAGAGTTGAGGTAGTACCATGAACCATTCACTTGTACCCAACCCGTTACCATGGAACCGTTAGTATTATAAAAATACCACATACCATTTTCTTGTTTCCAGCCTGTTGTTGCAGCAACTGGTTTAGCTGGTTCTAATGCTGAATCTGTTCCTTGATTAGATGTAACAGATACAGGATATGAAGGAATAGATGACTTCTTAGGAACAACAACTTTTTCAGGTTCTCTCGTCCCTCTCCTTATACGTCTTTTTACCATCTCTTTAGTAATTTGACGAGAAGTAGTTTCTTCAATTGTTCCATCACGTTCATCTACAGTATAGATTGTAGTAAGCGTAATTTCACCAATTTCTCCTGCTTCTTCTATTTCTTGACCTTTATCAAGAGTTGAGTCATCGAGATATTCTGTTTCGATTGGAATTTCTTGGACAAGAACTTGGGGCTTGGTTCCTTTTTTAACAACTCTTGTTTGAGAGTCTTCTTTTTGACTTAAAGTACTCTCAGTTACTTGTCCACTCTTTCCATCTACATCATAAGTTATCGTTGTAACTGTTTTCCCATTCTTTCCTAGAGTAATCTCTTGCTCCTGTCCTGCAGAAAGGTCATTGTCTGCTTCATATTTAGTAGCAAATGGAACAAGAACTTCTTCAACCTTGCTCTTAGCTGGAACTTTGATAACTGTATCCGTGGCTTCTTTTCTATCAACAGTAACCTTTTCGCTAACCTTACCAGTCTCTGGATTAACATCGTAGGTCCTTGTCGTGGTTACATAGCCATCCTCTCCGTCAACCATCTCAATAGAAGCTCCTCGGTCTCTAGTCTCATCTTTTTCATAACGGATGACACTTGTAGGAAGGACTTCGCGGTCAACCTTGCTTTTAGCTGGAACTTTGATAACTGTATCCGTGGCTTCTTTTCTATCAACAGTAACCGTTTCGCTAACCTTACCAGTCTCTGGATTAACATCGTAGGTCGTCGTTGTGGTTACATAGCCATCTTCTCCGTCAACCATCTCAATAGAAGCTCCTCGGTCTCTAGTCTCATCTTTTTCATAACGGATGACACTTGTAGGAAGGACTTCGCGGTCAACCTTGCTTTTAGCTGGAACTTTGATAACTGT
>NZ_MWSM01000055.1:0-4784 GCF_002087075.1 Streptococcus pseudopneumoniae ATCC BAA-960 = CCUG 49455
CATTGAATCTTCCGCTGGTTTAGTTGGTTCCTGATCAGCTTTTTCTGCTTTTTCAAGCTCTTCAACTTTTGCTTTTGCTTTTTCAGCCTCAGCTTTAGCCTTCTCTAGTTCAGCTTCAGCAGCTGTTTGAGCTTGTTCAGCTTCAGCTTTTGAATTTTCAGCTGCTCTTGCTTCATTATTTTCTTTTTCAGCCTTAGCAGTCGCATCATCAGCTGTTTTCTTCGATTCTGCTGCTTTTTGCTCTAACTCCGCAATTCTAGCATCTGCTTCTTCTTGGGGTTGAACTGGAGTTTCTTCTTCCGTTTTAGCTGGTTCCTTAGCTTTTGCTTCCTCTACTTCTTTAAGGGTCTTATTGAAGTCATCAACACGAGAATTAATATCTTCTGCGTAAGATTCGACAAGGGCATCCGCCTGGTTAAATTCAGCTTCTGCTGCTGCACGAGCTTCTTCCGCTTCTTTGAGTTTTCTTTGTTGTTCCTCCAGAGCTTTAGCTTTTTGCTCAAGGTCGGCTTTGGCTTTGTTAGCTTGCTTGGTTAGAGAGTCAATTTCATCTCCCAATTGATCCGCCTTGTCTTGCAGTTTTTCTGACTCTGGACGTTTGGCATCCTCAGCTTTGGCTTTTTCAATTTGAGTTTTTATCTCTTCAGGAAGATTGCTCTCATTATAAAACTTATTGCTATTTTCAGAGTCAGGTTTAGCATTCTCTGTTGGTAACTCATCCAAAACTTGACTAGCCTTGATAGCACCACTTTCAATTGCGTCTAGTAAATCTTCCTTACCGATTGCCGCTTTAGCTGCTTGAATAGCCGCTTCCTTATCAGTAATACTGTTATCTTCCCTAATTTTAGCTTCTGCAGCCTTTTCAAGCTCTGTCAAAGCTGCTTCAAGCTCAGCTTTGGCTTGATCTTCTTTTTTCTCTTCTGGGCTTTTCTTTTCTTCTATCTGTTTAAGAGTCTGGTTGAATTCATTGGTACGTTCGTCAATGTCTGCTGCATAAGATTTCAGAACTTCATAACTCTCTTCAAATTCAGTTTGGGCTTTTTTATAATCTTCAGAATTTTTGTCTTTCGCTTCAAGCTCTTTAGCTTTTTTATCAAGGTCAGCTTTAAGTTTATTAGCTTGCTTGGTTAGAGAATCAATCTCATCTTCCAATTGATCCGCCTTATCTTGCAATTTTTCTGACTCTGGACGTTTCTCGTCTGCTTCGTTCGCTTTGTCAACTTTTTCTTTTTTATCTTTAGAAAGCTTGTCTTTTGACATATAGACAACATCACCACTATCCTTAACAATAGGGTTCTTTTCATCTTCCTCTATTGGTAACTCATTCAAAACTTGACTAGCCTTGATATCCCCATTTTCAATCGCTTTTAGTAAATCTTCCTTACCGATTGCCGCCTTGGCTGCTTGAATAGCTGCTGCTTTGTCCTTAATATTGTCGTTAGCATTAATTTGATCTTCTGCAGCCTTCTCAAATTGCGTCAAGACAGCTTCAAGCTCATATTTCGCTTTCGCTTCTGGGTCTTTGTCTCTCGCTTCCTTTGCTTTTTTGAGAGTGTCATTGAAGTCGTCAACACGAGCATCAATATCTTCTTTATAAGACTCAGCCAGTGCTACAGCCTTTTCAAATTCAGCTTGTGCAGCTTCATGAGCTGCTTTCGCTTCTTCTAGTTTTTTCTCTTCTTCTACCAGAGTTGCAGCTTTTTTCTCAGCTTCGGCTTTGGCCTTATTAGCTTGCTTGGTTAGAGAGTCAATTTCATCCCCCAATTGATCCGCCTTGTCTTGCAGTTTTTCTGATTGTGGACGTTTGGCATCAGCCTCCTCGGCTTTTTTGATTTTAGCTTTTATCTCTTCAGGAAGAGAAGAATCTTTGCTAGTAATAACTCGTTCTTCATCTTCCTTTGTTGGCAATTCCTTTACAACATCACTGGCCTTGATTTGACCATTTTCAATTGCTTTTAGTAAATCTTCTTTACCGATTCTCTCTTTTGCTTTTTTAATAGCTGCTGCTTTGTCAGTAATCTTGTCATCTGCCTTAATTTTAGCTTCGGCATCCTTTTCAAGTTCTGTCAAAGCCTTCATCACTGCTTCTTTAGCATCAGCTTCTTCCTTTTTAGCAGCAGCTAGCTCAGCATCAGCAGCCTGTTTAGCTTTTTCAGCTTTGGCTTTTGCCTCTTCTGCAGCTTTAGCATCATCTGCTTCGGATTTTGCTTTCTTAGCAGCTTCTTCAGCTTTTGCTTTCGCTTCCTCTACTTTTTTCTGTAGTTCAGCAACTTTAGCTTCAGCTTCTTTTCTAGCTGCTTCCGCTTTTTCAAGATCCTTTTTAGATTTTTCGGATGCTTTGCTAGTGTTAGTAGTATTTGATTCATCAGCTTTTACAGCCAATTGCTGAACGCTAGTAAGACTAGCCCCTAAAACTACCGCACTGGCTAGGCTAGCAAAAATCATCTTTTTCTTCCCCATTTAGGTCACCTCTTTATTATTATTTTTAATCACCTGAATCACCTGAATCACCTGAATCACCTGAATCACCTGAATCACCTGAATCACCTGAATCACCTGAATCACCATCATTATACTCTTCTACAACATATATGTCAAGTATTTTCCCAATGTTTACCCAATATTTATCTAAAATTATGATTCGGATAACTCCCCCTAGTCTGGTCAAAGTGGAAATTGGCCTAAAACAGATTTTTATGGTGGAATTTAGTGTGAGACGTTTGAGTTAGAAATGAGCTCTACTATGACAAAACATAAATACCTGACCCTTTCAGACCCTCATGAATTCTCTAGGCTGGAGATTTTGGCTCTATAATATTTGTAGTAGGAAAATCCCCTATGGATATTATGGAGCCTATTTTGTTGTAGAAAAAAAGTCCCATAAGATCTATAATGAAAAGCAACCAAACCATCATTAGAAAGATTCATATGGAACAATTACATTTTATCACAAAACTACTCGATATCAAAGACCCTAATGCCCAAATTATGGATATCATTAATAGAAGGAAATCATTGCTAAACTGGATTATGAGGCTCCATCTTGCCCAATTTGATTCAGAAGAAGTTCATCATCGCTTAGAGGACTGCATTTGCCCTGACTGTCAGGGAGAGCTAAAAGAGATTGGAGCGAGTCTTCAAGGCCAAGAATTAGTCTTTATTCCTGTGCAATTAAAACGCATAGATCATATCCAACACTCTTACAAATGCCAAGCATGCAGTGAGAAAAATCCGAGTGATAAAATCGTGAAAGCTCCTATCCCTAAAGCCCCTTTGGCGCATAAGCCTTGGCTCAGCTTCTATAATCGCTCACACCATCCATCAGAAGTTTAATCTGAAGGTTCCCAATTATCGCCAAGAAGAAGATTGGGCTAAGATGGGTTTACCAATCACACGTAAGGAAATCTCTAATTGGCATATCAAGGCGAGTCAATACTATTTAGAGTCCCTTTATAAGCTTTTACGAGAAAAGTTGTTAGAACACGCTCTTCTTCATGCGGATGAAACCTCTTATCGGGTCTTAGAAAGTGATAGCCATCTGACCTACTATTGGACTTTTTTGTCTGGGAAAGCTGAGAAACAAGGGATTAGGCTTTACCACCATGATCAGCGTCGAAGTGGTTCAGTAGTACAAGAATTCCTAGGAGATTATTCTGGCTATGTGCATTGTGACATGTTGCGGCAGTAACTTAGGACTTTAGTCCTCTAGTTCTGCCTATGCGATAGCAGTCCAAGGTTTAGGAGAAAGGCGACGCTAAGCTTGATAAACTGCGAACCGCTAGAAGCTTATCGTCAACTGGAAGAAGCTGAACTTGTTGGATGTTGGGCGCATGTGAGAAGGAAATTTTTTGAAGCGACCCCCAAACTAGCAGACTCTCGTAAACAAAGAGGTTTTAGAGGCTTGTTTACCATGGACTAAAGTTGTACAAGAAAAGTGCAAATAAGAAATCTCCAAATTAGGAACTATCCGTGAGTTCACTAGTCTGGAGATTTTTCAATATACTTCGTTATTGGGCGGTTACCGTTACACTACAGTTGACAAAGAGCCATTTAAAAAGCGAACAATTCTAAAATTGTTCGCTTTTCATCTAAACATCCCTTGTACTCGATTCCTAAAATAATCAGCAGAATTAATAGGGCTCATTTTTAAAATACAGAAGAATGTATATCAGCTTGACTAAACTTTTATTTTAGTCTTCTTTTTTCTTTCTAAACGCAAATCCGAGTCCACTTAGCATACCAAGAAGTCCTAGAGAAGCAAGAGTCGCATTTGATTCTGTTCCTGTATTTGGCAATACATTATGTGATTTACTTGGCTGTTCCGTAGAGACTGTTACCTTAGCTGGTGTTGTTACATTAGGAACTTCTACAGCTGCTTTACCTGGTTCTGTAATCTTAGCCTTACCTACAACCGTAGTATCTGGTAATTGATCATTTGGAACCTTAGCTGAACCATCTGCTCCAATCGTCACTTTAATTGGACGACCATCCTTACCTGGAAGTTCTACCATTGTTCCTTCTGGATAAGTTGAGCCATCTGGTTTCTTAGGTGTTACTGTAACGTCACCTGTAGTAGGATCTTGTACCAAGTCAATAGTTGGTGTCTTACGGGCTGGTGTTGTTACATCCACTGGTTGTGATGGTTTCTTGTTCGGTTCTGTTACTTTACCTTTACCTGGCACAGCACCTTTCGGAAGCTTGTCATTTGGTACTTCACCTGAACCATTGTCACCAATTGTTACTGTGATTGTTGTTCCATTTTCTCCTGGAATTTCTACCTTAGT
>NZ_MWSM01000055.1:4892-5274 GCF_002087075.1 Streptococcus pseudopneumoniae ATCC BAA-960 = CCUG 49455
TAATCTTAGCCTTACCTGACACCTTAGTATCTGGCAACTGATTATTTGGAACCTTAGCTGAACCATTGTCACCAATCGTTACTGTGATTGGACCATTCTTACCTGGAAGTTCTACCGTAGTTCCTTTAGGATAGGTTGATCCATCCGGTCTCTTCGGTGTTACTGTAACGTCACCTGTAGTAGGATCTTGTACCAAGTCAATAGTTGGTGTCTTACGAGCTGGTGTTGTTACATCCACTGGTTGTGATGGTTTCTTGTTCGGTTCTGTTACTTTACCTTTACCTGGCACAGCACCTTTCGGAAGCTTGTCATTTGGTACTTCACCTGAACCATTGTCGCCAATTGTGACTGTGATTGTTTTTCCATTTTCACCTGGAATTTC
>NZ_MWSM01000056.1 GCF_002087075.1 Streptococcus pseudopneumoniae ATCC BAA-960 = CCUG 49455
CAGTTTACCAAGCTTAGCGTCGCCTTGCTCCTAAACCTTGGACTGCTATCCCATAGGCAGAGCTAGAGGACTAAAGTCCTAAGTTACTGCCGCAACATATCACAATGCACATAGCCAGAATAGTCTCCTAGGAATTCTTGTACTACTGAACCACTTCGACGCTGATCATGGTGGTAAAGCCTAATCCCTTGTTTCTCTGATTTTCCTGACAAAAAAGTCCAATAGTAGGTCAGATGGCTATCACTCTCTAGCACCCTATAAGAAGTTTCATCCGCATGAAGTAAGGGCTGAGTCAATAGTCTCTCTCGCAAGAGGTTATAAAGGGACTCTAAATAGTATTGACTCGTCTTGATATGCCAATTAGAGATTTCCTTACGTGTGATTGGTAAACCCATCCTAGCCCAATCTTCTTCTTGGAGATAATTGGGAACCTTCAGATTAAACTTCTGATGGATGGTGTGAGCGATAATAGAAGCTGAGCCAAGGCTTATGCGCCAAAGGGGCTCTAGGGATAGGAGCTTTCACGATTTTATCACTCGGATTTTTCTCACTGCATGCTTGGCATTTGTAAGAGTGTTGGATATGATCTATGCGTTTTAATTGCGCAGGAATAAAGACTAATTCTTGGCCTTGAAGACTCGCTCCAATCTCTTTTAGCTCTCCCTGACAGTCAGGGCAAATGCAATCCTCTAAGCGATGATGGAGTTCTTCTGAATCGAATTGGGCAAGAAGAGCTTGACGTTTTCCTTTAGCTTTCTTACGTTTATAGGTGATTTCTTCTCTTTCAACTGGGAACCTCTCCATCTTCATCAGATGAAGCTTCCTCCTCAAAAAGGCTGACTTGTCCAGATGGACAAACACTTTTCTCAGAGGATTTTCCATAGAGCTTTTGCGTTAGATAAGCCACTTGTTCACGCAGAAGGGTAAGTTCATTGGTGAGACTATCAATTGTAGCACTCTGTTGTTGAATGAGTTTTAATAAGTCTTTCATCATCTTCCCTCTCTGTTTTCTAACTTTATTATACTAAAAAGAAAGTCCTCATTTCAATAGAAATCACGACTTTCTGATGAATTTATTTTTGGAGTGATAGAAAAGCCCTTCATCAGCCAGTCTACTTGTTCAGGTGTGAGAGCTTTGACATCCTTTTCTGTACTTGGCCAAGTCAACTTACCGTTCTCAAAGCGTTTATATAGTAGCCAAAATCCTTGACCATCCCAGTAAAGAGCTTTAAAGCGGTCTTTACGTCCACCACAAAAGAGAAAGACTTGACCTGAGAAAGGATCCAATTCAAAGTGGGTTTTAATGAGATAAGCCAGTGAATCAATGCCTTGTCTCATATCCGTTTTCCCACAAACAAGGTGAACTTGACCTAAATCGTTTAGTTGAATCATCATAGTACACTACCTTTCCTCCGATAACTATTTTTATTTAGTATACCGGAAGTTGGGGAATTAGGATAGATACGATACCTTGTTATGACGCGCTTACTTTAGAATAGTACGTTATAGATGTTAAAATATTTCTAGAAATTAATTTGACTTTCCTAATCGATTTGTTCACATCTTGTTTTAATCTACTATATATAGGGTACTTGAAAGGCTATCATCGGACAAAATAAGGAAGGCATGATATAATATAAGGTAGATTTCTATGTCATAAAACAAGAAGTGTTTGGACATCATTCATTTGAGAACTCTTTATGTTCAAACGATAGTAAAATAAAATAGGGGATCTAAACCCTTGCTACGAAAGGAAAAAAACTCAATGGCTACTATTCAATGGTTTCCTGGTCACATGTCTAAAGCGCGTCGACAGGTTCAGGAAAATTTAAAATTTGTTGATTTTGTGACGATTTTAGTTGATGCACGCTTACCTCTATCTAGTCAAAATCCTATGTTGACCAAGATTGTTGGTGATAAACCAAAACTCTTGATTTTAAACAAGGCCGACTTGGCTGATCCAGCAATGACCAAGGAATGGCGTCAGTATTTTGAATCACAAGGAATCCAGACGCTAGCTATCAACTCCAAAGAGCAAGTGACTGTAAAAGTTGTAACAGATGCTGCTAAGAAGCTCATGGCTGATAAGATTGCTCGCCAGAAAGAACGTGGGATTCAGATTGAAACCTTGCGTACCATGATTATCGGGATTCCAAACGCTGGTAAATCAACTCTGATGAACCGTTTGGCTGGTAAAAAGATTGCTGTTGTTGGAAACAAGCCAGGGGTCACAAAAGGTCAACAATGGCTTAAAACCAATAAAGATCTGGAAATCTTGGATACACCGGGGATTCTCTGGCCTAAGTTTGAGGATGAAACTGTTGCACTTAAGTTGGCATTGACTGGAGCTATCAAGGATCAGTTGCTTCCTATGGATGAGGTTACCATTTTTGGTATCAATTATTTCAAAGAACATTATCCAGAAAAGCTGGCTGAACGCTTCAAACAAATGAAAATTGAAGAAGAAGCGCCTGTGATTATTATGGATATGACCCGCGCCCTCGGTTTCCGTGATGACTATGACCGTTTTTACAGTCTCTTCGTGAAGGAAGTCCGTGATGGAAAACTCGGTAACTATACCTTAGATACATTGGAAGACCTCGATGGCAACGATTAAAGAAATCAAAGAACTCCTTGTGACAGTCAAGGAGTTAGAAAGCCCTATTTTTTTAGATCTTGAAAAGGATAATCGCTCTGGAGTTCAAAAAGAAATTAGCAAGCGTAAAAAAGCCATTCAGGCTGAATTGGATGAAAATTTGCGTTTGGAATCTATGCTTTCCTATGAAAAGGAAATTTACAAGCAAGGAGTGATCTTGATAGCAGGTGTTGACGAGGTCGGCCGAGGTCCTCTGGCTGGGCCAGTAGTCGCTGCAGCCGTTATTTTACCTCAAAATTGTAAGATTAGAGGCCTCAATGACAGCAAGAAAATTCCTAAAAAGAAACATCTGGAGATTTTCCAAGCAGTTCAAGACCAAGCCTTGTCAATTGGCGTTGGTATCATGGATAATCAGGTCATCGACCAAGTCAATATCTACGGAGCAACTAAACTGGCCATGCAGGAAGCAATCTCCCAGCTCAGTCCTCAACCTGAGCACCTTTTGATAGATGCCATGAAACTGGAGTTGCCCATTTCACAAACCTCCATCATCAAAGGTGATGCTAATTCCCTCTCTATCGCAGCAGCTTCTATAGTATCCAAGGTGACCCGTGATGAATTGATGAAGGAATACGATCAGCGGTTTCCTGGCTATGATTTCGCTACTAATGCAGGATATGGAACTGCTAAACACCTAGAAGGACTCGAAAAACTAGGAGTTACCCCAATTCACCGAACCAGCTTTGAACCTGTTAAATCACTGGTTTTAGGTAAAAAAGAAAGTTAATTGAAAGGAAATACCATGGAGGAACAGTCGGAAATAGTCCGTTCTAAGAAAGAATTCGCCTTTGCATCCAGCACTATCCTATCCCAAGTTGGTCGAGGAATCATTGTCGGCCTCGTCGTTGGAATTATCGTCGGATCCTTTCGTTTCTTAATTGAAAAGGGCTTCCACCTGATACAAGGACTTTATCAAGATCAAGGGCACCTAGTGCGCAATCTTTTTGTACTGGTTTTGTTTTATATACTCATCTGTTGGCTCAGTGCTAAATTAACTCGATCAGAAAAAGATATCAAAGGCTCAGGAATTCCGCAAGTCGAAGCCGAACTGAAAGGCCTCATGTCCCTCAACTGGTGGGGCGTTCTTTGGAAAAAATATGTGCTAGGAATGCTTGCTATTGCCAGTGGACTCATGCTGGGGCGTGAAGGGCCAAGTATCCAACTGGGAGCAGTTGGTGGTAAAGGAATTGCCAAGTGGCTCAAATCCAGTCCAGTAGAGGAACGTTCCTTAATTGCCAGTGGAGCTGCAGCAGGTTTAGCCGCAGCCTTTAATGCACCAATAGCAGGCCTCCTCTTTGTAGTAGAAGAAGTTTATCACCATTTTTCGCGCTTTTTCTGGGTTTCTACACTAGCAGCCAGCATCGTAGCAAACTTTGTGTCTCTACTCATGTTCGGTTTGACACCAGTATTGGATATGCCAGATAACATTCCTCTCATGACCCTAGATCAATACTGGATTTATCTTGTGATGGGAATTTTCCTTGGATTTTCCGGTTTTCTCTATGAAAAAGCTGTGCTCGATGTCGGTAGACTTTATGATTGGATTGGTCAAAAAATCCATTTGGATAGAGCTTATTATCCAATTCTTGCTTTTATTCTCATCATACCAGTCGGAATTTTTTTACCCCACGTCCTTGGTGGTGGAAATCAGCTTGTTCTTTCCTTAACTGAGCAAGATTTTAGTTTCCAAGTTCTATTAGCTTACTTTTTAATTCGCTTTATCTGGAGCATGATTAGTTATGGAAGTGGTCTTCCAGGAGGCATTTTCCTACCAATTTTGGCGCTTGGTTCCTTACTTGGTGCCCTAGTTGGTGTTATCTGCGTCAATCTTGGACTTGTCAGTCAAGAGCAATTCCCTATATTTGTCATTCTAGGAATGAGTGGCTATTTTGGAGCAATATCAAAAGCTCCCTTAACTGCCATGATCCTCGTAACTGAGATGGTAGGAGATATCCGCAACCTCATGCCACTTGGTCTTGTCACTCTTGTTTCTTATATTATCATGGATTTGCTCAAGGGTACACCAGTCTATGAAGCCATGCTGGAAAAAATGCTTCCAGAAGAAGTATCCAGCGAAGGAGAAGTTACACTTATCGAAATACCAGTTTCTGATAAAATTGCTGGGAAACAAGTTCATGAACTCAACTTACCACACAACGTCCTCATCACTACCCAAGTCCATAATGGCAAGAGCCAAACAGTTAACGGCTCAACCAGAATGTATCTGGGTGATATGATTCACCTGGTTATTCCAAAAAGCGAAATTGGGAAAGTCAAAGATTTGTTGTTGTAGAGTTCGTTTACATAATTTATATTATGCAAACAACTGACTTGATTTATTTAGAAAACCGATTCTCAGCAATGAGGTCGGTTATTTTTTACTGATGAGGAATTTTACATATAAATAATTGAGCTTTGGTAAAAATAAGACTATAATTAAGTTAGAAATGATAAAGCATAAAGCTAGAAAGGAGTTTACTGTATCAAATCTGTACAGTAAGATTAAAATCATGAAAAAGAAAACAATAGCAATTATACAATGTATTTTGTATCTCATAGCTCCTTATATAGCTCTTCAGTTGTGTAGTATTAACAGAAGTTTAATGGGTGAGTTCTTTATGATTTTCTTTATTCTGTTGACTATTTCATTCTGGTTTAGTATTTGGAAACTAGAAAAAGCACTAGCTAATGATTCTCAATAGAAACTCCAAAGACTTAGATCTGTTTTACTCAGGTCTAAGTCTTCTTTAAAAAGCTCTATATCATCTTTCCGAAAAACTATAATTTTCTTGAAAAATAAATAAGTCCATGCTATACTACTAATAGACTTATTTATGGAGAAAATACATGAAACGTGAGATTTTACTGGAACGAATCGACAAACTAAAACAAATCATGCCCTGGTATATTCTTGAATACTACCAATCTAAGCTTGCTGTTCCTTACAGTTTTACAACCTTGTACGAATACCTCAAGGAATATGATCGATTTTTCAGCTGGGTTTTGGAGTCTGGTATCTCAAACGCTGATAAAATGTCTAATATTCCTTTATCTGTCTTGGAAAACATGTCAAAGAAAGATATGGAGGCTTTTATCCTTTATCTTCGAGAACGTCCTTTGCTGAATGCCAATACAAGCAAACAAGGTGTTTCTCAGACAACCATCAATCGGACCTTATCAGCGCTTTCCAGTCTTTACAAGTATCTGACCGAGGAGGTTGAAAACGACCAGGGCGAACCTTATTTCTATCGTAATGTAATGAAGAAAGTTTCAACAAAGAAAAAGAAAGAGACCCTTGCTGCCAGAGCTGAAAACATCAAGCAAAAACTCTTTTTAGGTGATGAAACAGAAGGTTTTCTAACTTATATTGACCAAGAGTACCCACAACAGCTTTCAAATCGAGCTCTCTCATCATTCAACAAAAATAAAGAACGAGATTTAGCCATTATTGCCCTTCTCTTGGCATCGGGTGTTCGCTTATCTGAAGCTGTTAATCTGGATTTAAGAGATCTCAATCTAAAAATGATGGTTATTGATGTCACTCGAAAAGGTGGCAAACGCGATTCGGTCAATGTTGCTGCCTTTGCTAAGCCTTATTTAGAGAATTATCTGGCCATTCGAAATCAACGCTATAAGACGGAAAAAACAGACACAGCCCTCTTTTTGACACTCTATAGAGGTGTTCCCAATCGTATTGACGCTTCCAGCGTTGAGAAAATGGTTGCTAAATACTCAGAGGACTTCAAAGTCCGTGTAACACCCCATAAACTGCGCCATACCCTAGCAACTAGGCTCTATGATGCTACTAAATCGCAAGTTTTGGTCAGTCACCAGCTAGGACATGCCAGTACACAAGTCACTGACCTCTATACCCATATCGTCAATGATGAACAAAAAAATGCCTTGGATAGTTTATAATTTTACGTAATATAACTTATGTAAAATATTTATCAAAAAAAGAAGCTGCTAAAAATAAGCAACTTCTTTTTCTTTATATCTGATCCCAGTAAAGTGGTGTGGAATATCAATTGTTTCTATATTTTTGAAGTTCTCATTTTCCTACTACTAATTTAACTATAGCAAAAATAATGCAGATAAGGATTGATATTTTTGCTTGTAGGAATTCTAAAAATCAAGCTTTTCTGGATTCAAATCTCTTCATAATCACAGTTAAACGCCAACGGTAGAGAGCCCCACTTACAATTAGACTAATAATCAAACCGATCCAGTAAGAATAAGCTCCAAAATCTGTTAGAGAGTCGAATACCATAGCTACCGGGAGTGTCACCCCCCAATAACCAACCAAACCAAGGTAAAAAGGAATAACGGTATCCTTATACCCCCGTAAAATTCCCTGAAGAGGTGCTGCAAAGGTATCTGCTAACTGGAAGAAAAGACTGTAAGTCAAAAAACGTGCTGTCAAATCGATAAATTCTGGGTTGTTACCATAAAGACTAGCCACACTTCCCCTAAAAATGTAAAGGAAGGATAAGGTGAAGACCGCAAAAATGAGGGCTGTCCATCTTCCTAGACCAATATAGGTTTTCGCATCATCAAATCGCTTGGCTCCCACTTCATAGGAAACGACAATAGCCATAGCAGATGAGATACTCATAGGAAAGGCGTACATGAGACTTGAAAAGTTCATAGCTGACTGGTGACTAGCGATAATCAAGGACGAGAACTTAGCCATAATCAAGCCAACCACGGAAAAGATAGCCACCTCAGCAAATACAGTCCCCCCAATAGGCAGACCTAAACGAACTCCTTCCTTGATTTTATCCATATTAAGCGGAATTCGTTTCTCAAGATGTAGAGCCTTGAGCTTCTCCTGTTTAAATAGAACCAGAACAGAAATCCCCAGCAAGACCCAGTAGGCCAAGGATGTTCCTAAACCAGCACCAGCACCTCCCAGTTCTGGAACACCAAAGGCCCCGTAAATCAAGAGATAGTTAAATCCACTATTGAGAGGAAGTAACAAAAGCATGAGGTACATGGACAGTTTGGTCAAGCCCAGCGAATCCAGCAAGGAACGAATGACACTAAAGAGCAACAAGGGGATAATCCCGATAGATAAAAACCAAAGATAGCGAACCGCTACTGCTGCCACTGGTGCTTCTAGTCCGATATGATTCAAGATTGGTGGTGCCAAGAAAAGCACCAGCCCCAGCAAGATCACAGATAGACCCAAGGCCAGATAGATGAACTGGTAAAAATCTGACGCAACTTCTTCCTTTTTGCCTCGACCAAGATGATGACCAATGATGGGCACCAAGGCCGACACAATTCCTGTTAGAAAGGTAAAGAAAGGATTCCAGATACTGGTTGCCATAGACACACCAGCCAAGTCCATAGTATTGTATTGACCTGTCATTGCAGTGTCAACAAAAGAGGCAGAATAATTGGCAAATTGGTAGATCAGGATTGGGAAAAATATCTTTAAAAATAATACTAACTTCTCTCGTAAACACTTTGTCTTATACATACTTCTCTTTCTATTCTGATTTATCTAAACCAAAGAGTTTCAGACCATAGTTTTTCAAACTTAGCGGAGGATTATTAGATTTTGAAGTAGTATGCCAACACGCACATGTACGACAATAATAGCTTCTAACTAAACCTCCATTATCATATTGAACCGCATGGTCAGCTTTTTCTTTAGTTTCATATTGAATTTTAGAACGATTAGATGCGGGACAGTAAATTCCGCTATTAGATTTTGCTTTTCTCTCCCTACGTTTTCGAAAATAATTCATATTCCAACTCCTATCAAGCTTGATAAACGATTTGTCCCTTACAGATGGTATATTTAACTTGCCCTTTTAAGGTTTCACCGATGAATGGTGAATTAGCTGCTTTGGAAGCAAAATGGGAGTCCACAAGGCGGTCAGCCTTAGAATCAAAAATAGTGATGTCCGCTGGACCATTCTCAGCCAAGTAACCTGCTTCAAAGTTGTAAAGCTTGGATGGGTTGTATGTCATTTTTTCAAGTAATTCCATCAAGCTTAACTCACCAGCTTCCACCAAATAAGTTAAACCGAGAGAAAGAGATGTTTCTAAGCCAGTCATACCAGACGGCGCCTTGGTAATATCCTCAACATTTTTTTCATCCGCATGGTGAGGCGCGTGGTCTGTCGCGATAACTGTGATGACGCCTGATTTAAGACCTTCAATCACGGCACGACGGTCTGATTCCAAACGAAGTGGCGGATTCATCTTAGCATTGCTTCCTTGTGTCAAAAGGAGCGCTTCAGTCTTAGAAAAATGCTGTGGCGCTACTTCTGCTGTGACTTGCGCACCTAGCCCCTGAGCAAACTCCACTACTTTAACACTTTCTTCCTTCGACAAATGCTGGATGTGAACGTGGGCCTTGGTTGCATAGGCAATCATGACATCACGCGCCATCATAGCATACTCAGCCACCCCAGTTGCACCACAGATATGGAAATGTTCTTTAGCAATATTTTCGTTAAAGCCAAGAATCCCATTCAAACCTGGATCTTCCTCATGAAGACTAATAAAGGTATTAAGCTTTTTGGCTTTCTCCATGGCTTCCTTGACAACTTTACTACTTTCAAGCGGAATACCGTCATCAGAAAAACCAACAGCTCCAGCTTCTAAGAGTGCTTTAAAGTCAGTCAAATCTTGCCCATTAAAATTCTTCGTAATGGTCGCAACCGTCTTAACATTGATTTTTTCCTTGGCAGCAGATTGAAGAACTTCTTGCAAAGTCTCCACGTCCGAAATGGTTGGACTAGTATTAGCCATCATGACAACCGTTGTAAAACCACCGACAGCAGCTGCTAGGGCACCTGTATGAATATCTTCCTTGTGGGTTTGACCAGGTTCACGGAAATGAACATGGATGTCAACCAAGCCAGGAGCAACTACAAGACCACTAGCATCAAGCACCTCCGTCCCTTCTTCTTTAATCTCAGACGCAATGTTGACAATTTTCCCATCTTGGACTAAGACATCACACACTTGATCCAAACCAGACTTGGGATCCATTACACGACCATTTTTGATTAGTAGCATCTACTTTCTCCTTTATTCATAGAAATCAACTTGGGTATCCAACAATTTATCCCCATCATAAACAAACTTGGCTGAAAAGAAGGGTTTATCCTCTAAAAGCCACCCAACAAAGGTATGGTCACCTTCCCAAGTCGGCTTACTCAAAACCTCGTCATAGGGAACCCATTCTAGCGTCCCCTCATTGCAGTCAATCAAGTCCCCCTCAAACTCCGTCACCTTAAAAACATAGGTGTACCAGTCTAAATCTGGCGTAAATTCAGGAAAAGTGATGACACCTTTTAGAACTGGCTTGGCTTTGAGCCCTGTTTCTTCGAGGATTTCACGCGCCGCGCACTCCTGAGGGGTCTCTCCTCGCTCTAGCTTACCACCCACACCAATCCATTTCCCTTCATGGACATCATTGGGTTTCTTATTGCGGTGGAGCATAAGCAGTTCTTTCCCGTTATCAATGTAGCAAATCGTCGCTAACTGAGGCATATTTTCTCCTTATCTAAGCCAATCGATTGGCTCTTGTCCTGTCTCTTTTAAGAATGCATTTGTCTTGGAAAAAGGCTTGGAACCCCAAAATCCTCTATAAACTGACAAAGGACTGGGATGGGCTGATTCGATAATCAAGTGATGAGGATTGGTAACCAAGGTCTTCTTCTTACGTGCATAGGCTCCCCAGAGTACAAAAACGACTGGTCTATCTAGATGATTGACCACCTGAATCAAAGCATCCGTAAAAGGCTCCCATATTTGACCAGCATGACCATTGGCCTGTCCAGCAGGAACCGTCAAACAAGCATTAAGAAGCAAGACTCCTTGCTCAGCCCAAGCTGTCAAATCATGAGATTTCTTAACGCCAATATCCTCTGACAATTCTTTCAAGATATTTTGCAAGGATGGTGGAGCTGGGATAGAGTCCGGTACAGAAAAACTCAAGCCCTGCGCTTGACCTGGCCCGTGATAGGGGTCTTGTCCTAGAATCACCACCTTAACGTCTTCTAGGGGTGTGGTCAAGAGAGCTTGAAAAACCTTTTCCTTGGACGGATAAACAATCCCCTGAGCATAAACCTGCTCCATAAACTGATTGATATTCCCGAAATAACCCTCAGGTAATTGCGCCTCAATCAAAGCATGCCAAGACGAGTGTTCCATAGCCGACTCCTTCATTTTTACTGCCTCTATTATAGCAAAAAGTGGCTATGGAAACCACTTTTTACAGTTTATCTAAAGATTTAATAAATCGACTATATACGATTTGAATACGTGAATACAGTTTATAAAGACTGGCTATTTTTTATAATTACTTTTTAAATCATTAAGCATTTTACTACCTCTTTCGAAGATTATCTTTTCTGAAATATTTTTAAACATATTAAAATCCATTTCAGAAAAAGGAGTTTCTTTAGAAACTTGCCATATAGTTTTTAAATAATTTTTTTCTAAAAAGTCGTCAAAATTAGAAAACAATCGAAAATACAATGCATTCTCTTGGTGTAAAATCGCTCTTTTTAAAGGATAATACTCTTTAATATTATTAACTTTTTGTTCGTAGGCATACTTTGCTACATGATCTAGGTATATATCAAAAAAATCATGAGGAAAATCTCCCATACAGCCATTACGATTCATATTGAGACTATATTTTCGATTAGTAAGATAATTCGGAAATATATTTCCTATTACTCTAAGATTATCTACTTGTGAATCCCTTCTCCCAATATAATCCCCTTCTTTGACTAATGATGAAGATTTCCAAGTAAAAATTAAATCGCCAGAGAAATTTTTCTTATCAAAAAACTTAAAAAGAGATTGATAAATACTATTTGCTAATTTACAAGTGTCAGATGTAAATTCATAATTAACAGTTTCATTAAAATCAACTTCAGACATTTCAATGTACTCTTCAATAGTAATATTAGCTTTTTTTGTAGTCATTAGCTCGTCTCCTTTAAAATGTGATCTTTTCAAGAATATTTTTATCTAAACAATCCAGCAAGTCTTGGAAAGAATAGACTTCGTAAGTCGGCTGGGCTTGTGTGTGATTTTCGAGGTGATGAGGATTATACCAGATAGTGTCAATCCCCGCATTATTGCCACCTTGAATGTCGGCGGTTAGAGAATCTCCAATCATCAGCGTCTTTTCTTTACTAAATCCAGCAATTTGCTGGCCGATTTTTTCATAAAAGAGAGCATCCGGCTTTTGAGTTTGCAATTGCTCAGAGATAAAGACTTGATTGAAATAAGGTTCTAGACCAGATTGAGCCAAACGTCCTGTCTGAATGGCAGTAATGCCATTTGTCGCAGCATACAAGTCATAATCACGATCAATGAGGCTGTCCAAGAGATCATGAGCGCCCGATAGTGTTTGTCCCTGCTGGGCGAGGTAAAATTGGTAACGTTGGGCAAGAAAACTACCGTCTTTTTCCTGTCCAAAATGAGCAAATAAACGAGAAAAGCGCGTGTTAACCAGCTCTTGTTTACTGATTTTCTTCAGCTCCAAGTCTTTCCAGAGAGCCTTGTTCATAGGAACGTAATAATCTTTATAAGCCTGAATATCCGCAACTCCTTCTTCTTTTAGAAGTTGGGTCAAAGCCACATCCTCAGCAGCATCAAAATCAAGAAGAGTGTGGTCGAGGTCGAAGAGTAGAAATTTGTAGGACAATTTGAGGTTTTCCTTTCTGAAAATTCATTAAGAACATTATATCATAAAGCACCTCATACAATTAACTAATTTAATCACTTGAAAAAAATTCGAACACTTTCTATACAACTAACAGCCCAAATCGTTCAGAATAGAACAATCCTAACTATCGAATACCCTAACTTCATAAATATCCATGTGATTCTAGGTCTAGAATTCCTATAAACTAAATGTTTTCGTACTCTTCTAAGTAATTGATTGCCTTAAACTTTAATTTTTGAAGGATTCTAAAGCTAGAATAGTCTCATCACAATCAGTTTTGAATGATTCACAATTTAGAAACACTATAGGTTTACTCTTGTTAAAATAAAAAGGAACTGCCCAAAGCAATCCCTTTTTATTTACTTAAAATTTGATAGTTGAGATCATCAACAGCCCACCTATAAAAAGAGTTATAGTAAAATTCCTTATTTATTGATTTCAAGCTCAGACAACTGTGTTTGAATAACTGACAGTTCTGCACCAGCCTGAAGAAGAGCAGCTGCAGTATAAGCACCTTCTACAATTGGAACCCTATTGATGATGATACTTTTATCACTGAAATCAGCCACCATTTCTAAGTTCATTTTAGCAGAACCCAGGTCAAAAAAGGCTAATAAGGTATCTGCTGGATTTTCGGAAGCAACCCTATCTACTTGATCAAAACTTGTTCCAATTCCTCCATCTTCGGTTCCTCCTACATAAGTAATCGGAACATCTTTAGCTACTTCACTAATCAGTTCAACGACACCTTCTGCAATGTTTTTGGAATGTGAAACGATAACAAGACCAATACTTCCCATTAAACCACCCCAGTTTCTAAAAGAGCAGTAAAGAGTAATCCTGATGAGAATGATCCAGGATCAATATGTCCAAGAGAACGTTCTCCTACATAAGACGCCCTTCCTTTAGTTGCAAGTAAATCTTTGGTAGCATTCACTACCTTATCAATAACCTCTTGAGTCAATTGACCAGCAGACAAAGCAGCAATAACAGGAGTCCAAACATCAACCATTGTCTTTTCTCCAACTTCTGCTTTCCCACGTTTGACAATCATATCCAAACCGCTTTGTAAGATTTCCTCTATTTTCGAATTAGAGTCAGCCTTGGCCATGCCCATAAAAGCAGAGCCATACAAGGGACCAGAAGCACCGCCTACCTTACTCAGCAGTTGCATTGAGACAAGTTTAAACACATCACTGTTAGTTTCAAATTGCTTTCCTTCTAAGTTTTCCATAACTGCAGCCATGCCACGCGCCATATTTCCACCGTGGTCTCCATCTCCTATCGGAGTGTCTAACTCACTAAGGTAATCTTTCTGTTCTTGAATCTTTTCATTAAAAAGCTTCATCCATTCAAGAGCTTGTTCAGCATTCATGCGACATTTCCTCCTTGAATTTTACCAAGCTGGTGTAGTAACAGGTGCATTTAGAGCAGCCAACCACTCATCATCTGCCAATCGAATCAATGTTAATGACAAACCAGCCATATCGATTGAAGTCATATAGTTTCCAATTTTCTTAAACGCCAACTCAACACCTTTTTCATGGAGCAATTTAGCCACATCATTTGCAAATACGTATTGTTCCATAAGAGGAGTGCTTCCTAAACCATTGATAAGAAGTCCATAGCGTTCACCAGCCTTAAGTTGGAAACCTTCGGATAATTTTTCAACCAATTCTGATGCCAATTGTGAGGAAGGCTGCATTTTCTCTTTTTTATATCCTGGCTCACCATGAATACCAACTCCGTATTCAAACTCATCATCTTCTAGAACAAATCCTGGTTTCCCAACTTCTGGAACAGTAGCGCCAGATAGAGCTAATCCAATTGTTTTAATTTCTAACACAAGTTTGTCGGCCAAGTCCTTCATTTCAGATAATGATTTACCAGAACGAGCTGCAGCCCCCAAAATTTTATGGACTAATATAGTACCTGCAACACCTCGACGGCCTTGGGTATAGAGACTATTTTCAACAGCGATATCATCATCAACCACAACACTTGCTACATCAATACCTTCCATTTCAGCAAGTTCTTGTGCAATTTCAAAGTTCATAATGTCACCAGAATAGTTCTTGATGACCATGAAAACTCCAGCACCTTCATCAGCCGCCTTAATGGCTTCTAAAATTTGGTCCGGAGTAGGTGAAGTGAAGACTGCTCCACAAATGGCAGCAGACAACATTCCATCTCCTACAAATCCAGCATGACTGGGTTCATGTCCTGAACCTCCACCTGAAATGAGTCCAACTTTTCCTGTCTTTTCTGCCTTTCTAACGATAACATCAAAACCATCTAAGCGTTGAACCAAGTCATCATGCATGAATGACAACCCCTGCAACATTTCATCAACAACTTGTGTCTGTTCATTTATAATTTTTTTCATGAGAAACTCCTTTCGGCATCTACCTTTGTTTTCGATTTCATTATATACTTTTTATTGCTGGATGATAAGGGACAGATTCTATTATTTGTCCCCTTTTAAACCCGTTTCAAACATTTTTTTGGTAAAATGAAGTAAGTAAAAGAAAGGCTTCCTATGGCATCATCACTCATTACAAAAAAACGGATTGCCAAGGCATTTAGAGACCTATTAGCTACTAGAGAATTTGATAAAATCTCCATTGTAGATATCATGGAATCAGCTGGCATTCGTAGACAGACCTTTTACAATCATTTTCTTGACAAATATGAACTGCTAGACTGGATATTTGAAACTGACTTAACCGAGTATATCACCAATAACTTGGACTTCATTTCAGGCCAAAAACTATTACAAGAATTATTTCTTTATTTCGAACAAGAGCGTGATTTTTATATTCAACTTTTTGATATTCAAGGGCAAAATAACTTCTATGACCACTTTATCAGCTACTGTCGCTTGCTTGTATCAAAAATTTTAAGAGAATATGGTCAGATTGATAGCGATTCATCTGCTTATACTTGTTTTTTGCTAGATTATCACTCACATGCTCTAGCAGAAATCGTGAAGGCTTGCGTCAATAAAAAAAGTCCAGTTCCACAACCAGACTATCTCATCATGACAATTATTGGAAAGAGGCCACAATGACATTTATTTCAAATCATAAACAGAAAATTATTTCAAGTTACATTTCAGCAACTGTCAGCAGTCATCCTGAATTAGAAAAACACCCTACCTTACCTTTAGTCTATCAAAAAAATCACAATCCTCATCAGGTTCCAATATTGGCGGGTGGAGGTTCCGGTCACGAACCTGCGCATATTGGATATGTGGGAGAAGGAATGCTTACCGCTGCTATCTATGGCCAATTATTTACTCCTCCTACAAGAACTGAAATCTTAGAGTCCATTCGTTTTTTAAACAATGGTCACGGTGTCTTCATCATTGTAAAAAATTTCGAAGCAGACATCAAAGAATTTAGCTGGGCCATTAATACTGCTAGACAAGAAGGAATTAAGGTCGGCTATAGTCTAGCACACGACGATATTTCTATTGAACCTCACAATAGATTTCAAATTAGAGGAAGAGGGCTTGCAGGGACTATTTTACTTCATAAAATCCTAGGATATGCGGCTCAGAACGGTGCTGACATCGAGCAACTAACTAATTTAGGTTATGAACTTGCTACCGAAATCGCAACAATTGGCTTTGCAACGAAATCGGCTAGTCTCCCCCAAGCCACCCTTCCACTATTTAACTTGGAAGAAGGAAATATTTCTTATGGTATTGGGATACATGGCGAAGAAGGCTATCGTATCGTCCCATTCCAATCATCGGAAATCCTTGCAAATGAAATTATAAGTAAATTAAGATTGCACTATCATTGGAAAAAGGGTGATCAATTTATATTGCTTGTAAATAATCTAGGCACTACCAGCAACTTAGAAATGGGTATATTTATCAATGATCTCCTTCAACTCTTAGAAATTGAAGGAATCACTATTACATTTATAAAATCAGGAACATTTATGACCAGTCTGGATATGGCAGGTATATCCGTAACTCTTTGCCCTGCGAAAAATAAACAATGGTTAGAAGCGCTCAATGCTCCAACAACAGCTTTTTCATGGTAATTTGCTTGTATAACTCAAAAGGGCTACATCACTTGTTAGACCTTTGCTTTTATCTTATACTCAATGAAAATCAAGGAGCAAACTAGGAAACTAGCCGCAGGTTGCTCAAAACACAGTTTTGAGGTTGTAGATAAGACTGACGAAGTCAGTGAGCATATCTACGTTAAGGCGACGCTGACGTGGTTTGAAGAGATTTTGAAAGAGTATTAGACCATACTTTTCCAAAATGCGCCCAAAAAACCTTGCAACTAGGTTACAAGGTTAATCACATTAATCAAAATTAACGTATTCTTTTTGAAGTTCAAGAACTTCTTCCATTGTTGAGCATTCTGTAAGGGCACGGTTTGCGTACTCTTCCATCTTAGCTGTGTCGAGTTTCTTCATCAAGCTGCGTGTACGAAGTACAGATGTTGCTGACATAGAGAACTCATCCAAGCCCATTCCGACAAGCAGTGGAACAGCTGTTTGGTCACCAGCCATCTCACCACACATACCAGCCCATTTACCTTCAGCGTGAGCTGCCTTGATAACGTTGTTGATCAAGCGAAGGATTGATGGGTTATATGGTTGGTAAAGGTATGAAACTTGTTCGTTCATACGGTCTGCTGCCATTGTATATTGGATCAAGTCGTTTGTACCAATTGAGAAGAAGTCAACTTCTTTAGCAAATTGGTCTGCAAGCATAGCCGCTGCAGGAATCTCGATCATGATACCAACTTGAATGTTATCCGCAACTGCAACACCTTCAGCAAGAAGGTTTGCTTTTTCTTCATCAAAGACTGCTTTCGCTGCACGGAATTCTTTCAAGAGCGCAACCATTGGGAACATGATACGCAATTGACCGTGAACAGACGCACGAAGAAGAGCACGGATTTGTGTGCGGAACATAGCATCTCCAGTCTCAGAGATAGAGATACGAAGAGCACGGAATCCAAGGAATGGGTTCATTTCGTGAGGCATATCGAAGTAAGGAAGTTCCTTATCTCCACCGATATCCATTGTACGAACGACAACAGGTTTACCGTTCATTCCTTCAAGAACAGCCTTGTATGCTTCATACTGCTCATCTTCAGTTGGGAAGTCTTGAGAATCCATGTACAAGAACTCTGTACGGTAAAGTCCAACAGCTTCTGCACCGTTGTTGTTAACACCTTCAACGTCTTTTGGAGTACCAATATTGGCAGCCAACTCGAAGTGTTTACCGTCAGCAGTCACTGTTTGAGCATCTTTCAAAAGTGCCCATTCAGCTTTTTGTTTCGCATAGGCTTCACCAGCTGCTTTAAATTCTGCCGCTTGTTCATCTGTTGGGTTGATAATCACTTCTCCAGTGATCCCGTTAACAGCAAGGATGTCACCGTCTTTAACGATTTCAGTGATGTTGTTTGTACCTAATACAGCAGCAATTTCAAGTGTACGTGCCATGATAGCTGAGTGGCTTGTACGTCCACCAATGTTGGTTACAAAAGCTTTTACAAAGTTTTTGTCCAATTGAGCTGTATCTGAAGGAGTCAAGTCATGCGCAATCACAATCACTTCTTCATTGATAGAAGCTGGGTTTGGCAATTTTTTACCAAGAAGGTTTGCCAATACACGTTTTGTCACGTCGCGGATATCCGCTGCGCGTTCTTGCATGTATGGGTTGTCTTCCATGCCTTCAAAGATAGTGATAAACATATCTGTAACTTCTTTCAGACCTGCTTCTGCATTCACTTTCTTCGCACGGATAGTTTCCTTGATTTGGCTGATCATTTCTGGGTCAGCAAGAACCATTAAGTGAGCATCAAAAACTTGAGCTGCTTCTTCACCGAGCGTACCTACTGCTTTCTCGCGAATAACAGAAAGCTCGTCTTGTGATGCCTGTAGAGCGGCATCAAGGCGAGCTTCTTCTGCGTTTGTATCTTCGACTGTAATAGTCTCAAATGACAAATCCGGCTGAACGAGTAGATATGCTTTTGCAACTGCAACACCGTCAGATGCTGCGATTCCTTTAAGCATTTCTGTCATTTCCCTTATGCCAATCCTTCTTTTTCCATTGTTTCTGAGATTGCAGCGATAGCGTCATCTGCATCTGCACCTTCAGCTGAGATAGTTACGTCAGCACCTTGGCCAACACCAAGACTCATAACACCCATAATTGATTTAAGGTTAACTGATTTACCTTTGTACTCAAGAGTGATATCTGAAGCAAATTTGCTAGCAGTTTGTACCAACAATGTTGCTGGACGTGCGTGAATACCTGTTTCTGCCACTACGTGGAAATCTTTAGAAGCCATAGTTTGACTCTCCTTTTGTTCTTTCTTTTTTTGAGTTATATGTGATAACCCTTACAATTTAGTATTATACCATCTTCTAGGATTTTTTTCAAGCATTTTCTGGATTTTCCTTCAATTTCCTTTCAGATAACTTGCTGAAAATCTTCTATCCTAGATAACAAAACACAGGATATAGTTTCTTTAAAAACAATTTATAGGATAATCATTGCTATTTCACAATACAAACACTATATATTGTGTTTATATATAAAAACAACAAAAGAACACCACTATATTTAGTTCAAATCATTGACAAAATTTTATTTTCTGATATACTAAGATAGTATTAAATTTTGAAGAGGAGTTACACAATGGTAACCGTTTATTCTAAAAACAATTGTGTCCAATGTAAAATGACCAAGCGTTTCTTGGACAGTAATAATGTCTCTTATCGTGAAATCAATCTTGATGAGCAACCTGAGTACGTCGATCAAGTTAAAGAGCTCGGTTTTAGCGCAGCTCCTGTTATCCAAACACCAACTGAAGTCTTTTCAGGTTTCCAACCAGGAAAACTGAAACAATTAGCATAATCTTAGTACATCATCCAGAAGAAACTGCTTTTAGGGCTAACTTAGAAGCCTTTCTTTTGTAATTAGATAAGGGAAATTTTATGGGATTAAAACATCTTGAAGACGTGACTTACTTCCGTCTTAATAACGAAATTAACCGTCCTGTTAATGGACAAATCATGCTTCATAAAGATAAGGAAGCCTTGGATGCTTTCTTTAAAGAAAATGTAGTTCCAAACACTATGGTTTTTGATTCAATCAAAGACAAAATCAATTACCTCATTGAACACAACTACATCGAAACAGCCTTTATCAAGAAATACCGTCCAGAGTTCTTGGAAGAATTGGCTCAATTTATCAAAGACCAAAACTTCCAATTCAAGTCATTCATGGCAGCTTATAAATTTTACAATCAATATGCCTTAAAGACTAATGACGGTGAATACTATCTTGAAAATATGGAAGACCGTGTCTTCTTCAACGCCCTTTATTTCGCTGATGGGAATGAAGCTGTTGCAATCGATATTGCCAATGAAATCATCCACCAACGCTACCAGCCTGCTACTCCTTCCTTCTTGAATGCTGGACGTGCTCGTCGTGGGGAGTTGGTATCTTGTTTCCTAATCCAAGTGACGGATGATATGAACTCTATCGGGCGTTCTATCAACTCAGCTCTTCAACTTTCACGTATTGGTGGTGGTGTGGGAATTACCCTCAGCAACCTTCGTGAAGCTGGTGCACCTATCAAAGGCTATGAAGGAGCTGCTTCAGGTGTCGTTCCTGTTATGAAGCTTTTTGAAGACAGCTTCTCTTACTCCAACCAATTGGGGCAACGTCAAGGTGCCGGCGTTGTCTACCTCAACGTCTTTCACCCAGATATCATCGCTTTCCTTTCAACTAAGAAAGAAAACGCTGATGAAAAAGTACGTGTCAAGACTCTATCACTTGGTGTTGTAGTACCTGATAAATTCTACGAATTGGCTCGTAAAAATGAAGAAATGTACCTCTTCAGCCCTTACTCTGTAGAAAAAGAATACGGTGTGCCATTCAATTACATCGACATTACTGAAAAATACGATGAATTGGTCGCAAATCCAAATATTCGCAAGACAAAAATCAAGGCGCGGGATTTGGAAACTGAAATCTCTAAATTGCAACAAGAGTCTGGCTATCCTTATGTAGTCAACATCGATACGGCTAACCGTGCAAATCCTGTTGATGGAAAGATTATCATGAGTAACTTGTGTTCTGAGATTCTTCAAGTTCAAGAACCAAGCTTGATCAACGATGCTCAAGAATTCCTTCAAATGGGAACAGATGTTTCATGTAACCTGGGTTCAACCAACGTGGTTAACATGATGACTTCACCTGATTTTGGTCGTTCTATCCGTGCTATGGTTCGTGCCCTTACTTTCGTTACAGATAGTTCACATATCGTAGCTGTACCAACGATTGACCATGGAAATAGCCAAGCCCACACCTTTGGTCTCGGTGCCATGGGACTGCACAGCTACCTTGCCCAACAACTCATTGAATATGGTTCACCTGAGTCTGTTGAATTTACAAGCATCTACTTTATGCTTATGAACTACTGGACCTTGGTAGAGTCAAACAATATTGCACGTGAACGTGGTATTACCTTCCACAACTTTGAAAAATCAGACTATGCTAACGGAAGTTACTTTGACAAGTATGTAACTGGTGAATTTGTTCCAAAATCAGACCGTGTTAAAGAACTCTTCAAAGATGTCTTTATCCCTGGTGCTGCTGATTGGGCTGAACTTCGCGACAAGGTTCAAGCAGATGGTCTTTACCACCAAAATCGCCTTGCTGTAGCGCCAAATGGTTCTATCAGCTATATCAACGACGTTTCTGCTTCTATCCACCCGATTACGCAACGTATCGAAGAACGCCAAGAGAAGAAAATTGGTAAAATCTACTACCCTGCTGCTGGCTTGTCTACAGAAACCATTCCTTACTACACTTCTGCCTACGATATGGATATGCGTAAAGTCATCGATGTTTACGCTGCTGCGACTGAACACGTGGATCAAGGACTTTCACTCACCCTCTTCATGCGCAGTGACATTCCAAAAGGCCTTTACGAATGGAAGAGGGAAAATAAACAAACGACACGTGACTTGTCCATCCTTCGGAACTATGCCTTTAACAAGGGAATCAAGTCTATCTACTACGTCCGCACCTTTACAGATGACGGTGGAGAAGTCGGTGCCAACCAATGTGAAAGCTGTGTGATTTAGTTTCTAGCATAGAAACACTATTTTTCCCTAAGCAGCACTGATAAAATCAAATCTACTATGTCATAACATAATTTATGTAACATTTTAAAAGTCGGGATTCCGACTTTTTGTGCGATACTCCTATAGAATTATGGTAAAATAGAAATCATTGTGAGTTCGCAATACTAAACACAGAAAGAGATTTCAAATGGAAACTTACTATAAAGCCATTAACTGGAATGCCATCGAAGATGTCATCGACAAATCAACTTGGGAAAAGCTGACAGAGCAATTCTGGCTCGATACACGTATTCCCTTGTCAAATGACTTGGATGACTGGAGAAAGCTATCTAACAAAGAGAAAGACTTGGTCGGAAAAGTTTTTGGTGGTTTAACCCTTCTCGACACTATGCAATCTGAAACTGGGGTTCAAGCCCTTCGCGCAGATATCCGTACACCACATGAGGAAGCTGTTTTCAATAACATCCAATTTATGGAATCTGTTCACGCTAAATCTTACTCATCAATCTTCTCTACCTTGAATACTAAGGCTGAGATTGAAGAAATTTTCGAATGGACCAATACCAATCCTTACCTACAAAAGAAGGCTGAGATTGTCAACGAAATCTACCTAAACGGTAGCCCACTTGAAAAGAAAGTTGCTAGCGTTTTCCTCGAAACCTTCCTCTTCTATTCAGGTTTCTTCACTCCCCTCTACTATCTTGGTAACAACAAACTTGCCAACGTTGCGGAAATCATCAAATTGATTATTCGTGATGAATCTGTTCACGGAACCTACATTGGTTACAAATTCCAACTTGGTTTCAATGAATTACCTGAAGAAGAGCAAGAAAAGCTAAAAGAATGGATGTACGACCTGCTCTATACTCTTTATGAAAATGAAGAAGGCTACACAGAGAGTCTTTATGACGGTGTTGGTTGGACTGAAGAGGTTAAAACCTTCCTTCGCTACAATGCCAATAAAGCTCTCATGAACATGGGACAAGATCCACTTTTCCCAGATTCAGCTGAAGATGTCAACCCAATCGTTATGAACGGTATTTCAACAGGAACTTCCAACCATGACTTCTTCTCTCAAGTCGGAAATGGTTACCTTCTTGGTGAAGTTGAAGCCATGCAAGATGATGACTACAACTACGGTTTGGACTAATACTCTTCGAAAATCTCTTCAAACCACGTCAGCTTCGCCTTGCCGTAGATATGATCACTGACTTCGTCAGTCTTATCTACAACCTCAAAACTGTGTTTTGAGCAACCTGCGGCTAGCTTCCTAGTTTGCTCTTTGATTTTCATTGAGTATAATTCTCCACCACTCTCAATCATCAAAAAGTAAACTAGAAACAACAAAATAATAACTTAATAAAAATATCGAAAGTTTTGAAAACAAACCTCGATATTTTTGTTTTTGTTTTATTTTGTTGTTTTTGTATTTGAATGATGAGCTAGTTTATGGTAAGATAGTAGTAGGAAACGAGGTGATAATATGCTCAAACAAGAAAAATTAACCAAAATTTTAGAGACAGTAAATAGTAAAGGAACCATAACGGTTAAACAGATTATGGATGAAATAGCCGTTTCAGATATGACTGCAAGGCGCTATTTACAGGAATTAGCTGATAAAGATTTGCTGATTCGTGTGCATGGTGGAGCTGAAAAACTTCGAACCAACTCCCTTTTGACTAATGAGCGATCAAATATTGAAAAACAAGCCCTCCAAACGGCAGAAAAACAAGAAATAGCCCGTTTTGCAGACAGTCTAGTAGAAGAAAGAGAAACTATTTTTATTGGACCAGGAACAACATTAGAATTTTTTGCGCGTGAGTTACCTATTGACAATATCCGCGTCGTGACCAACAGTCTACCTGTTTTTCTGATTTTAAGCGAACGAAAATTAACAGATTTGATTTTAATAGGTGGAAATTATCGCGAAATTACAGGTGCTTTTGTTGGCACATTGACCCTACAAAATCTCTCTAATCTCCAATTTTCTAAAGCTTTCGTTAGCTGTAATGGTATTCAAAACGGAGCTCTAGCTACTTTTAGCGAGGAAGAGGGAGAGGCTCAACGCATCGCTTTAAATAATTCTAATAAAAAATATTTACTCGCAGATCATAGTAAGTTCAATAAGTTTGATTTTTATACTTTTTATAATGTATCAAATCTTGATACTATTGTTTCAGATTCTAAACTAAGTGATTCAATCCTTTTTGAGCTATCTAAACTTACTAAAGTCATCAAGCCTTAATAAACCTGAAAGATTCTGGGTAACAACTCAATTTCAGAAGTAAATCTTCCCACAATAAAACGCATAGTATCAAGTTTTTTCAACACCTGATATTATGCGTTTTTCTGCGTTAAAAACTTTTTGCCCAATTGCTTTATCTGCCACCTCAAAGCTATGCATTGAGAAATCTGCGACTCGCTTCCTAGTTTAAATTTGCTCTTTGATGTTCATTGAGTATAAGCAACGTGATTAGATAAGAATTTTGCAGCGTACTAAATATAAGATTTAACTTTTTTGGAAATTGCTTATGATTGTTGAAACGGCATAAAATCTGAATCAAAGGAGATAGTATCCCGTTCTTCAGGATTGATAACATTTAAAAATAAATTTTTAAATTCTTCCAGCTCATAATCTGAATGACAAATCCATTCTTTACCGGTCGAGACATACCATTTCCCAAGGCTTTTCAGTTCTTCATTCGTCAAACACGGTATTTGAGAACATTTATCAAAATTGATAATATAAACTTTTTCATAAATTGATTGGATAAAATCTTTGAACATCTTTTACCTCACTAAAATTCTATATCTAATGACTCATTCTACTACTCAATCACTTGAGTTTCCGCTACTTTCTTGTACCAGTGAGCTGATTTCTTCGGATAACGTTCTTGAGTTTCAAAGTCTACATAGAAGAGACCGTAGCGTTTTTCATAACCGTTTGACCATGAGAAGACATCCATTAATGACCAAATGAAGTAACCTTTTACATTAGCTCCATCTGCAATCGCATCAGACAATACCTCCAAGTGTTGTTTGACATAATCAATACGTCCATCATCGTAAACAGTGTTATCAACGAACTCATCTTTATAGCCGAGACCATTTTCAGTGATGTAAATCTTCTTGTAGTTAGGATAATCTTTCTTCACACGCATGATTTGGTCATACAAACCTTGAGGGTAGATAATCCAATCCCAATCCGTGCGTGGTACATAGTCAGGAGCTACACGACGACCAACACCTTTGATTTGATACTTAGAGCTTCCTTTCTCACCCTTACCATTATGGATAATTTCAGTTTCTCCATCAAAGGCTTCCATCCAGTCACTCATATAGTAGTTGATTCCTAGGAAATCATTCAAGTCTTTTGCAGCTTCTAATGCTGTAAAATCTTCTTCACGAAGATCCAAGCTACCACCATTGACTGATAAGATATGGTTGACACCTTCCATGGTTTCAGCTGAATAGCGACCTAGATAAGTTGCATCCAAGATAAATTTATTGTGAATAATATCTTCCAACTCAGCTGCACGAACATCTGCTGGATTTTTAGGATCCAAAGGATACTTAGTTGGCAGAGCGTGAACAACACCAATTTCACCTTTATAGCCTTTATCTTTATATAGCTTGACTGCACGCGCATGAGACACCATCATATTGTGGTGTGATTGAAAGACTTTGGCAAGATCGTACTGAATACCTGGAGGGAATTTCCCAACCAAGTATTGACCATCACCGATTGGCCCAATTTCATTAAAGGTTGTCCAATAGTTGACTTCTGGAAATTCTTCAAAACAGAAAGCCGCGTAGTCTACAAAGTGTTCAATGTTTTCACGGTTTAAGAAGTCGCCATTTGAGTGGAGAGCTTCTGGCGTGTCAAAGTGATGAAGAGTTACAAAGGGCTCAACATGACGTTTGTGACACTCTGCAAATAGATTATGATAAAACTCAACACCTTTAGCATTTACTTGACCATAACCAGTCGGGAAAATACGTGACCAGGCAATAGAAATTCGAATGCCATTGACACCATACTCTTCTGCTAGCTTGAGGTCAACTGGATATCGATTGTAAAAATCACTGGCTGGTTCTGCAGTGTACCAGTAGTTATCTTCAAGATATTTATCCCACGCTACTGGTCCTTTACCATCAGTATGTGTAGCACCTTCTGCTTGATAGGCAGCTGTTGCGCCACCAAAAATAAAGTCTTTTGGAAGTGTTTTTGTCATTTTTTTCACCTATTTCTTGATTTAAATAAAGTAAAAGTGAGAGGAGAGGAGTCAGTGAGCCATCCTTCTCCATCTCACTTCTTGTACCAAGTCACCGAATTGTGACATGAGGAGGTAAAAACGATATCTTTTTACCGACGAATTAATAAGGCGATTAGGAAATTCGCCATAGCGATTTCCGTAACGATGGGAGACTGTTTCACAGTTCCTAGCCTTAATCGAATTGCTCTTGTACGAATGCTAGGGCACCTTTTCCATCACGAGTTAATTTGATGTATTGAGCGCCTTCTGTTTTCGCTAGTTTAATACCGAGCTTATCTGTTTCTGCTTTCATATCTTCAAAGTTTGAAGCAACTTGAGGGGCAAGGATAACTAGATCAAACTCTGGTAACATTTCACGGTGAGCACCATAGCCACCTGCTGCTGCTTTCACAGGAACATTGTACTCTGATGCTGCCTTATTCAAAGCATTTGCAAGGAGTCCACTTGTCCCTCCACCTGCACAAAGAACCAAGACATTTGTTTCCTTTGTAATTGTATTTTGAGCTGCTTCTACACCTGCTTTTTCAAGAATAGCATCTGCTTTTGCAGTGTTGAAGTTTGCAGCAACTTTTTCTTTCAATTCATCATTAGACTTACCTGAACGTTCTTCTTCAAGAATTTGTTCGTCATAAACTTTAAGGAATGGATAGTAAATGACAACGTCAACCACGATTAGAAGAGCAGCAAGAATGAATGATAGAACTTGGAAGTTGGTACCAAGAACTAGACCTAGTGGAGCTGGAGTTGTCCATGGTAGATTAGCAGTAAATGAGTTCATTCCAAGTGTTTCAATAAAAAATTTAAAGATCCATACGTTTGCGATTGGAGCAAAGATAAATGGAATGAAGAAGATTGGGTTCAATACAAGTGGTGCACCAAACAAGATTGGTTCATTTACACCGAAGAAGGTAGGAACTACTGAAGCACGTCCGATTGCACGGTTACGTTTTGATTTTGTTAACCACATAAACATGAATGGAACAACCAGTGTCGCACCAGTACCACCCATGGTAACGATAAACATTTGTGTACCAGAAGTAAGAATCTTGTCAGCGTGCATACCTTGTTGGAGAAGGTTCAAGTTGACTTCGGCATTTGCATAGGTAATAGCTGCGATAGCAGGTTCAACGATAGATGGACCATGAATACCAACAAACCAGAAGAAGGCAAAGGCACCAAAGATAATGGTAATACCTAGATAGCCATCAGCTGCAGAGAATAATGGAGCAAAGAATTTACCGATTGATTCTGCCACACTAGAACCAACAAAATGACGAGCTAGTAAATCAAGAGCATAAAGTGAAACAACTGAGAGAGTGAATGGAATCACATCTTTAAAGACTTGTGAGATATTAGGTGGAACTTCGTCAGGCATACGAATAGTGACGTTGTTCTTAACACAAACCTTATAGATGGCTACAGTAACAAAGGCAGCAAGGAAGGCTGAAAGCAAACCTTTTGTCCCCAAGAATCCAGTAGCTAGACCATTTTCGATAGGATCAGCTGCCAACATCAACAAACCAACAATCGCTGCCAACAGTGTTGACATATAGTTGATTTGGTTGGTTTTTTCCATGCTACGGTTTACTGAGTCGGTCAATGACTTAGCTGTTGTACCAGCTACCAAGAGAGCCAGAATTCCCATTGAATAGCTGTAAGGTTTCATCAGAAAGGCTACAACTTCATCAGACCATTTAAAGCCCCATGAGTTTGGTACAAAGGCAATCAAGATAAAGATACTTGAGAAGAGAATAACAGGCATACCTGCAATGAAACCATCACGAATAGCACGAAGATAGATATTACGAGATAGTTTTTCAAAGAAAGGCTTTCCTTTCTCGATAAATGCAATTAGTTTATTCATTATTTAACTCCTCTCTTATAAAGTTCGATTAAGTGGTGCATCAAATCTTTTAACAAGATGGTTGTCATCAAGTGGTCTTGGCCATGCATCATGGTCACACTATAAGCTAAATCCTCACCTGAAGCCTCCTTAGTTAATAGACTTGTTTGCGCGTGGTGAGCCTCTGCAATGCAAGAACCAGCTTCCTCAACTAAGCTATCTGCTTTTGTAAAATCACCAGCTTCAGCAGCCTTCAAGGCTTCCAATAGTTTTGAACGAGCATCGCCAGCATAGGCTACGATTTCAAAACCTAACAATGTTACTTCTTCTCTATTCATGATAGAATTCTCCTTATATAATTTTAAATAAATTTTTATGACAATAAACGTTGGATATGTAGAACTAGATAAACTCGTTCACTTTTATACAAATCAAGACCCGTATGTTGCGTAATCACATCATAGATCTTGGAACCAATCTCGAAGGCTTTTGGATAGGATTGTTTAATATGATCTTCCATATCCAGAAGTGATTGGTTATCATCTCTAGATCTGTCTAAATAATCCAAGAAATAATTCAAATGTATCATAAAGCGATCATAGAAATGGTTATTCTCTTTAGTTCGTTGAATTGCATAGTCCTTTAAAACTTCTTCAACATTCCTGAGAATTTCTTTCCTCTTATCAATCGACTTAACTACTTCTACTTCATTCTCGCCTTCGGCATTGATGAAATGATAAGCAATCCGAATAATCTCGTCCTCAGGAAAATGATCTGCTAGCTTCTGACGATAAATTCCAAAAGCTTCATTTGCGATTTGAAAAGCGACAGGATACTTAGCAGAAATATCTGGCAGATTACTATCCTTGTACCTTCCTTGTGCTAGAGCTTGGTAAGAACAGTAAATATGATCTGTCAAGGTTACATAGAGATACTCTTGAATCGGATAATGATATTTCTTGGAAAGCTTATCAATAATCTCATAGGTCACTGTGATAAAATCAAGCGGAACATCTTTGAGAAGAGCCATAAAGTTTTCTCTTGACTCTTCGGTCTTCATCCGAAAGATTTTCTCAACCTGATGTTCAGCAATCAAATCCCCCTTCTTCTTTCCAAATGCAATCCCCTTACCAATTACAATCACTTCTTCTCCCTTATCATTTCTGACAAGCGAGACATTGTGATTCATTGGATTTAGAATTCGATACATGTCAACCTCCTTTTATATCTTAAAGGTATATGAGTATAAAAAATGACCACAAATGAACTAGAAAATCAGCCGATTTCTAATTCACCTGTGATCATGCCTAATATTACTTAGTAACACTCACCTTGTATTAACTTGTGATTTAAGTATAGCACAAGTCGGTTATTTTGTAAACCTTTACATACAACTTTTTTAAACTTAACTATGTTCTAAAATTCATCAAACAGAGGCTCTGTTTTTATTTATTTTTGTAAATTAAAACAAAAACAGGAAGACAGAAAAATAAAAAAGTAGCTACATTTTTAAAATTCATTAAATCTAATAAACAAAGAACACAAGAAACTATAAAACAAAATACGGTTATTTTTTTAAACGAACTATTCATAAAGAAATAACCTTTAAGGTAAATCTATGGTGTAAACAAGGTTTACAAATGGCACCTCTACTGTAGCTACAGCAACTGTCCAATAATTTTCTACAGCAGTTTTTACAGCCCAGCCAATCGCACCACTTATTACAGCAACAAATCCAGCCGTAACAGGATTAACCGCAAATTGTTTTAAATGCCATCCAGCATATCCAGTAGCGAAAGCTCCAGCAGCCCAGCCACCCATCCCCCTCACTTGAGGACCAAGATTGAAACGAAAACCTACAGGACCTCTTTCGTAAACGTTAGGCAACTCTTTTACAGCTTCATACATCAAACTTGCTTCTTGTACAGAAATACCAATATTTTTTGCTAGCTCTTCAGGAGTACCTTTTAAATTTATATTTCCAAATTTATCTACATAAAAATAATCTTCCAAAATTTGACCAGCATTTACAATATCTTCTGAAACCGAAACATTATAAAATTTATTCCCATCAACATTCAAAACAATATCATTTGTTTTATCTACTCTAGTTAGGGCACTATCTGCAAATACAGAATGACTAACCATAGGTAAGGCTGATGAGAATATTGAAACAATACCTAGTCCTACAACTAACGCTTTAAAACTCTTTTTAGTAGCCATTTATCTTCTCCTTTTATAAAACAACGAATTGAAATGTGCGTCTAAATATAGTTTATTCTGGCAATATTGTTTCCGTATTATTCCTTCCTAGCTCGTAAAATAAACTATACCTTATTTTTATTATACTTCATCTAGTTACTTTCTAATTCATATTAACTTGTGATTTAAGTGTAGCACAAGTAAGTTAATTTGTAAACCTTTACATACAACTTTTTTTAAAATTTTTTTAGATTCATGTTCCTAACCTAGGAGGACTTGCTTACACGCGTTCTTTCCATGAAGTTGCTGTTGTTTGAAGAACTTTGTTGAGTTCGTCAATGTTTTCAAAACCAGTTGTGCGAAGCCATTCACGAGCTGCTGCTTCACCATCTTTGATGTATGCTTCAACTGATCCAGCCCATGTAGCACGGCCACAAAGAACACCATTGAAGTTTGCACCTGATTCATGGGCAAATACAAGAGTATCTTGGAAGAGTTTAGCTGATACACCAGCACTCAAGTAGATGTATGGCAAGTTCGTTGCTTCATCTTGCGCTTTGAAGAAGGCTGCTGCTTCTTCACGTGTATAAACCGCTTCACCTTCAGCGAAGCCTTCAACATATTTAATGTTAACAGGAACTTCTACTTTCAAGACATCAATGTTAAAGCGTGGGTCTGAGAAGACTTTCATAGCACCGATAACTTTGTGTGGTTTTACTTTCGCGTATTCTACAGAACCTGCATCAGCAATTTTTTCATCGTAAGCAAGGATTTCAAGGAAGAATGGGATATCTTCAGCCACACATTCAGAACCGATGCGTTCGATATAAGCTTGTTTTTCTTGGTTGAGTTCGTCTGAGCTATCTACATCATAGTAAAGCAAGAATTTAACTGCATCTGCACCTTCTTCTTTAATACGTTTTGCAGACCAAACATCCAAGCAGTCTGGCAAACGTTTTGTACTTGTTGTGTCATAGCCTGTTTTTTCATAAGCAAGGAGAAGACCAGCTTTTTCATCAAGAGCTTTAGTCGCTGGAAGTCCATATTCAGGGTCAAGAAGCATAGATGAAGCGTATTTGGTCAATTCATCTGCTACCAAGACTTTGAGTTCTTCCATTTGAGCCACTGTTGGTTCTTCTGTTTGGTGTTGAGCCATGAGACGTTTTAAAGCACCACGTTGGTCAAATGCAAGAGCTGAGATGATACCATTTTCGTCAGAAAGTTTTTCTAAGCGTGCACGTTTTTGTTCTGTTAAAGCCATTTTATACCTCTTTTACTATTAATTGATCATATAGAGCTTGATAGTTGGCCATGTTGACATGACCAGTCATTTTTTCTTGAGCATTGAGCATACCAAGGACATTTGCCTTGATGAGTAGTTCTGCATCCGATTCTTTATGAAGTAAACCTGAAGAAATTCCAGCAACTGTAGAATCTCCAGATCCGACAGGGTTGACTACCTGAATTCTAGGAATATCTACCTTGTAGAAAGTGTCACCATGTTTGGCAAAGGCACCGTTGGCACCAAGCGAAACGATAATCCATTCAATACCTGCAAACAAAGGTTCTTGAAGGACTTCTTTTAATTCATCCAAATCCTCAGAAACTTCTCTTCCTAGAAGTTGAGACAATTCCTCATTATTTGGTTTGATGACTGTTGGTTTATGGGGTGATTCAAGAACCGCCTGAAGTGCTGCACCAGAGCAGTCCAAGACAACAGGCTTGCCAGCTTGATTAGCAAGTTCTACCAAGCTCGCATAGTAATCAACTGGAAGGCCAGCTGGCAGACTGCCTGAGATAGCTACTACTTCAACTGACTCCAAGAGTTTTTTGAAATGTTCCAAAAAGTCTTGACCTTCCTGTTCCAATACTACAGGACCTTTTTCAAGAACTTCTGTTTGGTTGTCTCCGTGAAGAATAGCGATACAGTTACGAGTTTCTCCCTGAATAGAAAAGAAATCTTTCTTTACTTGATCATCGATATGTTCAACTAAAAACTCACCAAGTTTGCCACCCACTAAACCAGTAGCAAGAACTGAATCCCCAAATTCTGAAAGTACTCGGGTAACATTGAGTCCCTTACCACCAGCCGTTTTGGTTACATTCACCACACGATTGACAGTATCAATCTTCAACTCATCCAAGGGATAGGAAATATCAATGGATGGGTTCATTGTGACTGTTAAAATCATAGGTCACCTCTTAGTCGTGGTATTCTCCGCGATCCCATTTTTCAAGGAATTCAGTGAAGAAGTTTGCGTCTGTTTGTTGAGCATTGTGACTTTCAAGGTGTTCAATTTTCGCAATCAATTTTTTGTTTTCTTCAGTTGGTTTGTATTCAGCATGGATGAAAGCTTCGATGATATCACACATAAGCAATTCACCAGTAATCTTACCACCAAAACCAATAACGTTAGCGTTCAATTGTTCTTTAGCATAAAGGGCTGTTGTCATATCACGAACCAAGGCAGAACGAACACCAGGAACTTTATTTACAGCATTGTTGATACCAACACCAGTACCACAGATACATACTCCAAGATCAGCTTGACCGCTAGTTACAGCTTCCCCTACTTTTTTACCAAAGATTGGGTAGTGAGTACGTGTATGGTCATAGGTACCAAAGTCAATGACTTCATATCCTTTTGATTTCAAAAATTCTGAAACCGCCATTTTTTCATCTGTTACGATGTGGTCACATCCAATTGCAATTCTCATTAGTTATTCCCTCCGATTAATTATATAAATCTAATATCATTTATCCCTACTCAAGAAAAATCAAGATTAGCTTAGGAAGCGAGCTGCAAGCATAACTGAGGTTAGCTAAAGTGAGCTGACAACAGATTATCTTGATTTTTGAAGAGTATTAGCACATTTTGTTCAACATATCGACCCTGATTTGATGACGTCCACCATCGTATTGACCGTTAACAAATCCTTTAGCGATATTTTTAGCCAATTCATCACCAACAAGTTGTGCTCCCATAGTGATCATACGTGAGTTGTTGTGGCCACGAGTCATATAAGCTGAACGTTCGTCAGAAACTTCTGCAGCAACCATTCCTTTGATCTTAGTTGCGACCATAAATGGACCAGCTCCATAAGCATCAATCACGATACCAAGGTTTTGTTCTTCTTTGTTTACTTCTGCAGCAACAGCGAGAGTCACATCAACAAAGTCTTGACCTTCAGCTGTAACATCCACAAGGTGGAAGTTTTCTTTTTCTAAGAAGTCTTTCACCACTTCTTTTAATCTCAAACCTGCAGCATCTGCACCGATAACAATAGACATATTGTATACTCCTTTTTATTTTTTCTAGGCTGGATTCCAGCAGTGTATTGGCTGTCTTTAAGAAACAGTCAATTAGTCCTCACAAACATAATATACTACTATTGTTTGAAAAAGTCAATAGTTTATGTTTGTTTTTGTTGTTTATTTTTTTGATTTTTTATAAAACTTCTATCTCAAACCCTAATTCTTCAACCTGATTGGCTTCTAAGAGACAAACATTCTTCTTATCTTCTAAATGATTTTCTGCTGAATTTTAAGCAGAATGTCATTTCTCTTTTTAGAATCAAAAGGACGAGATTGTGGAATCTCTACAGGAACAATAGGTTGTGGCATTAAAATATCCTCCAATAGTTTTACTTTACTAATAGTATACAGGAGGTCTTCCGTAACCGCCCAATAACGAAGTATATTGAAAAATCTCCAGACTAGAGAACTCACGGATAGTTCCTAATCTGGAGATTTCTTATTTGCACTTTTCTTGTACAACTTTATTCCATGGTAAATAAGCCTCTAAAACCTCTTTGTTTACGAGAGTTTCCTCGTTTGGAAGACATTCTAGAAGATAGGATAGATATTTTTCACTATTTAGTTGATGACGTTTAGCTGTTTCCAACAAACTCATAATAATAGCTGTTGCTTTAGCTCCTTCAAAACTTTGAGAAAACAACCACCCTCGCTTTTTAAAATTTAGCTTAGGCTAAAAGAGTCCACCGGACTCTTTTACTACGTCCCATAACCAATGATTTAATGGCGCGTTCAGCTAGATTATTGGAAAGGACCAGATGCCCGTCTTTCAAAATGGCCTTAAAGGTTTCTTCATACTTGAGACTGTATTCAATTGCCCTTCCTAGTTTTGAACCAGGTAAAACTGACTGACGCCGACACCAAGCAAAGAAGTCTTCCATTAGAGGTTGGAGCTCTTCTTGACGTTTCTGTAGTCGTTCATCAGCTGGCAAAACCTCCCAGTCTCTTTCCAAGGCAAATAACTGGTCACAATAAGCTAAACCTTTAGCTCCTAAGGATGAGTTATCTGCTTGCTTGGGGGTGGATTCAAAAAACTTCCTTCTCACATGCGCCCAACATCCAACAAGTTCAGCTTCTTCCAGTTGACGATAAGC
>NZ_MWSM01000057.1 GCF_002087075.1 Streptococcus pseudopneumoniae ATCC BAA-960 = CCUG 49455
TTTTGAAAATGATTGAGTATCAATATACTATCAATAAATAATATTATAGAAGCAACAATAATTATAATTTCACCTATCTGCGTCATTCTATTTCGAACTTTAAATATATGTTCTATCAAAAATACTTGAATCACACACATTATAGGAATGAATGTTTTTGAAATTGAAAAATATCCCAATAAATAAACTATAAACAACAATAATAGAACTATATTATATTTCTTATTCAAAACATTCCTCTCTATATTTTTGATTACCAATCTTAATCATTTACAACTACATTCTAACAAACTATAAAAGCATTTGTCGAATTGAATTTATCAAGCAAGCGACCAACTAGCTCATCTTTTTTCTATTTCTGCCAATATGCGTGACAGGTAGTAATGATAGCCAAAAATAGCAAGAGCAAGCAAGAGGATAAGAACTCCTACTCCCAAGCTGATGGCAAGGACAGGGACGAGAGACCGAACCAAGAATAAGCTCCCTATTACAAGGGCCATTAAGATTGCACTATAAATAAAAATCAAAACTATTGCTACTATACGATTTGAACGGTTTACCAGGTCCGTAATGCTACTCCAATTGGTTGACAGATTTTTCACGTCCTTAAAGTAATTGTGGCAAGAAAGGATGACACTGGCAAGGATCCATGCCACAAGGAGGTAAATCATCGAAAGAATGGGCAAGCCTAGATATAGAGAAAGGCCAAGTAAAGTCAGAACTGGTAAAAAGGACTGGACAGCAAATATAATCCAAAATTTCACTTTCACATAACGAGCAAAGTCAAAGGGTAAACTCTTAAGAAAATCAACATTTTCCCTCTCCAAGGACAAGGCAATTGAATGCAGGCTGGTGATATTGTTATTGACAACTGCTATAAACACTCCTACAAAAAACAAAGGTAACCAGTATGGAGGATGAATGTCTGGAACTATCTGAGAATCTCGGATTTTGGAAATCAGACCGATCATCATGAGATAAGGAAGGAAAGCACTTGTAAAAAGCACTGTAATCACGCCAGTCCCCTGTCCCAAGAGGGTGAGGTGGTAGCGTAAAACCATACGGAAAAATCCCTTTTTAGTAGTTGAAATTCTCTCCTTACTGCGACGTTCTTTCTTGACCTTCTCCTCACTGTTAAGCAGAATCACGTCATAAAAACGAGGAAAAACCTTCTTTTTGCTCAAGTAAAGCAAGAAGACAGTTAGTCCTATCCAAGCAAGCAGACCCAGGATGGCTTCTGTCGAAAAAGGCTCCACTGCTATTTTGTAAAAGAGATGAATAGGATAAAGGAGAAATGGAATGTCTCTAACTTTGTCAACAATACGTCCAGAAGTCGACTGTAGAAAGAAGACATATATTAAAGGTATGAGAACTCCTATCCCAATCATCACATTCGAAAAAATAGACTGATACTTTCTGAAGACCCTAGTCTGAGCCAAGAAATGTACTGCCACTACCATCACTAAAGTAACAGAGACAAATAATAGGGCCAAGGACAGTAGCATCAAAGGCAAGCCCAGCCAAAGAGAAGGTGCTAGCCTAATATAGAGGGCTAGAAAATAAGCTGGGATTGGTAAAATTCCAGTTAGAGCTGGCAAGAGAACAGACAGTCCTTTAGCGATTATAATCTCTGATTCTTTAAAGGCATAGGGCCTATAAGATGCCAAGTCCTTACTCTCATAAAAGACATTGTAAAAGGCAGTTAAAGAAGTTGAAAAGGCAAGCACTAGTAAAATAGCAACCATGAAACTAAAATAAACAGGCATTTCCTCAAAAGGAAAATGAATGGCTATAGTACTAAAAAAGATGAGCATCAAGAGACTGAAAAAAATGTAAGAACTTAGGACTCTAGCGGAAACATTTACTTTTTTCCCAGGATTCTTAGCCTGCTTCTTTCGTAGGTTAGCCAGATTAGCTTCTTGAGATGAATAGAGGATATTGATATCAACTAATTTTTTAATGACCTTGAGACGCATCTGAAACCTCCTCTTTTCTACCAGCAAGGCTAAGATAGATACTTTCTAAAGACTGGTCTGGATGGTCTTTTTGTACATGTTCCTTCATCATTTGCTTCAAATCAAAGGCAGCCTGGGGATCCAAACCAGTCAAGGGTTCGTCCAAAACCCAAATATCGGGATCAGACAAGAGTGCCCCAATGACAAAGACTTTTTGACGCATTCCGTGAGAAAGGGTTTCAATAACCTGATAACGATTTTCAGCAAAATCAAAAACGTTCAATAGCCTAGCTAGACTAGCCTCCAAGTCAGAGCTAGTCAGATCATAGGATGAAGCAATCAATTCCCAAAATTCATTGGCCGTTAAACGTAAAAATAAGTCAGGCGAGTCTGCTACGTAGCCAATCTTTCGTTTAATAGCCAAGCGATTTTCCGATAACTCCTGACCGTCTACCAAAATACGACCACTGCTGGGTGAAATGATACTGACTAGGGATTTTATAGTGGTCGATTTTCCAGCCCCATTATGGCCAATCAAGCCCATAATCTCCCCATTTTCAATCTGCAAATTGAGATTGCTCAAAGCCTCTTTATCACCATACAACTTACTAACATTTTGAAATTCAATCATGGGATGACTCCTATCTTTATCTATATCACATACTATTATACTAGCACTTTGATACAAAAAAATCAACACTTTATTTTAAGTAGATACAATAGTTTCCTTCTATTCTTACGCAAACGTTTGCGCCAAGAGATACTTTATGATAGAATAAAGAACAAGATTGACAAGTAAGAGGAAACATCATGCAAAATCAAACACTCATGCAATACTTTGAATGGTATCTGCCCCACGACGGTCAGCACTGGACACGTCTGGCTGAAGATGCTCCACACCTAGCTGATCTCGGTATCAGTCACGTCTGGATGCCACCAGCTTTCAAGGCTACCAATGAAAAAGATGTAGGTTATGGTGTCTATGACTTATTCGACCTAGGAGAGTTTAACCAAAAAGGGACTGTCCGCACCAAGTATGGTTTCAAAGAAGACTATCTTCAAGCCATTCAAACTCTAAAAGCACAGGGAATTCAACCTATGGCTGATGTGGTTCTCAACCACAAGGCTGCTGCCGATCACAGGGAAGCCTTTCAGGTCATCGAAGTGGATCCTGTAGACCGTACAGTTGAACTTGGAGAACCCTTCACCATCAATGGCTGGACTAGTTTTACCTTCGATGGTCGCCAAGATACCTACAATGACTTCCACTGGCACTGGTACCACTTCACAGGTACAGACTACGATGCCAAACGTCGTAAGTCTGGGATTTATCTCATCCAAGGGGATAATAAGGGCTGGGCCAACGAGGAATTGGTTGATAATGAAAACGGAAACTACGACTACCTCATGTATGCTGATCTAGACTTTAAGCATCCTGAAGTCATCCAAAATATCTATGACTGGGCTGATTGGTTCATGGAAACGACTGGTGTAGCTGGTTTCCGCTTGGATGCCGTTAAACACATTGACTCTTTCTTTATGAGCAATTTCATCCGTGATATGAAGGAAAAATACGGTGAGGATTTCTATGTTTTTGGTGAATTTTGGAACCCAGACAAGGAAGCCAACCTAGACTATCTTGAAAAAACGGAAGAACGATTCGATCTTGTCGATGTTCGTCTCCACCAGAATCTCTTTGATGCTAGTCGAGCAGGTTCCAACTACGATCTTCGTAGCATTTTCACAGATAGCTTGGTTGAACTCAAACCTGACAAGGCTGTGACTTTTGTCGACAACCACGATACCCAACGAGGTCAGGCTCTTGAGTCTACCGTTGAAGAATGGTTCAAACCAGCAGCCTATGCCCTCATTCTGTTACGTCAAAATGGCCTTCCATGTGTCTTTTACGGAGACTACTATGGGATTTCAGGGCAGTATGCTCAAGAAGATTTCAAAGAAGTCCTTGACCGCCTCCTAACCATCCGAAAAGATTTGGCCTATGGAGAGCAAACAGACTACTTTGATGATGCTAACTGTATCGGTTGGGTACGTTCAGGTGCTGAAAATCAATCCCCAATCGCAGTCTTGATCTCAAATGACCAAGAAAACAGCAAGTCAATGTTTATCGGCCAAGAATGGGCTAACCAAACTTTCGTAGATTTACTTGGAAACCACCAAGATCAAGTTACAATCGATGAGGAAGGTTATGGACAATTCCCAGTCTCAGCTAGATCCGTAAGTGTCTGGGCAACCAATACAATCTAATAACTCATAATAATCCAGCCAGATCCAATCGGATTTGGCTTTTTTGCATTCACAAAAAGACCTACCCAAATGGATAGATCTTTACTTGATTACAATTTACCTGCTACTGCATCCAACAATTCTTGGATTTTAGCTTGGTTGCTTCCTCCTGCCATGGCCATGTCTGATTTACCACCACCACGTCCATCGACGATTGGTGCTAATTCTTTGACAAGGTTTCCTGCATGAAGGTCTTTTGTCTTGCTGGCTACAAGGACATTGACTTTGTCACCGATAGCGGCAACTAGGACAAGAAGATCAGAGTAGTCTTTTTGTTTCCAGTTATCTGCAAAAGTACGAAGGGCACCGGCATCGGATACAGACACTTGACTAGCAATGTAACAATGACCGTTGACTTCCTTAACATCTTTGAAGATATCGCCTGCGGCTGCAGCTGCGGCTTTTTCTTTCAACTCAGCATTTTCTTTTTGAAGTTGACGAAGTTGTTCTTGAAGTCCTTCTACCTTGTGAGGTACTTCCTTGACTTGAGGTGCTTTCAAGGTTGCTGCGACAGCTTTAAGAGCATCCTCTTGTTCACGATAGGCTTCAAAGGCTTCCTTACCAGTCACTGCCAAGATACGGCGAGTTCCTGAACCGATTCCTTCTTCTTTGACAATTTTGAAGAGACCAATCTCAGAAGTGTTGCCAACATGAGTACCACCACAAAGTTCAATAGAGTAGTCACCGATAGTCACGACACGAACTTCCTTGCCGTATTTCTCACCAAAGAGAGCCATAGCTCCCATTTCTTTAGCAGTGTCAACATCCGTTTCAACTGTCTTCACTTCAAGTGCTTCCCAAATTTTCTCGTTAACTTGCTGTTCAATCGCACGCAATTCTTCAGCAGTCACTGCTTGGAAGTGGGTAAAGTCAAAGCGAAGGAATTCAACTTCGTTAAGAGATCCTGCCTGTGTTGCGTGGTTTCCAAGGATATTGTGAAGGGCAGCGTGAAGCAAGTGAGTAGCAGTGTGGTTTTTCATAACACGGTGACGACGATTTGTATCAATTGCTAAAGTATATTCTTGGTTCAAGGCAAGCGGTGCAAGGACTTCAACAGTGTGAAGAGCTTGTCCGTTTGGTGCTTTTTGAACATTGGTCACAGTAGCCACAACCTTACCTGACTCATCCAAGATTTGTCCGTGGTCAGCTACCTGTCCACCCATTTCAGCATAAAATGACGTTTCCGCAAAGATAAGAGAGGCAGTTCCTTCTGAAACAGCTTCTACTTCTGCATTGTCCGCCACGATAGCTACCAATTTAGAAGACAATTGGCTAGCATTGTAGTTGAAGACACTTTCTACAGTGATGTTTTGAAGAGTTTCATTTTGCATACCCATTGAGCCACCCTTGACAGCTGACGCACGCGCGCGTTCTTGCTGTTCTTTCATGGCTGCTTCAAAACCTTCACGGTCTACAGTCATACCAGCTTCTTCAGCGATTTCTTCAGTCAATTCAACTGGGAACCCATAAGTATCATAGAGTTTGAAGACATCTGAACCAGCGATAACAGATTGACCTTTTTCTTTCAAGTCTGCTACAATGCCTTGGGCAAAGTGTTGACCTGAGTGAAGGGTACGGGCAAATGATTCTTCTTCGCTCTTAACGATTTTCTCAATAAAGTCACGTTTCTCAAGCACTTCTGGGTAGTAGCTTTCCATGATTTTTCCAACAGTTGGAACGAGTTTGTAAAGGAAAGGCTCGTTGATACCCAATTTTTGACCATGCATAGAAGCACGACGAAGAAGACGACGAAGGACATAACCACGACCTTCATTTCCTGGAAGGGCACCATCACCGATGGCAAATGAAAGTGAACGGATGTGGTCAGCGATGACCTTGAAGCTCATGTTGTCGCCATCTTGGTCATAAACCTTACCAGACAATTTCTCGACTTCACGAATGATTGGCATGAAGAGGTCTGTTTCAAAGTTTGTCTTAGCCCCTTGGATAACCGCCACCAAACGCTCCAAACCAGCGCCCGTATCAATGTTCTTGTGTGGCAATTCCTTGTACTCGCTACGAGGAACAGCAGGGTCTGCGTTAAATTGTGACAAAACGATGTTCCAGATTTCGATGTAACGGTCGTTTTCAATATCTTCTGCAAGTAAACGAAGACCGATATTTTCTGGGTCAAAGGCTTCTCCACGGTCAAAGAAAATCTCTGTATCAGGTCCAGAAGGTCCCGCACCGATTTCCCAGAAGTTGTCCTCGATCGGAATCAAGTGACTTGGGTCCACTCCCACTTCAATCCAGCGGTTGTAAGAATCTTTATCATCTGGATAGTAAGTCATGTAAAGTTTTTCAGCAGGGAAATCAAACCATTCAGGGCTTGTCAAAAGCTCATAAGCCCAAGTGATAGCTTCGTCACGGAAGTAATCTCCAATAGAGAAGTTCCCCAACATTTCAAACATGGTATGGTGACGTGCAGTCTTCCCTACGTTCTCGATGTCGTTGGTACGGATAGCCTTTTGAGCATTGGTAATACGTGGATTTTCAGGAATAATGGTCCCGTCAAAGTATTTCTTAAGGGTTGCTACCCCAGAGTTGATCCACAAAAGAGTTGGGTCATTTACAGGAACCAAGCTCACTGATGGTTCTACTGAGTGACCTTTGGTCGCCCAGAAGTCAAGCCACATTTGGCGTACTTGTGCACTAGATAGTTGTTTCATATCGTCTCCTTATTTACTTGTTTAATGTGATTGGCTTTCTAGCATTTCCACATAGTCAATCGCGACACAGAGGGAAATGACTAGGTCTGCATAAGCGTCCTCCAGAACCGTTACGGTATAGGTAGAGGTCAGATGGAAGAGTTCCTTCTTAATTTCCGCAATCAGCTGATCGCGATCATCCAGCAATTTGAAATTCAAATCCCAGATATTGCCCTCGATACGAAGACCCAGATTATCAAACTCATACTTATCTCGCCAGAAGGTCAACTTCTTGCGAATGACAAAACTCGAGCCATCCCGAAGATGAATTTCAAATCGAGGAAGCAAGGTCAAGATTTCTTTACTGATCTGACTAACCTGTTCACCATTAGCGTCATAAATAGTAAAGGTTTTAGGAATCTTAAAGAATGATCCCTCCACCTGATAGGTGATTTCTCCTCTGTCATCCTTGATAGCGAAGCGTTCGCCTCCAAGACGAAACTTTTGTTTGACAAGAAATGTTTTCATCAACACCTCCAAAAATCAAAAGACAAGCTCATATCACGAAGGGCGAAAAACCGCGGTACCACCTTCATTCAATGAACTTGTCATTCTCTTGTTCTTATGCAATTGTTAAATTGAGTAGCATGACTTCCTAGCTTAGATGGCTCGCAGCACCGCCATTTCTCTGGACTAAGACAAGAGAAAATCAATTCTCAACTTTCTTATTATAACGTTTTTTTAAGCTGGCGTCAACTGGGAATGATTCTAACCAATAGTAGTGTGGTAGGAGAGAAGATATTTTGCAAATTTAACTACTATTTTCAAAATGTAAGTAGTAATATTTAATTTATTTCTAGTACAGTTCCCCCACATTCATACGCTTCCACTCAGAAAACTCTACCTTGAACAATTCTGGAGCTTTTTTAGTCTTATCATACACCACAATATAGTAACCTTTTTTATTCCAGAACTTACCCAAAATCTCAGCGTCTTCCAGTTCAGCCTCATAGTCTAACATCTCATATCGTTGTGTCTCTTTGGCTGTTTCTACCTTTTTATCACTATCAACCCCAACAGTCACGAAGTTGACTCCAATAAATATAACCATGTAAAACAATACCAAGGCAATGCCCAAACCCTTTAATAACTTCATTCTCTTTTCTCTACTTTCTTCTTTTGTGTTCTCTAAATATTAAATAATCTTATAAATAGTGTCTTTCTTTATTTGAATCTAATTTCAAATCCAATTTTTTCAATCACTTCTTGGATTTCATCTAGCGATACTAGAAACCATTCTTTAAAGTTAGGTAGGGATTTATATTCTTTCCATAACTTTCTCCCTTATCACTATATATAATTCTTTTCTTATCATTTTTATTTGAAAATCCAATAATAGTAACTGTGACCCCTGCATTATGGGCCGCACTATTGTTCCATTTAAAAGATTGATACGCAAAGGAAATTTGACCATATCGTAGAAGAACATTCCACAAAATTGAAACTTGTTCACCTTGATTTATTGAATTTGTTGTTACAAAAGCATATTGAGCATTTTTACCATAAATAAGGTGAGTTGCCTTATAAAACCATCCCGAAATATAATCTAATTTTTTAGAAGAAATTTCTGAACAAATCACATTTTCTAGTTCCTTCTTTTGTTCCAAGGTCATTTTTTTAGAGCCTATATACGGCGGATTTCCAAATATATAAACTTCGTCATCTGCCTTGACATTCAACACAGTTTCCCATTCAATTCTTAGAGCATTCCCACAAACGATATTTCCAGCTTCTCTTAAAGGTAATAGTCTTGGATGGACATCAGCAAGAGCTTCTTCCATTTCCACATTCATCTGGTGTTCTGCTATATACAAGGATAGCCTTGCTACTTCATGAGCGAAATCATCCAATTCAATTCCTGAAAACTGGGATAGAGAAATCTTAGATGCATCAGCAATCAATTCTCCTTGATAAACAGCTTTTTCATTCAAGGAGTCACGAATTTCACGCTGTTTGACTAAGATATTAATCTCTAAACGACGAAGTTCTTTATAGGTAATGATGAGGAAATTTCCAGAACCACAAGCAGGATCTAAAAACTTGATAGAGGCCATACGAGTGAGTAACTCTTCTAACTTGGGTAAGATTTATCGTAATTCCTTGCGACGATGTTCCTCACTAAAGTCACCACCTCCTATATAGTAATCAGCTCGTTCTTCTAATTCCGTAAATGTTGCTCGTAGATTATCTAAAAATAGTGGTTTGATGACCTTCATAATATTAGGCACGCTAGTATAGTGCATACCCGATGTTGATCTTGCTTCTGCATTTGCCACGGTTTGAATCATTGATCCCAAAATATCTGGATTGATTTCATTCCAGTTTAGCAATTCTCCTGCTTCAATGAGTAATTGACGAGTTCTTTTATTGAAAATAAGGTCATGATGTGGCTCTGAAAAAAGCTTACCATTTACATAAGGAAAATCTGATAACCATGACTCCAAATTCTGACGACTAAATTCAGGCATATCTAAAACAGTAAATAGTTTTCTAACACACTCATTCAAGTCAGAACCATCTTCGGATGTCCTCATCTTAATAACATTTGTGAAAGCTCCCTTGGAGATAATATTTGTATCTTCTGCAAATAGTAGAAAAAGAACACGAATCAAAAATAGATTAAATGATTTACCATCAGTTTCAGTGATTGCTAGTTCAGGATTGATAGAAATTAGTTCATCATAAAGTTTGGTGAAACGCTCTGCCGCTTTTACATCAGCAGGATTTTCCTTATCATAATCAATCTTTTCAATACCATTCCAAGGTAAGAAGAAATCACAATGGGCTGGTAAATCATTAAAAGAAATTGCTAGAGTTAGCCCTGTCTGTGTATCCTTTGCATATAATTCTTGAAAATCTGTTGTAATAATAAATCGAGATTTACGAACCTGATCCTCCAACTCTTTATCAATCTCAGTCAGAGTAAGTAATGGCTGATTTTCAACTTTACGAAAATACAATTTGTTTTTTATTATAAAATCATCAGATGCCACTTTACTTGCTCTTGTTATGGTCGTTTTAGTAATGTCAAACAATGAAACAAATTCAATAATGAATGTCGATTTATTAAGATTCTCTACTAAAACCTTAGTTCTATCCTCAATCTCAGTGATATTTAATAACTTTTTAGCCATTAGATACCTCCAAGAAACGCAAAAAGCCTACTGAATTTTCAGTAGGTTTCAATCTATATTTTTTGCATTTTTTATTAGGTTATATATATATATATATATATATGCATTTGCGTAGTCTGGCTCATTTTGAACTCCTTTGGAATTAAATTTTCAGAGATGCTATAAACAATACTAATAACTCTCTGCCTAAAACTATTATACCATAATTTCTATTTTTTCTAAAAAACGAACCAGCTTGACTGATTCGTCTTCTTACGTTTATCTCCTACTTCCGATACATTTTAAACTGTAGGAAGAGGTCGCTATATTTCCCTGTCCATTTATGGTCAAATTTCTCATAAATTTCTAGGTGTTTCATGGTTTCAACATCGGGATAGAAGGCCTTATCTTCCTTTGTTTCCTCTGGGAGCAGTTCCTTAGCTGGTAGGTTTGGTGTTGAATAGCCGACATACTCTGCATTTTTGAGGGCATTTTCGGGTTTCAACATAAAGTTGATAAAGGCATAGGCTGCGTCTTGGTTTTTGACTATTTTGGGAATGACCATATTGTCAAACCAAAGGTTGCTAGCCTCAGTCGGTACCACATAGCGTAGATTTTCGTTTTTTTCTAGCATTTGGCTAGCTTCCCCAGAGAAGGTCACACCGATAGCAGCGTTGTTCTGAATCATGTAGCCCTTCATCTCGTCGGCAACGATAGCCTTGATATTGGGAGTCAGTTTGTAGAGCTTATCCACTGTCTCTTCCAACTGCTGGGGATCCTTGGAGTTGAGGCTGTAGCCGAGGGAATTGAGCCCTAGACCCAGCACTTCACGCGCCCCATCAAAGAGCATGATAGAGTTCTTATACTCTGGCTTCCAGAGGTCATCCCAATGCTCAGGCGCTTCCTCTACCATGGTTTCATTGTAGACAATTCCCAGTGTTCCCCAGAAGTAAGGGATAGAGTATTTATTTCCTGGGTCAAAGGACTGGTTGAGGAACTCCGGTCCGATATTTTCAAGACCTTCAAGTTTTGAATAATCAAGCGGTACCAAGAGGTCTTCGTCCTTCATCTTGTTAATCATGTATTCACTAGGAATGGCAATATCGTAGGTCGTTCCACCCTGCTTGATCTTGGTATACATGGCTTCGTTGGAGTCAAAAGTCTCGTACTGAACTTGGATTCCTGTTTCTTCTGTGAATTGCTCCAAGAGTTCTGGATCGATATAGTCTCCCCAGTTATAGATAACCAGTTTTTGACTATCTCGGCTATTGATTTTACTGTCTAGATGCGTCGCAATTCCCCACAAGACCAGGATAATCGCTACAATTCCTGCTAAAAATGAATAGAGTTTTTTCATGCTTGCTCCTCCTTCTCACGTGAGATAAAGTAATATCCAACAACTAGGATAATACTAAAGAGAAAGACAAGGGCAGACAGGGCATTGATTTCTAGTGAAATCCCCTTTCGAGCACGAGAGTAAATCTCGACTGACAGGGTTGAAAAGCCATTTCCCGTTACAAAGAAGGTCACGGCAAAGTCATCTAACGAATAGGTGAAGGCCATGAAATAACCAGCAATGATAGACGGAGTCAGGTAAGGAAGCATGATTTCCTTAAACATCTGAAATTGACTAGCTCCCAAGTCATAGGCCGCATGAATCATGTCACCATTCATTTCCTTGAGTCGAGGCAAGACCATCAAGACCACGATAGGAATGGAGAAGGCCACGTGACTAGATAGAACGGTCAAAAAGCCAAGTGAAAACTTGAGTTGGGTAAAGAGAATCAAGAAGCTAGCACCAATCATAACGTCAGGCGCAACCATGAGGATATTATTGAGTGATAGAAAGGCTTCTTGGTATTTCTTACGAGACTGGTAGATGTAAATGGCACCAAAAGTCCCGATAATGGTCGCTATCAAGGCTGATAGGAAGGCCAAGAAAAATGTCTGAGCCAAAATCAGCATGAGTCTCCCATCTCCAAACATGGTTTCAAAGTGAGTCCAGCTAAAACCTGTAAAGCTATTCATATCATCACCAGCATTAAAGGCATAGCCAATCAAGTAAAAGATAGGCAGGTAGAGGACCAGAAAGACCAGTCCCAGATAAAGGTTGGCAATTTTTTTCATCGTTCTCTCCTTTCCTTGGTCACCCACATGGTGATGAACATGGTCAAGATGAGAATTACACCGATGGTTGAACCCATACCGTAGTTGTCATTGGTTAGAAAATTCTGCTCAATGGCTGTACCTAGTGTGATAACGCGGTTCCCACCAATCAAACGGGTCAGCATGAAGAGACTCAAGCTGGGGATAAAGACCGATTGGACCCCACTTCTCACCCCATTCATCGATAGAGGGAAGATGACATGACGGAAGGTCTCCCACTTGGTCGCACCTAGGTCATAGCTGGCATTGATGAGATTGTTGTCCATATCATCCAAGACATTGAAAATCGGCAATATCATAAAGGGAAGCTCGATGTAGCTTGCGACAAAGATAAAGGAGAAATCGGTAAAGAGCAACTGTTGTGAACCAATTCCGATGAATTCCAAGAATTGGTTAATAGAGCCATTTTGACCAAAAATCCCGATAAAGGCATAGGCTTTAAGAAGAAGGTTGACCCAAGTAGGCAGAATAATCAGCATGAGCCAGAGTTGACGGTGCTTGAGACGAGTCAAAAAGAGGGCTGTTGGATAGCTGATAAGCAAGGTCACAAAGGTCACAATTCCTGCATAGAGTACAGAGTTGAAACTCATTTTGAGGTAGGTCAAGTTTTGTGACGCAAAGTAAGATTTATAGTTTTCTAAACTAAACTGGCCTTCAATATTGAAAAAGGATTGTCCGAAAATCAAGACCAAGGGTGCGAGTACAAAGAGAGCAATCCAGAGCATGTAGGGCACTACAAAGAGTTTAGAGCTTGTTTTCTTCATCTCTTTCCTCCTCGATTGCATTGATCAAACCTGCTTCTTGCTCTTCGATTTCCACGTATTCTTCGATACGGGCATCGAACTCTTCTTCTGTTTCATTGAGACGCATGATGTGGATATCTTCTGGTTCAAAGTCCAGACCGATTTCCTCACCAACAATAGCCTTACGGGTTGAGTGGATCATCCATTCATTCCCAAGTTCGTCATAGGCGATAATTTCATAGTGCACCCCACGGAAGAGCTGGGTATCGACCTTAACTTGGAGCTTGCCTTCTTCAGGAAGGGTAATCCGCAAGTCCTCTGGACGAATAACAACCTCAACAGGCTCATTTGGTTTCATCCCACCATCGACCGCTTCGAAGCGTTTGCCGTTAAACTCAACCAAGTAGTCCTCAATCATGGTTCCTGACAAGATATTTGACTCGCCGATAAAGGTGGCAACAAAGTGGTTGATTGGCTCATCGTAGATGTCCACAGGGGTTCCAGACTGGACAATCTCGCCATCATTCATAACAAAAATCCAGTCACTCATGGCCAAGGCTTCTTCCTGATCGTGAGTGACAAAGACAAAGGTAATGCCCAATCGTTGTTGCAATTCACGGAGCTCGTACTGCATGTCTGTCCGCAATTTCAAGTCCAGAGCTGACAGAGGCTCGTCCAACAAAACCACACGGGGTTGGTTGATGATAGCACGGGCAATGGCTACACGCTGACATTGTCCTCCAGAGAGTTTACGGATGGAACGTTTTTCATAACCTTCCAACTGAACCATCTTGAGAACTTCCGCTACGCGTTTCTCGATTTCTTTCTTGTCAATTTTACGCAAGCGAAGTGGAAAGGCAACATTTTCAAACACATTCATATGTGGAAACAAGGCATAGGATTGGAAGACAGTATGAACGTCTCGCTTGTTGGTTGGGATGTCATTGATACGAACACCGTCCAGCAAAATATCTCCTGTCGTCGCATCCAGTAAACCTGCAATAATGTTTAGGATGGTTGATTTTCCTGAACCAGATGCGCCTAGAAGGGTGTAGAATTTCCCTTCTTCCAACTCAAAGTTGATGTCTTTGAGAACCTTGGTGTTGCTGTCTTCAAAAACTTTAGAGACGTTTTTGAATTCGATAATTGGTTTTTTCAATTGTCATTTATTCCTTCTTTTTCATAGATTAACAGATCAGGGCTCTGTCAGGCCGCCACTACCTCGTGTAGGAGATTAAACTGCCTACATTCTTCTGCACTAACGATAGGCTTTCACCCCCTTTCCATGATATAGCAGCAGCTTTTCAAATACAGCTTCCTACTTGCTTTCACCTAAAATACGGACTTCTCTCTCAAGAGTGACGCCAGAGTGTTCCTTGACTTTTTCAATCACAGACTCAATCAAGTCTTCGTAGTCTTTGGCCGTTCCATCAGCAACATTGATCATAAATCCTGCGTGCTTTTCTGACACTTCTACGCCACCGATACGATAGCCTTTCAAGCCAGCTTCTGAAATTAACTGACCTGCAAAATGCCCTACTGGACGCTTAAAGACCGAGCCACAAGATGGGTATTCCAAAGGTTGCTTGAGTTCACGCAGGTGCGTCAAGCGATCCATTTCTTGCTTGATGACCTGATGGGTTCCTGGGGCCAGGGCAAATTTAGCTGACAAGACAACTGCACCAGACTCCTGAATGGCTGAATGGCGGTAACCAAAAGCCAAATCTTTGGCAGATAGGGTCTCGATTTCTCCATCCTTGGTCAAGACCTTACAAGACTGCAAGATGTGGGCGATCTCGCCACCATAGGCACCCGCATTCATAAAGACAGCACCACCAACGCTTCCAGGAATGCCACAAGCAAACTCAAAGCCAGTCAAACTATGACGGAGGGCAATGCGAGTTGTTTCAATCAAGTTAGCTCCTGCTTCAGCTTCGATGGTATAGCCATCAACGGAAACATTATTGAGCTTGTCACACAAGATGACAAATCCACGAATCCCACCGTCACGAACAATGATGTTACTAGCATTTCCAAGAACCATCCAAGGAATATTTTCTTGGTTGGCAAATTTAACAACGCGCGCCAACTCAAAACGATTTCGTGGAAAGACCAAATAATCGGCCTCTCCACCTACTTTTGTATAACTATAGCTATGCAAGGGTTCCTTGAAACGGATATCAATCCCTTCTAAGATTTCAAGCATGTTTTCTCTTACAGACATGTTACTCTTCCTTTTACAAAATTCATTCCATTATACCATTTTTAAGACCATTTGACGACCCTAAAAAATCTTGGGCTTATTTTAAACAAAAAAGAGGTTTCCCCTCTTTTTATGATTTTTTACAAAAGATTGCCTTGGTTCCATAGGCAACTAGGATCAGTTCAACTAGTAGAATCACTTCAACCAAGACTGGATTTGTCAACCAGCCTACTTGGGAAAGAGATGGTGCCAGATCAAAGAAGGCATGCAAGCCATAGGCTGCTAGGAGATAAATCCATTTCTTCTGGCGAACAGCTTGGTAAACCCAAACAGTCAAGAGTAATTGGAAACCTAGCGCCAAGATTCGCTCAAAACCAAGCAAATAAATCTGCCAGACTGATAGCGACTGAATAGTTTTCAACATATTTTCAGACAGTAATTGCATGACCTGTGGATCCTGCGTTTGAACTGCTGAGAGAACGATGTAGAGATTAAGCAAACTAGCAAGACCTAGGAAAATCAACTCCAAACCACCATGCCCTAACCCATAGGCCAAGGCGTCTGCCTTTTCCAAACTTCTCTTTTTCTCCAACCATTTGAAGAAAATAAGACGAGCCGTTTCCTCAAAAAAATGCTGCCATGGCTAGGCCATAGATGATATAGACAAGCGGATGATCTTGCAAGAGAGCAATACTACCGTCTTTTTGAGGATGTAAAACTAAGATATGCACCAGTTTTTCCAAAATCTGCGAAGAAACAAAGAAAGCGACTGCACCCAATCCCAAGGCAGCTAGATTAGTCTGGTATTTCTTTTTGGCATACCAAACGCTCCCTAGCAAGAAAGCCAGCAACAGCACCATGGTAATGATAATATGAATGATCATTTTCTTCTCCTATTCTGCCTTTTCAATATCTTTTTTCATCTCGTCAACATTGAACTTAGCAAACAAGTATTGACGGTCTTGGACTGGGAAACGTTGGTCCAACTGGTCAATAGCTCCCACCTCGATAATGCCTTCCTTGATAACAAAGTCCATAACATGCCCACCGAAGGTCAAATCATCTGAGATAAAATGTAGATGATATCCTGCCAAACTGACCCCATTGAAAATCTCTGGCGTCCAGAAACCAACGATGGTTCCTCCCACATTGTCACGACTATATTCAGGTTGATGGGTTGCGACATCAGCAAACTTGGTATCTGGTGCCGACTTAGGAATCATGCGCACATGCATATGTGAAAATTCCCCACGAATCTTGATAGAGCGGAAAAGATTTTCCCCGTCATAATAAGACTCAATCCGTTCTTCCAATTCCTTGTCTGTCATCTCAAAGCGCTGGCGGAAAATGACCTCTGCCTGATGTGGTACTACTGCTGCGTAAGGAATAAGGGCATCTGGTGATACTTCTACAATTTCCGGTTGCTCTCCTGAGCCTTTGGCTTGATAAGCCTTGCCATCCAAGACAATCAATTCCCCATCAATGGAATCCAAGGTTCCCAAACCAAGGTCTCCATGCTCTAGCAATTCTCCTACTGTCATGGTGCCACCATAAAGGCCAGCCATCAAGGCTCCAAGGGTATTGTATTGAAATAATTTCACTGGTTCCTGCACGTTCTTATCCATTCTCTTTCTTATTTGTTATTCTATAAATGTTACTCCTAAGTATACCACATTTAGCTTTATATGTGAACGAGAAAAACACCTTAGACATTGCCAAGAAAGAAAAAAGGGTGCAATGTAACAAAATCAAGGGAGGTCTGGAATGAAGAAACAAAGCAAGTACCAAGAGGTCGTAGCTTATCTGAAAAATGGCATCGAGTCTGGACGCTTTCCGACGGGTAGCCTGAGATTTTGACAGAAACAAAACTTGAACTGGCACAACAACCCCTAAGGAACACACTTCCCTAGGGGCCTTTTTTTATTTAACTAAATCATTATTTATTTTTTGTTCCTAGCAAACATAAATATTGTATTAATAATTGCAAAAATAAATGCAAACAAAAGGATTTTCCAAAGGATAAATTTTTGTAACACTAAATATGCATATACAAATCCAATCAAAAAGCTAATAATCCCATCTTTTATTAAAAAGTTTTTATCACGCATTATTCCAGACCACACTGAACTGCCCAAATAGCCAACTGACCAGCAATGATATAAATATTTGTTTTAAGTCCATTAGCTTTAACAAATCTTAGTACCACTTTAGCTAATTCTAACCAAGCCTTTTTCTGCGCATACTTAACAATTAGCGAAACATTGGTCATAGCAAAAAATTCTTCTCGTATTTTTCTCGCTATACATCCTCCCATCTCATCCCAAGGGACTCTGTCATAGAGATTATTAATATTAGTTTCTAATTTATTTTCCGCAAGAGCAATATCTTTTTGAGAAAAGTTTTTATAAACATATTCAGTAAAATTTTTTTCATTAACTCCATTTCTAAACATTTGATCAAGAACATTAGCTACATCATCTATTTATTTTTGTTCTTGGGTACTAATTTCAGAAACTTCCGTAGTAGTTACATCATCAGCAAATACTCTAACAGAAACTATAGAAGGAGACATAATAGAAAATAGTGATAATACAACAAGAGCTGAAGTTACAGTTTTTTTAAATTTCATAAAAAACACTCCTTCAAGTCACAAATATATATTACTGATAAAATAACTTGATTTTCTGATTTAAAACTCCTTTCTAACAAGTCATTCGTATACTTTTATTTTTCAATTCTATTATACCACAACTAGAAAACGGTTTCAAGTTTTTTCCTAAAAATATGTGCAAGTAATACGGGGAAATTAGCATGAAAACTTTTTAAAACAAACCAACCCCAGATAAAAATACATATTTTGTTTTAAAGAGAAAAAAGTTCCGAAAAACTGTCACATCTGCATTTGGTTGCTCTTTGATTTCAAAAAAAGTATTAAAGATGGGAATATACCACATTTGCTCTTAGATGTGAACGAGAGAAACACCCTAGACATTGCCAAGAAGGAAAAAAAAGGGTACAATGTAACAAAATCAAGGGAGGTCTGGAATGAAGAAACAAAGCAAGTACCAAGAGGTCGTTTCCTATCTGAAAAATGGTATCGAGTCTGGACGCTTTCCGACGGGAAGTCGCCTGCCTTCTATCCGTCAACTAAGCCTTGACTTTCACTGTAGCAAGGACACCGTTCAGCGCGCCCTGCTGGAATTACGGTACGAACAATACCTCTATGCCAAGCCCCAGAGTGGCTACTATGTCCTAGAACAAGGGCAACACCAAGACCTCGAAATCGAGGTTACGGATGAACACGCCAGCGCCTATGACGATTTCCGACTCTGTGTCAATGAAACTTTGATTGGCCGGGAAAACTACCTCTTCAACTACTATGAAAATCAAGAAGGTTTAGAAGACTTAAGACAATCCATTCACCAACTCCTCTTTGACCAAGCCCTCTACTGCAAGGCTGACCAACTGGTACTGACTTCTGGAACCCAACAAGCCTTGTTTATCCTTTCTCAAATTTCCTTCCCTAGCCAAGCCAAGGAAATCTTGATGGAACAACCGACCTACCATCGAATGAATCGCCTCTTGATTGCTCAGGGTCTGGACTATCAAACGATTGAACGAGGCATTGATGGGATTGACTTGAAGGAACTGGAAGGCCACTTCAAAACAGGAAAAATTAAGTTTTTCTATACCATTCCTCGATTTCACTATCCTCTAGGCCATTCCTATTCTGAGCAGGACAAACGAGCTATTCTTGACTTAGCAGCCAAGTATGATGTCTATATCGTAGAGGACGATTATCTGGGTGATTTGGACTCCAAGAAGGGCCAAACCTTCCACTATCTTGATACAGAGGAGCGTGTCATTTATATCAAGTCCTTCTCGACCAGCCTCTTTCCAGCCCTTCGTATTACAGCACTCATTCTTCCAAATGCTATCAAAGAAGCATTTGTGGCCTACAAAAATATCCTAGACTACGACAGCAACCTCATCATGCAAAAGGCCTTATCACTCTATATCGATAGTCAATTGTTTGAGAAAAATCGTCTGACTCGCTTGAATAATCAAGAAACTTACCAAAAACAAATCAAGGAAAGACTAGCTTACAGCCCCTGTCCTCTTCCTCATTTTCCTCTTCACGATGGTTTATTGCTAGACCTGAGACAGTATCCTAAAATCGCCAATCTCAAACACAGTCAACTAGGCTTGGACTTCTTTGAAGAGGCCTATTTAAGCACCTGTCCTTATCAATTTGCCAAGGTGTCCCTAGACAATCTGGAAAAGGTTTTAAACTATTTAAAAGCAGAATTGGAATGACATCCAACTCTGCTTTTTCTTATTCTTCAACTTCAGTTAGACTTGCTGCTTTTTCAAGATAGCTTTGGTAAATTCCTTCATCCTTGAGTTTTTGGATGACCTTGTCTACCACTTCTCTCAAATCATCACTATTTTTTCTAAGAGCAACGGCATTGGCGTCGCCGTCCTTCATCTTCAAGCTGACAATTGCGACAGCTAAGTCAGCGTTTTTAGCAGCATAACTAAGTGCAACAGGCTCATCCATATGAACAGCATCTACTTTTCCAACCTGCAATTCATTGACTGCTTCACCCATATTAGTTAGGGAAGTTAATTGAGCTTTTGGCAATTGTTCCTTGACCATTGATTCTGGAACAGTCCCTTTTTGAGCCGCAATATTAGCACTTTCAAGGCTAGTTAAATCCTTGTATTTTTCTACATCAGCCTTACGAACCAAGAAACTAATCTTGTTTTCATAGTAAGGGATTGAAAAATCAAAGACTTCTTTTCTCTCGTCAGTAGCGCTAATTCCCGCAACTGCCAGGTCAGCCTTACCTGTTTGAAGACTGGTCAAAACATTGTCAAAACTCATGCTTGAGATTTCCAACTTAACCCCAAGTTCATCAGCGATAGCCTGAGCCATGTCGATGTCTGCACCGACTACCTGGTTCTTTCCATCAACCAATGATTGAAATTCAAAGGGTGCATAGTCAGGACTTGTCGCCACAACCAATTTCCCCTTTTGCTTAATGGCCTCAACAGCTGACTGAGAACCATTAGAACCTGACTGGCAAGCTACTAAGAAGAAACTTGCAAGAAAATTACATAAAACAAATATCCATTTTTTTGATTTCATAAATAAACAACCCCTCTGTTAATTTTGTATAATTATAACGATATCTAAGTTGCTTGTCAAGTGTTTTCTTGCATTTTCATAAAATATATTTACTAAAAAATAGAAATACAGTGGTTAGTTTATCTATCTATTGGGAACTTATTTTCAAAAAAATCATTTATCATATCTTGATGCTGCTGGTTTACAATTGCAATATTTTGTATGTCACTATGATCAAAAAATCCTAATTCTAAAGTTTCATCACTTGTAAAAAAATTTGTAGAGATAGAAGTTTCAGATGAAACTAAATACAAGATTGTAAGAACTTGAGCCTCATCACCATTCGGATAACTGTCTGAATATTTTGTATAAACATTTAAGAGTTTTTCCACCCTCACTTCGACTCCTGTTTCTTCATAAAACTCTCGCACTAAAGCTTCTAAAGCCGATTCTCCTAATTCAAGAGCACCACCTGGTAATCCCCACGTTCCTTTATCTGCTCGTTTTTGTAATAAAATTTTTCCTGATTGACTTAATATTCCACAGGTAAAATTTAAAATAATCTTATCTTTTCCAACTTTTTTCTGATATTCTGTATGTAGTTCATTATTCACCTCTGACAAAGTAAACTATCTATACAATGAAAGCTTACTGTATTAAAAAGTAAGCTTTCACAATAATTTTATCCTTTGAATACTTTATAATTCGACAATCTTACCTGTTTCAAAGTAAACAACCCATTCACAGATATTTTTAGCATAGTCACCGATACGCTCCAAGTAGGAAATAACTTGGAAATAATCACGACCCGTAACAATGGCTTCTGGATTTTTCTTAATCTCTTCAGTCGCAAGGTCACGGATAGTTTCAAAATAGTGGTTAATTTGCTCATCCATGGAGGCTACCCGGTATGCGTCGTCAACAGAACCATTAAGATAAAGATCAAGTGCTGCTTCAACAACGCTTTTAACTTCACGTCCCATTTTTTGAATTTCTTCCTCTACAGCTGGGATGCGCTCTTCCCCCTTCATACGGATGGTTGCCTGGGCAATGGCTACAGCGTGATCCCCCATACGCTCCACATCTGATACAGCCTTAAGGACAGTCAAGACTGTACGCAAATCTTGAGAGACTGGTTGTTGGAGTGCAATCATTTCAAATGATTTCTTTTCCAGTTTCACTTCGTATTCATTTACTTCTGCGTCATCTTCGATGACCTCTTTTGCCAGGTCACGGTCATGCGTGACAAAGGCACGCACCGTACGATTGATTTGTGAGAGCACTTCTTGTCCCATAGCGTAGAACTGGTTATGTAATTTCTCTAAATCTTCTTCAAATTGAGATCGTAACATCTTTCATCTCCTTATCCAAATTTTCCTGTAATATAGTCTTCCGTTTCCTTGTGTTGGGGATCAAGGAACATCTGCTTGGTATCATTAAATTCAATCAAATCTCCATCTAGGAAAAATCCTGTCTTATCAGAGATACGTGAAGCTTGTTGCATGGAACGGGTTACCAGAAGCATGGTGTACTTGTCTTTTAGACCATACAAGGTTTCCTCAATTTTACCAGCTGAAATCGGATCCAAAGCCGAAGTTGGCTCATCCAAGAGGATGATTTTAGGACTGGTTGCCAAGACACGGGCCACACAGACACGCTGCTGTTGACCACCTGACAATCCAATAGCTGAATCATGTAGACGATCCTTGACCTCATCCCAGATAGAGGCACCTTGCAAGGCTTTTTCTACGGCTTCATCCAGAACCAGCTTATCCTTAATTCCATTGATACGAAGCCCGTAGACAACATTCTCATAGATAGTCATAGGGAAAGGATTAGGTTGTTGGAAAACCATTCCGATTTCCTTACGTAATTCAACCGTATCTGTACGCGGACTGTAGATGTTGTGACCATTGTACACCACGGATCCAGTTGTGGTCACCTCTGGATTGAGATCTCCCATGCGGTTGAGAGACTTGAGGAGGGTTGACTTCCCTGATCCAGATGGACCAATCAAGGCTGTAATTTCCTTAGGTTGGAAAGATAGGGAAACACTATTCAAAGCCTTCTTTTTATTATAATAAACGGACAGGTCTGATACCTGTAAAATCGCATCTGTCATACGGTTTCCTTTCTAACCAAAGTGACCAGATACATAGTCATTGGTGGACTGTAGCTTGGCATTTTGGAAAATAGTTGCAGTTTTGTCATACTCAATCAAATCACCCAAGTAAAAGAAGCCTGTATAGTCACTTGCACGAGCAGCCTGCTGCATATTATGCGTTACAATGATGATGGTAAAGTCTTTCTTGAGCTCAAACATGGTCTCTTCTAGTTGCATGGTCGCAATCGGATCCAAGGCTGAGGCTGGCTCATCCATTAAGAGGATATCTGGCTTAACAGAGATGGCACGAGCAATACAGAGACGTTGTTGCTGACCACCTGATAAGGTCAAGGCTGACTTGTGGAGATCGTCTTTAACCTGATCCCAGAGGGCAGCCTGACGAAGGGAGGTTTCTACGATTTCATCTAGGACTTGCTTATCCTTAACTCCAGCACGTTCATGCGCAAAGGTAATATTACGGTAAATTGACTTAGCAAATGGATTAGGGCGTTGAAAAACCATTCCAATGTGTTTACGCATTTCATAAACGTTGATTTCTGGACGGTTGACATCAATTCCACGATAGAGAATCTGCCCAGTTACTTTAGCAATATCAATAGTATCATTCATGCGATTGAGACTGCGTAAGTAGGTAGATTTCCCCGATCCCGACGGACCAATCAAAGCTGTAATTTTATTTCTTTCAAATTGCATATCAATCCCCTTAATGGATTCATTTTTACCATAGTAAACATGGACATCCTTAGTAGAAAGGGCTACTTTTTCTTCAGGAAAGGTAAGGATATGCTTCTCATCCCAGTTATATGTTGACATGGCTTCTCCTTTAGACAGCGGTTAATTTCTTGTGTAGATAGTTTCCGAACTTACGAGCTCCAAAGTTAAAAATCAGGATAAAGATTAGGAGCACAGCGGCAGAACCTGCTGATACAATAGTTCCATCTGGAATAGTGCCTTCACTATTGACTTTCCAGATATGGACAGCCAAGGTTTCTGCTTGACGGAAGATAGAGATGGGGCTAGTCACACTGAGGATATTCCAGTTAGACCAGTCAAGAGCTGGCGCCGATTGCCCTGCTGTATAAATCAGAGCTGCAGCTTCGCCAAAGATACGACCAGATGCCAAGACGACACCCGTTACAATACCTGGAAGCGCTTCTGGAATAACAACATGAACCACTGTCTCCCAACGAGAAATCCCAAGAGCCAGACCAGCCTCACGTTGGGTATGGTGAACATGTTTCAAACTATCCTCTACATTACGCGTCATCTGAGGCAAGTTAAAGACTGTCAAGGCCAAGGCACCTGAAATGATTGAAAATCCATACTCAAACTGGACTACAAAGATCAAGTAACCAAAGAGACCCACCACCACTGATGGTAAAGAGGACAAGATTTCAATACAAGTCCGCACAAAGTTGGTAACAGGACCTTTTTTAGCATACTCAGCCAAGTAAATCCCAGCTCCCATAGAAAGAGGTACAGAAATAATCAAAGTAATGACCAATAGGAAAAAGGAATTGTAAAGCTGAATGCCAATCCCACCACCTGCTTGAAAAGCAGAAGACCTTCCAGTCAAGAAAGACCAAGAGATATGGGGCAAGCCCCGAACCAAGATATAGAGAATCAAGGAAGCCAAGATTGTCACAATGATGCTAGCAATCGTATAGAGGACAGCTGTTGCAAGTTTATCTAATTTCTTAGCGCGCATAATTTTTCTTTCCTCTTTCTTTCGTAATCAATTTAATCACACTGTTAAAAACTAAACTCATCAAGAGCAGTACCAAGGCCAGTGACCAGAGAACATTATTATTTACAGTTCCCATGACAGTGTTCCCAATTCCCATAGTTAATATAGAAGTTAAAGTTGCAGCTGGTGTGGTCAAGGAAGTTGGGATAACAGCTGAGTTTCCGACAACCATCTGGATAGCTAGAGCCTCACCAAAGGCACGCGCCATCCCAAAGACCACTGCAGTGAAAATACCAGAACGGGCCGCCTTCAAGATCACACGCCAGATAGTCTGCCAGCGAGTGGCTCCCATAGCGAAACTGGCCTCACGATAATAACGAGGAACCGCACGCAAGCTATCCGTTGTCATAAAGGTTACGGTCGGCAAAATCATGACAAAGAGGACGGAAATCCCTGACAAAATCCCAAAACCAGTCCCACCAAAGACACTGCGAACAAAGGGAACGACGACTTGCAAGCCAATAAATCCGTACACTACTGAAGGAATCCCAACCAGGAGTTCAATAGCTGGTTGCAAAATCTTCGCCCCTTTTGGTGATACTTCGGTCATAAAAACTGCTGCACCAATAGCAAAGGGTGTTGCGATAAGGGCTGAGAGAATGGTAACGATAAAGGAACCCAAAATCATAGGAAGGGCACCAAATTCTTTACTAGAAGGATTCCAAGTTCCTCCCAAAAGAAAGTCAAAGATATTCACACCATTGACAAAGAAGGTCGACAAGCCTTTTTGCGCTACGAAAACCAAAATCATGGCCACAAGGATGACTATCAAAGAAAGACAGGCAAAGGTCAAACCTTTTCCTAATTTCTCCAGACGAGAATTCTTTGATGGAAGCAACATTTTCTTAGCTAATTCTTCTTGATTCATTATTGTCTCCCTTCCAACACTGTCACAGTTCCGGCAGCATCTTTTTCAACCTTCATTTCCTTAATCGGAATATACTTCAATCCTTTGACAATCCCTTCTTGGGTCTCATCCGAGAGAACAAAATTGAGAAATTCTGCAGCTAACTCATTGGGCTGCCCCAATGTATACATATGCTCATAAGACCACAAGGGCCAATTATTGCTACTTATATTTTCTGGACTTAAGTCATAACCATTCAACTTCATGCTTTTGACCGAATCATCTATATAGGTAAGAGATAAATAAGAGATAGCTCCTGGACTTTTTGATACGATTGATTTTACCGCTCCATTTGAATCCTGCTCCTGACTTTGCATGGCAGACTGACCTTCCATAATGACAGTATCAAAGGTAGCACGAGAGCCAGAGCCGGCTGCCCGATTGATAACAGAGATGGGTAAGTCCTTACCACCAACCTCTTTCCAATTGGTTACCTCACCTATGAAGATTTGACGAAGTTGCTCTGTCGTTAGGTTATCAACATCAACCTCCTTATTGGCAATCAGAGCCAAGCCAGCTACCGCGACCTTGTGGTCAACAAGAGCAGAAGCATCAATTCCGTCTTTTTCCTCAGCAAATACATCTGAGTTTCCTATATCAACTGCCCCAGACTGAACCTGGGACAAGCCTGTACCAGAACCTCCCCCTTGGACATTGACCGTTTTTCCAACATGGATCGTGCCAAATTCATCTGCCGCTACTTCAACCAAGGGTTGCAAGGCAGTTGAGCCAACAGCCGTTATGGATTCTCCACGATCAATCCAGCTAGCACAGCCTACTAAACAAGCCGTCAGCCAAAAAGCGATAAGAGACAGAGCAAGCTTTTTTCTTTTTTTCACTGTTTTTCTCCTCGAAAATAATTATGAATACTGTGAATTTTTTAAGTAGTTCTTTATGAGTTGACGCATGAATTCTTACCAAATTTCTGCGCAATTGATTATTTATATAATATAGGCTATATTACTCTTTTCTAACCTCCTTTTTTCATATGTGGATAAAATCTCTTGTCTATCCCTTCCCCCATTGTCACCCATTATAGTCATTTCGTGTCTCTTTTTCCCCTTTTTAATGCAAGGAAAAGGTTACTCTCCTTAGATGATAATCCAAAAGCTAGAAAGGTATCTCAAACCTCTCTACTCTCCCAGACTAGTTTACAACTAAAAGGAAAAGATTCTATTTTATGGGAAATCTAGTTTACAAGCGGTAAGAACGCTAATAACTAAACTTCTTGTACTCTTTGAAAATCTCTTCAAACCAGGTCAGCCTTGCCTTGTTATAGGTATGTACCTATTTGGTCAGTCCTATCTACAACTTTAAAGCAATGCTTTGTAACTGACTCCGTCAGTCCTATTTGCAACCTCAAAACAGTATTTTGAGCTATCTATGGCTAGCTTCCTAGTTTGCTCTTTGATTTTCATTGAGTAGTAAAACTACATGTGATGGCAATCAAGATATCAAGAATCATCCTACTAAAAAAATCCATACTTTCACTATAACATAGAATAAGATATTTGACTAGCATTTTCACTTGAATCTGAGGCCTTTTGGAAAATAATTTTTCAAAACATTTCCAGTAACCTTTGCAAAGCCCAAGCCATTGCCTTTAACCAAAACTTGGTACCAACCATTTGGCAGACTTTCTGCCAGCTGAACAGTTTCTCCAGCCACATACTTGACAAACGCTTCTTGGCCAATTTCAACCGATTGTTCGACCTGACTCGGTTTCAAGGCTAGACCAAGAGCAAAACTGGGCTCAAAGCGTTTCTTCTTAAAAGTGCCCAGATGTAGTCCATTGCGAGCAATCTTGAGCTTACCTAAATCTGGCAAGAGTTCTGGTAAGAGATAGAGTTGGTCCCCAAAAGTCTGCAAGATTCCCGGTAGATTGACCTTCAAATGGTTTTGGGCAAATTCTTGCCACAAGGCAACTTGTTCTCGACCAAGATTGCTCTTACTTGCCTTACATTTAGGAGTTGGATTGTTACCCTTAAACTGTAGATGGGCTACAAACTGACCCTCTCCCTTAAACTGATGAGGGTACATCCGAGCCGTTTCTGGCAGGTCAATACCAGCTACCATTCCATTGATATGCTCTACTGGCAACAAATCAAAATCATACTCTTCCAGCAACCACTTAACAATCTCTTCGTTTTCCTCGGGTGCCCAGGTACAGGTTGAATAAACCAGACGACCACCTTCAGCTAGCATGGTTACTGCATCTGCTAAAATTTCTCTTTGCAAGCTAGCACATTGACTCGGATACTCTAAGCTCCAATAGTTCATAGCATCTGGTTGCTTACGAAACATTCCTTCACCAGAGCAAGGGGCATCAAGGACAATGAGGTCAAAATAGCCTTTAAAGACCTTGGCCAAGCGGTCAGCAGATTCATTGGTCACCACAACATTTGTCGCTCCAAAGCGCTCCATGTTTTCTACTAAAATCTTAGCCCGTTTGCTTGAAATTTCATTGGAGACGAGAAGGCCCTCTCCAGCTAGATAGGCTGCTAGTTGAGTTGATTTACCTCCCGGTGCAGCTGCCAAGTCCAAGACCTTCATACCAGGACTGGGCTGGGCTACCTGAGCAACCATCTGAGCAGCAGGTTCTTGCGAATAAACTAAACCAGTAGCATGCTCAGGCGATTTCCCTGAAACCTTCCCATAATGTCCCCAAGGAGTTTGAGGAATGGTATCAGAAAAGGAAAGTTGCGCTTCTTTTAAAGGATTGACCCGAAAGGCCGAAACCGCTTCCTCCTCAAAAGAGGCAAGAAAATCTCTTGCCTCATCTCCTAGTATCTCTTCATATTTTTCAACAAATCCTTCTGGAAATTGCATTTAAGTTCTTTTCCTTTCGTAAATATAGGACTGAATTTCCTCCTGCATCTCAAGAGGTAGCATCATGACCGGTTGTCTGGTTTGAAAATCAAGCGGTTGACCAGATAGGGTCACCACCCGATAGCCCAGACTTTCCCCTAAAATACTAGCCGCAGCATAATCCCATGGTTGCAGATAAGTGACATAGGTCAACAAACGCCCTGACAAAATCTTGGCAAAACTAATGGCCGCACTCCCATAGACACGAACACCGAGGACGGCTCGACTCAAATCAGCTAGTCCCCATTCATTGGTTTCTAGCATACCACTATTTCCTGCAATGAGAAAATCTCCAAGTGGTTTTGGTTTAAAGGGAGCTAGGGGCTTATTATTTCGACAAACTGGAAAGACCCCACCACCGTGGTAACAATCCCCTTTGACCACATCATAAATTAGGCCAAACTGTCCCTGACCATTTTCAAAATAAGCCATCATAACAGCAAAATCTTCCTGCTGGGCTACAAAATTATTGGTCCCATCAATGGGATCAATGACCCAAACCTTGCCCTCTTGAACTGAAGCTCGCAGACACCCTTCTTCAGCACAAATCTTATCCTCAGGATAACGGGACAAAATCTCACCAACCAAGAGTTCCTGAACTTCCTTGTCCAGTCTGGTCACCAAATCTGTTGGAGAGGACTTGGTCTCAACACGCAAGTCTTCCTGCATGTGGTCAAGGATGTACTGACCCGCTTTCTTAATTAGCTCTTTAGCAAATTCAAATTTACTTTCCAAGAGAAATCTTTCCTTCCCCTTTTTCCTTAGCCGCCTGAACTGCTCGGTAAAGCGAATAGCCACTGACTGTTTCAAATTCTCGTCCCAAACGTTTTTCTTCACTCTTTCTTGGCACAACCGCCTTGAATCGCTTATAGGAGTCCAGTAACTTTTTAGCCTCTACCTTGCCTTCATAGGCAGCTTCAACATCATTAAAAAAAGAAAGCACTGAAGCAAGTTCTTCAGTGCTCCACGACAAATCTAGTGGGTAACTATACTGTTTGTTCATTAACTAATACCAGCTCTCATTCTTGCTTCTTTTAGTTCTTGCTTACGGTAACTACGAGGGAGAAAAGCACGAATCTCATCTTCATTAAAACCGATTTGCATGCGCTTGGCATCAATAATAATTGGACGACGCAAAAGACTAGGATACTGCTCAATCAAATGAAGCAATTCCGATACCGAAATACTCTCTACATCAATATTCAATTTTTGAAAAATTTTTGAACGAGTTGAAATGATGTCATCAGTACCATTTTCGGTCAAGGAAAGGATGTGTTGCAATTCTTTTCTTGTTAAAGGACTGGTCATAATATTGTGTTCCACAAAGGGAACCTTATGTTTTTCTAACCAGGCCTTAGCCTTACGACATGATGTACAGCTCGGTGATAGAAATAGTGTAATCATGCTTTTCTCTTCTTATCTATACTTTGCTACTTCTATTATACAAAAAAATAAAGCGCTTGACTAGAGATTTTTAGAAAAAAAGCCTATTTTTTCAAGAAAAATAGACTGTTCGCGAACGATTGCCTTTGTTTGAATTTGATTAATTCCTTCTTAACCATGGTTTCAAACAATATGCATTTTTATATACGTAAATTAAAAACAGCTTTCATTTCACTTCCTACGACTTTTCAGATAAAGATAGCCAAAGAAGCTTTCATATAGGGCAAAAAAGAGGAGGAAGGCATGAAGGAAGAAGGTCTCTGGCAAAATCAGAATCACTGGATCCTTGGCTGGGTCAAAAAGCCAGGTATCATCTCCCACAAAGAGAATTTGATGGAAAAGAGTAAAGAATTGGTCAAAACCAATCAAAACTCCCCCAAGACCAATCAGCAAAGGAAAAACCACTAGGGTCAGGAGCCCTTTACTAAATAAAGATAAAAAGCCCTTTTTTACAATCTTATTGACAAAGAAATAGAAACTTGGAAGTGTCACTAGAGCTACTAGCTGAACCAAGTGAAAGAGGTTCTTGACCACCTCAAAGTGGTGCAGACCAGCTGCTGACGAACGAAAATCTGGCATCTCTAGGACCTGACTAAAAGGATTGGTCAGGTAATTCATCAAGATATGAAAGTTGTACTGAATGGTTTCTGGTTTTAGATAAACTCGATCCGTTAAGTTCAACCACTTGATTTCCAGCGGATAAAAAATCCAAGCCAGATAAATGGTCAGAAGGATAAAAAGAGAGAGGAGAAAGAGCATAGAGCTCCAAAAGGTTAATTTAGTTTTCATCAAAGTTCCACTCCGCAAGGCTAGAAACCACATGAGTCGGTGCGATTGGCAGGTCTGCTACTTCTTCTGCCTTGGTAAAACCTGTCGTCACCAAGAGCGTTGGAATGCCATTGTCAATCCCAGCCCGAATATCAGTCAGATAATTGTCCCCAACCATGATCAACTCTTCACGTTCCAAACCTAAGTGCTCAACCGCCTTGTCCATAATGATGGCATTTGGTTTTCCAATATAAACAGGCTTCACTCGTGTTGCTACTTCAAGCAGGGTAATCAGTGAACCAGCACCAGGCAAAAGACCGCGCTCTGTCGGGATATTGAGGTCAGGATTGGTTCCGATAAAATGAGCTCCCTTTTGGATAGCTAGAGTTGCTGTGGCAAATTTTTCATAGTCGACTTGCCAGTCCAGACCTACTACCACATAGGCAGGATTTTCCTTGTCTTCCACATAGCCAGCCGCCTTGATGGCTTCCTTGAGCCCTGATTCTCCGATAACATAGACAGTCTTTTCCAGTCCCAAGTCATTCATATAGTCGATAGTTGCCAAAGTCGCTGTGTAGACAGTCGATAGAGGCGTATCGATATTAAAATTCTGAGCCAACATTTCTTGAACACTCTCAGGAGTACGGGTTGTATTGTTGGTCACAAAGAGATAGGGGATGTCTCGCTTTTGCAATTCATGGACAAAAGCCTCTCCTGCTGGGATTCTGTCTTTGCCCTTATAAATGGTTCCGTCTAAATCAATTAAATAGCCTTTATATTTCATCTATTTCTCCCTAAGCCTTTTTTATTTCTTGCCAAGTAATAATAGCCTGTGCATTGGTAGCCCCGTCGCTTGTAATTTCATGCTTGCTTTCCAGTCCAGTCCGTTCAACAGACGATATGATTACCCCACCTGGTCGAACTTCCTTGACATACTTGAGGTTGATTTTCTTGGGAATATAGTGGGTCAAAAAATCCGCTCCCATGACCTCAAAAATCCAGTCCAAGTATTTACTGTTATTGACATGACCATTCATATCCAAGTCGTAAAAACGAACATGGTAATCCTTGCTGATCGGCTTTTCCAAGGACTCATACTTCGGTCCACGGATAAGTTTTTTATCAAAATCAGACTGGTAAGGAGCCACAATCTCAGGTTCAACAGCATGGACTTTTCGACTGTCGCGGTCCATGAGAACAAAAGTCGCCATCATGTGGATGAGTTCCTGACCTGCTTCATCATAAATGGTAAAGCGACGGTAGCAAAAGAGCCGATTGTAGCTCAAAGCTTCCGTTTCGATGGTGATTTCTTCCCCAAAACGAGGCAAACGAACCACCTCAATATCGTATTCTGTGATAATCCAGACCAGATTATGATCTTCTAAAATGGCCTTATCACTAACTCCCAGTTCAATCGACTGCATCCCTGAAACTTGTAGGGACAGCAAAATCACATCTGGAAGTTTGATATGACCGTTCATGTCAGCCATATCAAAAGGAATTTTCATGTTCATTTGATAAGTTAAGCCCATCATCCTACTCCAAAATAAATCGTTCTGCTACGGTGTCTCCTAAGAAGAGACCTCTTTTTGTCATGCGAACTCGGTCACCGTCTATTTGCATGAGACCCTGTTGAACCAAGTCTCTGACAATTTCTCCATAAAGTCCATCAAAAGACCGTCCAAATTTTTCCTCAAATCGCGCCATGGAGACTCCTGATTTCTTGCGGAGTCCCAGGAACATTTCTTCTTCCATTTGCTCTTTTTGACTCAGGTACTCCTCTGTGATACGAGCATTGCCTTCCTCAACCGCATTAAGATAATGGCGAATGGGACCATGATTTTTATATCGAATACCATTGACATAACCAGATGCTCCAGCACCGATGCCATAGTATTCAGCATTGTCCCAGTACATAAGATTGTGGCGACTTTCAAAACCAGGTTTGGAGAAATTAGAAATCTCATAATGCTCAAAGCCTGCTCGCTCAAGCTCAGTGATGATGTACTCAAACATCTCCGCTTCCAGTTCCTCCTTAGGCAGAGGCAATTTCCCTCGTCGCATACGGTTCATAAAGACCGTATGATTTTCCAAAATCAAGCTATACAAACTCATGTGGGGAATATCCAGTCCAATGGCCTTAGCCACATTTTCCTGGACCTGCTCCATGGTCTGACCAGGCAGCGCATAAATCAAATCAATGGAGATGTTGTCAAAACCAGCCAATTTCAGGCGGTCGATATTTTCATAAATATCCTTCTCCAAATGACTGCGCCCAATCTTTTTCAGCATCTTGTCGTCAAAGGTCTGCACGCCTAGCGAAACACGATTGACAGCCGAGTTTTTCAAAACAGCAATCTTATCCGCTTCCAAGTCGCCTGGATTGGCTTCAATGGTCAACTCTTCCAAGGCAGACAAGTCCAAGTTTTTAGTCAAGCCCTTCAATAACACCTCCAGTTGCGGAGCTGACAAGGCTGTTGGTGTCCCACCACCAATGTAGAGGGTCCGCAACTTTTGAATATCATAAGAACGAAACTCTTCTAACAGATGCTCTAAATAACTGTCGACTGGCTGATTCTTAATAAAAACTTTTGAAAAATCACAATAATAACAAATCTGGGTACAAAATGGGATGTGCACATAGGCTGACGTTGGTTTTTTCTGCATAGTACTTATTATACCACAAAAGCGAACAATACTTAGAATTCCCTTTAACAAAATCCTAGCATTGTTCGCTTTCTTTATCTAAACATTCTTTTTATTTTATGACGAACACGATTCCCAGAACCAATCTAGTTTGTCTTTACAATACAAAAGAATGAATGTTCATTTGACTAAATTTTTAGTCTTCTTTTTTCTTTCCAAGAGCAAGTCCGAGACCGCCTAGCAGACCAAGAAGTTCTAGAGATGCAAGAGTCGCATTTGATTCTGTTCCTGTATTTGGCAATACATTTTGAGAATCATTTGATTTAGCTCCGTTATCACTATCACTAGCATCTGTAGTATCTTCATGATTTTCATTCGGAGTAACTGCATCTGGAATTGGAGTTGTTGGTGCAGGTGTATCTTGATCAGAACCTCCATTAGTAGCAGGTGTGACTGGAGTTGCTGGAGTGACTTTACCTGGTGTTACCTTAGCTGGTGTTGTTATATTATTAGCAATGTGTTCTGTGATATGACCGTCCTTTGAGTCTACATCATAAGTGGTTGTAGTAACTGTTTTACCTTTAGCTCCTTCAATACGTTCATTAGGTGTGTCAACTTCTCGTTCACCATCTCTAACATATTCAACTTCAGGTTCAATCGGGGTTTCTACTACTTTGTCCTTGGCTGCGACTTTGACGACTGTATTCGTTGGTTCTTTCGTTTTCCCATAAGTTAGCACGGTTGTTGGAGTTATCTTACCTGTTTTTGGATTAACTTCATAGGTAGTGGTCTCAATCACATCACGACCTTCAGAATCTTTAGATTGTTCAACCTTAGTTTTAGCTCCTACTTTAACGATTGTCTTACCTGCTGGGGTGACGACTGGGGTGCCAACGTGTTCTGTGATATGACCGTCCTTTGAATCTACATCGTAAGTGGTTGTAGTAACTGTTTTACCTTTAGCTCCTTCAATACGTTCATTAGGTGTGTCAACTTCTCGTTCACCATCTCTAACATATTCAACTTCAGGTTCAATTGGTGTTTCTACTATTTTGTCCTTGGCTGCGACTTTGACTATTGTTGCTGTTGGATTTACTACTACTGGTTTTCCTACTGTTTCTGTAATAGCGCCTGTAGTAGAATCAACACTATATGTTGTTGTGATAGTACTTGAACCTGCTTGGCCTGCTTCTTCCACATTTGGTTGATTTTTGTCGCGTGTATCATCTTTCACATATTTCTTAGGTGATGAGATTTCTGTTTTTTCTACTTTGTCCTTGGCTGCGACTTTGACGACTGTATTCGTTGGTTCTTTCGTACGAACTGGTTTACCTTCACTTGCTGTAATCTTTCCAGTATTAGTGTCCACAGTGTAAGTTGTTGTGATAGTGTCTTCACCATCTTCACCTTTAACAGTAGTTGGGACTGTACCTTTTTCTTTCGTATCATCTTTTTCGTAAACTACTGGAGATGGTACTACCATCTTCTCAATCGTTAGTTCTTTCCTTGTCCCGTAAGTAGTTACTATTGTAGAAGTTACCTTACCTGTTTTTGGATCAACTTCATAAGTTGTAGTGTTGATAACTTCACGACCTTGGTCATCCTTGCTACTCTCAACCTTAGTTTTAGCTCCAACCTTAACTATTGTTTTACCAGCTGGGGTGACCACTGGCTTACCAACCTGTTCTGTGACTGTTCCATTATTTGGATTAACGTCATACCTTGTAGTCGTTACAGATTTTCCTTTTGCTCCTTTTCTAGGCTTGTCTGGTGTACCAAAGTCACGAGTGTCATCTCTTTCATAAACCACTGTGGGCTCAATTGGCGTTTCTACTACTTGATCCTTAGCCGCGACTTTAACGATTGTTTCTGTTGGATTTACTATTACTGGATTTCCTTCATTTGGAGTAACTTCCCCATTGTCTGGATTTACTGTGTAAGTCGTGGTGGTTGTCTTACTTCCGTCTTTTCCTGGGACAGTAATATTGGCTTGGCCTTTTTCTCGACTAGCATCTTTTTCGTATTTTACTGGAGATGGGATTGTTTCTACGTCTACTTTATCCTTAGCTCCTACTTTTACAACTCTAGCTATTGGTAGAGTTACGACTTCTGATCCCCCTTTTGTTGGAGTTAGGGCTCCATTTACTGGATTTACGCTATAGGTTGTGGTGACTTTAGATTTTCCTGATCTCCCTAGAAATTGAACGGTATCAGTACCTTTTGGACTGTTTTCATCTTTTAAATAAACTGTTTTGGGTTCAACTGAATTATACTCAACTATATCCTTCGCGCCACCTTTATTGACTACTTCTTCCTTCTTAGTCGAAGTAAGGCTGCCAGTTTTTGAGTTTACTGTGTAGCTTGTTGTCTTCTTAACAACGTCGTCTCCTTTTTTAATGTATTCTACTTCATCCTTGGCTGCGACTTTGACAACTGTTTCTATTGCCGGTTGCTTAACTACTGGTTGTCCTACATGTTCAATCAGATCTCCAGTGTTAGGATTTACACTATAAGTTGTTGTTACTGTACTAGTACCTGAAGTACCAGTTGTTGTTACATTAGCTTCACCTTTAGCTCTTGTGGCATCTTTTTCATAACGTACACTTGGCTCAAGTTGGGTAACGACAACTGTAGATTTGGCTCCATCTTTCTTAAACACTTCATCAATTGTATTGTTAGTAATCTGTCCTGTATCGAGATCTTTCATACTCACAGTTATTGACTTAATGATGTCATCTCCGCGTTTACTATATACAACAGTTTCTCCAACTTTTTCTACAGATTTAACTGTTGCAATGTTTTTATCTTGATAACCTGTCCCATCTAAGGAAATTCGTTTCCCAGATATAAACTCTGATCGTCTATTAATCATATCAGCTTCAAAATAAGAACGTGAACTGTGACCTCCACTGGTTCGTCCAACATTTATAACAACATCACTATCATTGCTGACGCCTTTTCTTATCGCCAAATCATTATCAACAATATAATGAGTCATTTTACCAGACTTGGCTATTTTTTTGCTATCTAAACCTTTTTGCCAAAATTCACGACTGGAAAGCAAATTGGTCACAACTTTTGGAGCATTAAAGGTTGTGCCTTTTTTTAATACATTATTATAAACGTTTCTATAAACCAACTGTTCTTTAGGAGACATGACTCTGCTGTCAGAATATGCCAACTGATAAGCTTCAACCATTGCCCGTTGTACTAAATATCCTCCTAAAGAATGACCTGTCAAATAAAGATTAGTAATACTCTTATCTTTAGCTAGTTCATGCATAATATTTTCTGCATCTATCCCTTGTTGAGGATTGCTTCCTAATCCAAGTGTTATATCAGCTCCTATATCTTTCGCATCACTTGTTCCACGAAAGGCTAATACTTGTGCAGTTCCATTTGGTAAATATAAGAAATCACTCTTCGTTTCATACAAGACAGCATCTAGTCCACTGGAGGTATGGTAACTTTTCTTCCTTTCCCAATAAGGCCCCAATTCCTTATTCATCATCATATACTCATAACGTGGTTTACTGTCACCATTCTTTTTATATAACTCTGACTCTGTTAAGGGTCTCTTATGATCCAGCACTCTATCAATATAATTATCATCACGGTAGGATAATTCCATGAACATAATCATATCGCGCTCACTTACATTCCATTTTAATTTTTCATCTGGCTTTTCTTTACTGTCAATAATACCATCACCATCAGTATCTTCTAATAAGGGATGACTATTATAACCTACATACTTTTTCCCACCTTTTTCATAAATATAAAGTTCTTCTTTATCCTTCAAGTAATCATCATCTGTATAGGCTTCTGGACTTAACTTAGAGCCGTTTAACAATAAACTATCAAGCTTATTACCTTCTGAACCGATTACTCCTGCTTTTATTTGCTTAGCATACTCATCAGTTAATTCATACTTTTTAACCTCGGAAGGATTTGATGCTGCTCTCACCGCTGGAGTGCTTGATCTGTCTTCACCCGCCACGAAATCCCTTGTGGTCAAGCTATTATTTTCCTTATTCCCAGATCTGACGGGTTCTGTAGTCCTTGTAGATCCTATTGGAACATCTCTGGTATCTAACTCAGAAGAAGGATTATTTTGATTATCTAGTATAGGTTGAACTTCTTCTCTTTTATCCACAGAAGATGGAGAATTTTCCGTAGAAGCAAGTACTCCCTGGGATGGTGTAAACAAAGCAATGCCTATTAATACAGAAGCCACTCCAACAGAAAACTTTCGAATCGAAAAACATTGACGTTTATTAAAAATATCTTTCATTTTACCAACTTTCTTTCTAGCTATTTTTTACAAAATAGAGAGTTCTACTATTTTCCCTTGACAAAATACTAAACCCTTTCTTGACTAAAATTTTAGAACTTTTCCTCTGCTTGATTATAAACTACCACATTGATTTCTAATCATAAAAAAATGAATTGCTTAATATTAATAAAATATCAGTACAATATAAAAAATGTAAATATTTCACTTTCAACACTGCCATTATACCATAATACTCAATGAAAATCAAAAAACGCATAATATCAGGCCTTGAAAAACCTTGATACTATGCGTTTGATTATGGGAAGATCTACTTCATTTTCTCCTAGAATTGAGTTTTTGCCCAGTCTCATCAAATCTAGATTTTTTCTTCTTTGATATCAATCACAATCTCTTCTGATTCATCAAGAATTTCGGCCTTTTCTTGCCATTGCTCTTTGAGATTATTGAATCGATATTTTGATACTTCTGTCGCTTGACGAGCACATGATTTGGCTTGAGCAAGGACGCTGTCCACAGTGATTTCACCCGACTCAACCTGTTCTTTGGTTTTAAGAACAAAATCTGTAGCCTGCTCCTTGACTTCTGTCAGTTTTTCACAGACCTGCTCCTTGGCATACTCTGGATTTTCTCTCAAATCATCCAGAAAATCTTGAGCCTGACTGCAAACTTGTTTGCCCTTGTCGCTTGTTAAAAACAAGGCAAGAGCTGCACCTGAAACGGTTCCTAAAAGGATTGAGGATAATTTACCCATAAGGATTCTCCTTTTTTATTTTTTTAAAAATTTACTTGCAAGACGAAGAGCTGATAAACTTGCCCCAGTCTTGAGTGTTTTTGAACCAGCTGATGAAGCTTTCTTGCTCAAGACACGCGCATGGTCATTGAGGTCTGAAACAGATAGAGATAAATCTGCAACAGCACTAAAGAGTGGATCAATCGTTGCCACCTTGACATTAATATCATCTGCCAAGACATTGATCTTAGACAGCAATTCATTGGTATGATGCAAGGTCACATCCACATCTGAAGTCAAGGTTTTAATCGTCTTCTCTGTTTCATCGATAACACGGCCAAGCTTTTGTACAGTAATGATTAGATACACTAAAAATACAATCAAAGCAAGGGCAACAAAAATATATGCAACTTCTAACATTTAGTTTTCCTCCTCTGTAACATAGTAAGGGGCCTTCTTTCGATTTTGATATAGAATGATAAAAATACCCAGTCCGATAAGGACAACTGATAGCCATTGAGACACTCGAAGGCCAAAGAACATGAGACTATCTGTTCGCATGCCTTCGATGACCATACGACCGAAACCATACCAAATCAAGTAAAAGGCCGTGATATGACCTCGTCTGAGACTTTTCCATTTTCGTCTAAAAATCAGAATCAAGGCAAATCCAAGTAGATTCCATAGGGACTCATAAAGAAAGGTCGGCTGACGGTAGCTCCCCTCAATATACATCTGGTCACGAATAAAGACAGGTAGATAATCCAAATTATCCACTGCTGCACCATAAGCTTCTTGGTTAAAGAAATTGCCCCAGCGACCCAAACTTTGGGCAATCATGACGCTAGGCGCCGCAATATCTAGAAAATCCCAAGTGTTAATGAGTTTACGATCAGCAAAGATATAGAGTACAAGTGCCCCAGTTATCAAACCACCGTAAATGGCCAAACCACCATTCCAAATGGCAAAAATCTCTCCCAAATTCTGACTATAATAATCAAAACGGAAAATGACATAGTAGAGACGAGCTCCTAAAATAGCCAAGGGAAAGGCTATCAAGATAAAATCTAAAATATCGTCTGGTATGATCTTCTTTCTAGGCGCTTCTTTCATGGTCAAATAAACCGCAAGAATCAAACCTGTAACAATACACAAGGCATACCAACGAATGGCTAGAGGGCCTAGTTGAATAGCAATTGGATCAAGCATTAGGCACCTCATTTCGAGCGATGAGACTTGTCAGTCGTTCTTCGAACAAACGGGTCGCATCAAAGCCCATTTCCTTGGCACGATAATTCATGGCAGCTGCCTCAATCACGACAGAAATATTACGACCTGTTTTAACTGGAATGCGGATACGAGGAATGGCTACGCCAGAAATTTCTATTTCCTCTGCATTGTTTCCAAGACGATCAAAAGTCTTATGTGTATCATAGTTTTCCAAATAGACAGCAAGTTGAACCTGTGAAGAATCCTTGACGGCACTGGCACCGTAGAGGCTCATGACATCGATAATCCCAACCCCACGAATTTCAATCAGGTGTCTCAAGATTTCAGCCGGTTCACCCCAAAGAGTAATCTCATCCTTGGCAAAGATATCGACCCGGTCATCAGCTACCAAGCGGTGACCACGTTTGACAAGTTCCAGACCTGTCTCACTCTTACCAATTCCACTATCTCCCTGAATCAAGACGCCCATCCCATAGATATCCATCAAAACCCCATGAACACTGGTACGTTCTGCCAAACGAGAATCCAGATAGCTAGATAACTCTCCAGATAAACGACTTGTCGCTGTACGGCTGGTTAAAATAGCAATCTTACATTCTCTGGCTGCTTTTAACATCTCCTCTGGAACCACCAAACCACGGGCAACAATGACCGCTGGTGTCTCAGGTAGAAACATTTTTTTCAAAACTTCATAACGGCTGTTGGAAGGCATGCTGATCAGATAAGACCACTCCTTCATCCCCAAAAGTTGAATCCGCTCTGGCGTGTAGTAGTCAAAATAACCTGTCATTTCAAGACCAGGTCGCGTAATATCTGCTGTATTGATTTCCTTTTCAAGCAATTCTGGTTCGCCATAGACAATGTCTAGTCTAAGCTTTTCAATCACTTCTTTTACTAAAACCGACATCATTTCCTCCTTCAATCGAGTTCTTCTCTCTATTATATCAAATTGTAGGAGGAAGTTTCAGATTTTTGCAGGCTTTGGAGTATTTATTTATACTCAATGAAAATCAAAGAGCAAACTAGGAAACTAGCCACAGGCTGCTCAAAACACCGTTTTGAGGTTGTAGATGGAACTGACGAAGTCAGCTCAAAGCACTGCTTTGAGGTTGTAGATGAAACTGACGAAGTCAGTAACCATATCTACGGCAAGGAGACGTTGACGTGGTTTGAAGAGATTTTCGAAGAGTATTAAAAGAAAAAGGACTAGATTTCTCCAGCCTTTCATTTCAAATTAGAATTTTTTACGTTTACGAGCTGCTTCTGATTTACGTTTACGTTTTACAGAAGGTTTTTCATAGAATTCACGTTTGCGTGTTTCTTGAAGAGTACCAGCTTTAGTAACCGCACGTTTGAAACGACGAAGTGCGTCGTCAAGAGATTCATTCTTACGTACTACTGTTTTAGACATTTTTTTCACTCCCTTCAAGTTCAATATCTATTTTATTCTACACGTAAAAGGAATAATTGTCAAGCAAAAATGCGGTTTAATTTTGATTTTTTCTTACATTTATACAAGAGTTGAAAGCGTTCAATAGAACATTGCTTTTTATTTTTCAAGTAAGCTAAGCGCTTCAGCATCCGCAATAATGGTCACATCAGGGTGATTTTGGAGACTACTTGCAGGTAGATTCTCAGTCACTGGGCCAGACACTGTTCCGGCAATGGCTTCTGCTTTCGACTCACCGTAGGCAAAGAGAAGGATTGACTTGGCATCCAAGATGTTCTTAATCCCCATTGAAATAGCTTGGGTTGGGACGTCTTCAATCTTGTCAAAAAAGCGCGCATTGGCTTCAATAGTAGACTGGTCAAGTTCTACTAGATGCGTTTGACTGTCAAATGGAGTACCAGGCTCATTAAAGCCGATATGCCCATTGCGACCGATTCCCAAGATTTGCAGGTCAACTGGATGGTCAGCCAAAATTTGGTTGTAGCGTTCAACTTCAGCTTCAGCATGATCCTTAACACCACGAGGCAAGAAACTTTCTTTAAATGGTTTTTGGTTGAACAAGTTTTCTTGCATGAAGTGACGGTAAGACTGTGGATTGTCGCCATCAAGGCCTACATACTCATCAAGGTTGACACTGGTTAGATTTGAAAAATCGAGGTCACTTTCAACAATTTCCTTATAAAATTCAAGTGGACTACTTCCTGTCGCAAGCCCTAAGGTTTGAGCGCCATTGGCTAATTTTTCCTTCAAAATCTCAAAAGCAACTTTTCCACCTTCGATTTGGTTTTCAACTTTAATAACTTTCATCTTTTCATCCTCCATTTCTATCTATTTTTATTATATGGTATAGACCAATTTTTGTCAAGTGAAAACGATTTAATTTCTAAAAAAAGAGCGTCTATACTTGAAACATGTTATAATGGATAGGATTAGAACTTAGAAAGAATGAACAGATATATGAATACAGCTGATTTTGACTTCCACTTACCTGAGGAATTGATTGCCCAAACACCCCTTGAAAAACGAGATGCCTCTAAACTCCTCATCGTCAACCGTGAGACAGGAAAAATGCAGGACAAACACTTCCACTCCATTATTGATATGCTGGAACCTGGTGATGCCCTCGTTATGAACGACACCCGCGTTCTCCCTGCCCGCCTCTATGGTCAAAAGGAAGAAACTGGAGGCCATGTGGAACTTCTCCTGCTCAAAAATACTGCTGGAGATGAGTGGGAAGTTCTGGCTAAACCTGCCAAACGCCTCAAGGTCGGTACTCGTATCAGCTTTGGTGATGGTCGCCTCAGCGCTGTCATTACAGAAGAATTGACCCACGGAGGCCGCATTGTCCGCTTCGAATACCACGGAATTTTCCTAGAAGTTTTGGAAAGTCTGGGTGAAATGCCGCTGCCACCTTATATCCACGAAAAACTGGATGACCGTGAACGCTATCAAACAGTTTACGCCAAGGAAAGCGGCTCAGCTGCTGCACCAACTGCTGGACTTCACTTCACCAAAGAACTGCTAGCAGAAATCCAAGCTAAGGGTGTTCATCTAGTCTATCTGACTCTTCATGTCGGACTCGGAACCTTTAGACCCGTTTCTGTGGACAATCTAGACGAACACGAAATGCACTCAGAGTTCTATCAACTTTCTGAGGAAGCAGCTGCAACTCTCCGCTCTGTTAAGGAAAATGGTGGTCGTGTCATCGCTGTCGGAACCACTTCTATCCGCACCTTGGAAACTATTGGTTCCAAGTTTGAGGGGCAAATCCAAGCAGATTCTGGTTGGACCAATATCTTTATCAAACCTGGGTATGAGTGGAAGGTCGTGGATGCCTTCTCAACCAACTTCCACCTGCCAAAATCAACTCTGGTCATGTTGGTTTCTGCCTTTGCAGGCCGTGAATTAGTCTTAGATGCCTACCACCATGCCATCCAAGAACACTACCGCTTCTTCAGTTTTGGTGACGCCATGTTTATTTATTGAGAAAGAATTTCTCTAAATCTTCTAATACCAATAAATCGCTAAGATATTATTTCAAAGAACATCTACAATTGAAACTCTGGCTAACTGTAGAAGACGCCTAGTACATTAAAATTAAAATGTTTCCCCCTAGCTGCGAAAATATTGCCATAGATTGCGTTGACTCTCCAAATCGATTCATCTATATTTTATTTCAGCTTCCTATATTTTCTTCGCTGTTTGTAAATCAAAATACAAGATACATGAGTAGCACCATATTTGTTACTCTTATCTGTCCTCTCAAGAGACTATTATGAGTGGTTTCAGAATCATTCACTACTTTGACCCTGACTCTCCTTAGTCTCAAAATCAAAGACTTATGGCTCTATAATATTTGTAGTGGGTAAATCCCCTATAGATATTATGGAGCCTATTTTGTGTAGAAAAAAGTCCCATATGACCTATAATGAAAAGCGACAAAATAACTCATTAGAAAGAATCATATGGAACAATTACATTTTATCACAAAACTACTCGATATCAAAGACCCTAATATCCAGATTCTAGACATCATCAATAAGGATACACACAAGGAAATCATCGCCAAACTGGACTACGACGCCCCATCTTGCCCTGAGTGCGGAAGTCAAATGAAGAAATATGACTTTCAAAAACCGTCGAAAATTCCTTACCTCGAAACGACTGGTATGCCTACTAGAATTCTCCTTAGAAAGCGTCGATTCAAATGCTATCACTGTTCAAAAATGATGGTCGCTGAAACTTCTATCGTCAAGAAGAATCACCAAATCCCTCGTATCATCAATCAAAAAATTGCTCAAAAGTTAATTGAAAAGATTTCTATGACTGATATTGACCATCAGCTTTCCATCTCAACTTCAACTGTCATTCGAAAGCTCAATGACTTCCACTTTGAGTGTAATGTTAGAAATCTGCCTAAGATT
>NZ_MWSM01000058.1 GCF_002087075.1 Streptococcus pseudopneumoniae ATCC BAA-960 = CCUG 49455
GTAAATTCAGCGTCAAAGGCACGGTCAGCGTTGGCGATTTCCTTTTTCAAACGTTCTTCAAAAATCTGATGCAGATTTCGGCTTTCATTCAAAACGGCATCATTTACAATCCCACCGATCGCATTTGCAAGACTGGACTGGAAGGTCCCAAAACCTATTGATTTTAGACGTTTTGCCATTGGCGAATAGGTATATTTGGTGATTTTCTTACGAACATCAAGACCGTACCACTCATGGTAGATACTGACCACATCAAACATCTGCACCGCAACATCACTCTGACCGACAACCGAGATTTCAAGGTTATCTTCTAGCATGTCGCACATACTTGTCCGAAAATACTGCTTACCATATGCAATCAAGCTAGCCTCATCTGTCACGTCTTGGTCATTGACCTCCACGACATCTTCATAGATTTGGCTGTAGTTCCCAAGTAAGGGGCTGTCAATCACCACCATATAATCATGGTCAACCGCATTTTCTCCCTCGCCCTTAACAGTCGTTTTAAAGGTTATCCGAGTTTTTAAAGACTTCGTTGAGGTCTTGTGCTGGTAGCTGGACAAGTTTTTCTTGTACATAAAAAGCGATTCATTTTCAGAACCGCCATTTTTTAACAAGCGTAAGTTGTAACCGTTTCGCACCATATCTCCGCCCCACTGACCAAGGATAGAATGCTTGTCTTTGGCCAAGACCTCCATGGCATTCTTGTCCTTGATATTGAGCGTATGCCTATCATCAATATCAGAGAAGAAAGAAAAAGGATTGGCTCTGGTAATACTACCAGCAAAAGCACTCAACACCCTTGTACCACTGACACGGTCAACCTCGATAGAGCTAACGATGTAATTATTTAACAAACTGATAACCTGATTGGCATAGACTTGAATATATCCTTGTTGCTTTTCAACCTCAAAAATATAAAAATCTTGCTCACCATGAAGGTCATCAGCTGTCAAAAAGGTTTCCTCTTTCAGCAATTCCCACTTGGGATCCGATGTAGGAAAGCGAAAGGTCAGTTGATAGGTATTGTTCCCCAAATGGACAATTTCATCATTGTAGGACTCGTTTAAAGGCCTATTTCCCTCTGTAAGATAAATCATAAAATATACCTCCAATTCGGCCGAACTGTGACCTTACGAACCGCACCAGTAAAGACCAGACCGTTATTGCCAACAGCCAATTCAAAGAAGCCTCCACGCTTTCGTAGCGTATTTTGAACCACACCATCTGCGTTGTAGATATTCTGTTTCTTATGTCTACAATCAATGGTCACTTTTCGTCTAATGGTCAAGTGCATAGTTGTCCTTCCGATAGTCAAAGAAATATCTCCGTCTCCCTCAATCTCAATCACAGGCTCGCTATAGACAGATCCTGGATTGTTGACATTACCGCTTGCGGTAAAAATAAGAGGAGCAAGATTTTTCTGATAGCGGAACGGTTGCATACTCAACTTAAGCTCTAGCTTCCAGGCATGCATACCTTGAGGTTTGTATTTTGCGCCGATGAAATCCGCATAAAAGACAGACCCCAACTGGTAGCTAAACTCCAGCACATTGTCCTTAGGCTGAAATTTCTCCACGATAGTCGAAACATCCAGTAACTTAGGAATATAGAACGAAAAAGTCCGTTCATAACTCTCATAGCCCCCATCTAGCACCCGATAACTTCCATTGGCTCCGTAGAGGTTAGCATCTTCAGCCACCCTAGGTTTAGCTGCCTCCACCTGACCAAAATCCGTCACCACGCAGTGAGGGATAGTTGATGTATTGAAACCATTGATAATCATGTAAAACATTACATTCCCTCCCTAGCATAAATCGCACCTTGACGTTGGTAGACGCTCATTGAAATTTTATCAGCGTCCAGGTAAGTATCTGACGGCTTTTCAAGGATAGCGGTAAGGATCTTCTCCATACTTGCTCTCAGAATCGCTATCTCAGACACGACTTTATCGCTGTCTTTACTATTTGTATCTCCTTTTGTTTGCACCACTATTTTAGCTTGTGCTTCTTCCATCTCACGAAGGAATTTAGCATCACTCGGAATGCCAACTCCTGCAGCATATTTAGGGACCCCCATCTCACGCATCAAGCGTTTGGTCTTATCCGCCCGCAAAACTTTAGCCCCTTTAGGAAGAGGAAGAAGAACATCCCTCCCCTCAGGAATGAAGCTCCTACCATCTGGAAGAGTAACCAATTCCTTGTAGGTACTATTGCGTTGGTCATTGACCATAGCAAGACCACCAGGGTGATAGTTGGTACCGTGGGCATGCCGACTAGCAAAAACATTGGTAAAGAAATCACCAGTTACCCTAGTAATCCAAGACCTAATGCCTGCAAGCACGCCAGACGCATTATCTTGAGCGTTGATTGTAACCGTTTTGTCTTGAATGCTATTAACGACGCTTTTGACCTCGCTGACAGTACTGGAAGTGCTATTTTTAGCAAGGATATCTACTGGATTATGTTGCTTAATCGCATTAATAGCCGCACTCGTCTCATTTCTAACGCCTGCAGTCTGATCTTTCGCAAGTAAATCAATTGGTTTTTCCTGTTTCGGAGAGTTCACACTCGCTTTTGCACTAGCAACTGCTTCACTAGTATTGTCAATAGCATTTAATGACTTATTCTCTGGATTAGATAGATTCCAAGCCATGATTTTATCTATTGACAATTGCCCGTTGTTCAAAACATTTGTAGGATCTAGTTTCAAATCTTTTGTGAATGGAGTAATCGCATTCCAAGTCGTTAGCGTGTCAGTCGAACGAGCAACAGCCTTTCTGAAATTCTCATCCGTAGCCAGCAACTCTTTCTGCTTAGGAGTCAAGGCATCATAGTTATAGAGCGCTTTGGAAGCTTCCTCAGCCTTATTCATCACATCTGTATTTTCCAAAAGCAGTTGCTTGACTTCAGCAGGCATACTGTTCCAGATTCTAAGATGGTTTTCACTATCAAAGATAGCTTGCAGTCCTGCTTGATTTTGGACAATCAACTGTTTTTCTTCCAGTGTCATAGTTGACCACTTACCAGACTCAACGAGAGCTTCAGCAATCGTTACCCGAACATTTGAGTTGATATTCGCATTTTTAACAATAAATTGCAATTGCTCCCAACCCTCAGCAGATTTAGTCGCTTCCCCAATCACTTCTTTTACGTTTGATTTAATGACAAAATTGTTGTTTTCATCAATGTTTCCGACGAGCAAAGACCAAGCATCATTCGCTTCTCTCGTTTCCTTGCTCATATCACTAGTATACTTAGCAAGAATGCTATGGGAATCACCCATTTTTTGAGAAGCTTCTGCTGCCTTTTGACCGATTACTTCATAAGACAAACCATATTCTTCCAGAACCTTTTTAGCTTCTTCCCAGTAGTTCCAGCTTTGTCCAGTTCGAGCTTTTACCTTAGCGTCAAGGTTTTGCATAACCTGGTAATACTTAGTACCTAAGGCTTCCATGGTTTGCTGGTGGTTTGTTTCAAGTTCTTGAATTTTTTTATTGTAAGTTTCTTGATCGATACGTTTGGCATCTAAGAGTTGTTTCAATCCATCTTTTGAGGTTTTGTATAACTGATTTTCTTCATCCAGAGCCTTCTTCAAAACATCTCTTGTGTGCTTTAATTGCGTTTCATTTAAACTACCAATCTCTCCATTCAGAGCCTGAAGCGCAGCCTTTTGTTGTTCGCCAGATAATTCCATCATTTCGATTCTAGCTTTGATCATCTCTCTTTGGTTGTTTAAGACGATTTCTTTTTCTTCTTGAGAAAACTTGCTAGCGTCTCCATTATGACGTTTGTAGATTTCACTGACCTGATTAGCCATTGCATCGGTATTTGAAACAACTTGGTCATTTTTTACTTTCATTTTAGCGATTTCTTCATCGCTAAACCCCAACTTTTTAGCTAATTCTTCCATACGTTGATTAGCTTTTTCAGCACCTGCTGCTACCTCTTCATGAAGTTTTCGAAAAGCTTCAGAAACTTTTTCAGCATCGCCAGCGTGGGTTCCAAAGTTGGCTACTGCTGTACTGGTATCATCTACCTTACTTTGGAAATCTCTTAACTCTTTCCTTGCAGTATCACTCAACTGAGACCCAAATTCCTCCGCCTTAATGCGAGCCTCGTCTTTCTTATGTCCTAGATAGACCAATCCTCCAGCTAGTAAAGCAGCACCACCCACCAGCAAACCAATAGGATTTGTCAAAGCCCCAATAGCTCCAGACAAGAGACTAGAACTAGATGCAGCAGCGCCAGCTCCTTCCGCTAAAACAGTAGCTTCGCTTCCTACCTTAGCAAGACCGAGACCACCTTGTAAAAGTCCTTTTAATTTACCAGCACGCTCTGTCAATTTAGCAAGACCGAGACCGTCCTTTAATAGTCCTTCTAATTTACCGGCATGTTTTATCAAAATACTAAGAGCCGTCGCCCCATTGCCTAGAAAGTTCAAGAAAGGGTAGCCCAGAGCCAAAAAACCACCAATACCAACCGCCAAGCTCTGTACGGCTGGAGGAGCCTTACTTAGCCAGTCGATAAATTGGTTCACCTTATCAATCACAGGAGTTAGTAATGGTAATAATTTCTGACCAATGTTAATCTGTAAAACTTCTAAACTAGATTTAAAACGTTCCACACCATTTTTAGAAGACTTAGATAATTCATTTGCTAAATCCTTGGTATAAGTTGTCGCCCCCTTGGTTTCGTTAGCAAGATTACGCAACGCATCTCCACCTTGGTCAACCAAGATATTCATCGCTGTCTGAGCTTCTGTACCAAAGGCTGTAGCAATCAAGGCCGATTTCTGAGCATCTGTCATCCCTTCCGTATTCTTTTTGATACGATCCAAAATATCAGGTAGCTTAATCGCGCCGCTACGAAATTCTTCTGCAGAAAAACCAAGCTTCTCCATTGCATTTGCATTTTGCTCTGATGGTTTCAGTAGCCTTGTTAAAGCTCCACGCAGAGCCGTACCAGCCTTTTCACCAGCAATACCATTGTTGGACAAAAGACCAACAGCAGCGGCAGTCTCTTCCAAGTTCATACCAACGTTTTTAGCAACGGGACCAACATACTCCATTGCAGCCCCCATATCAGCAAAACCAGCAGCCGTTTTATTGGCGACAAAGGTTAAGCTATTGGTTACTCGCTCTGTATCCTGAGTAGATAGCCCAAATTGTTGCAAAATATTCGTAGTGGCGTTCATAACCGTATTGAAGTCCTCACCAGACGCCTTTGCAGCGTCTAGGATAGCAGGCATGGCTTCGATTGTCTGATTGGCATCAAAACCTTTCTTGATAATTTCTTGCATCCCTTCATTGATAGATGCAGTAGAAATCCCATACTGCTTCGCCCAATTTTTTGAACTTTCACCCAGCTTTTGTGTGGTACTGTTCAGTTCATCCGCTATTGGAATGGTATCAGCTAACAGAGATTTAGTTGTATTCATCTGGCTTTCAAAGTCAATAGCTTTCTTAGTAGAAAGCGTAAAACCAGCTAATAAAGCAGCAGACACAGGCTTCATTGCATCGCCCATAGCCCGCAATTTTTCTCCACCTTTTGCAAAATTTTCACTCAAGGTATCCATCTTACCAGACCAACTATTTTCACGCCCCACATCTTGCAAAGCTTTTTCAACACCGCGTAGCTGACCTTCCATTACTGCCAACTTGGCATTCTCACGCTGAATATCAGCAGCAGCCTTGTCAAATTTAGCTGTCCCCGGTTCAAGTTTATCAAAACTTTTCTTCATCTCATCCAAAACTTTACGTTGTGAATCAATGGCTTGTCCTAAAGTCTTGTATTTTGCTTGAAGTAAGCTAGCATTTTTTTCATTGCCTTTTAAAGTACTGTCCAAAGAACGGACATTATTTTGAAAGTACTTTACAGCGTTTTTTGCACCAGTTAGAGTAGGACTGAACTTTGACACGTCCAACCCTAGCTCGATATACATCTGACCTAACGGCGTACCGCTTGCCATCTTGTTCTCCTTCCTAACTCCTCAGAGCAAAGAAAAAAGCCCTTACGGACTTTTCATCATTCTTTATAAAAATCATCCATTGCCATGTTCATAAAAGCCCAGATAAACATACCAAGAAATAGATAAGCATAGAGTGGCAGGGAAGCAAAGATAAAGGGTGATAGCAAGAGCATACCAAAGATATCTACAAAATTTGTACAAATACAATACAAGCCAAAAGCAAGATAAAGGATAAAAATGGTAAACCAAAACCAATATCTTCTACATGCTTTTTCTTTTCGAGACATTTCTTCCACCTCCCTTACATATCTCTATTATATTCCTAAGCCTTTGATTTGTAAAGTCTTGACCTAGAGACTTTCTAAAAAATCTGCCAAGTCAAGCACTTCTTCTTGTTCACTCGTTTCCAGACTTCCCAAGACCCCCATCAAGTCCTCCCAACTCGTATCCATCACATCACGAATACTCATTCCATAAGGACCCTCTGTAACTTGCTTGACAAAACCATAAAAACGTTTGATCGCTTGCCCAGGTGCTAGCTCTTTTCCTTTGGGTCTACATCACCTACCAGATGAGCATAAATTGCTGTAAAAATAGAAATCACTTTCGCAAAATCTGTGTATTCTAGTAATTGTTCTACTGTCACATCATCAAACAAACTAGCAATAAATCCCAACTGCTTATCAAGCTTCTCTACCTCAGATAAATCACTTGTCAAGGATTCGTTCATGACCAAATAGTCACGATAATCACGAGTTGTGATTTCTTTGCTCTTTTTTAGGACATCTTCTCCCTTGTCATTTTTAATTGTAAATTGAACCTTAGCCATATACTTTCCTTTCTAAAAAAGTAAAAGAGAGCTTTCGCCCTCCTTCTACCCCGCAGCGGTTATGTTTAGTTGACCTTTCAATTTCTTCAACTTTTCAGCATCTGAACCATAAACAATAGCACCATAACGCCCCTTAGTTGCAACGTCTGAACTAGCTGTCGCAGTGAAATTCACACTAGTAGTAGCTAACTCATTCGCCTTATCCTTGAGCGTTTCAAAATCAATAGCATCCATAGAAAGCTGACCTTTATAAAAACCATAGTAAACAGGTTCCCCATCAGCAGTATTACTTTCAATGAGAATGGAAACATTCTTGGCAACTGTGTCTGCACCGAAGTAATAGATACCATCATCATCGCCATACCCCAAAGCATTCGTATATAAAGCTAATGGGACATCAAGCAAGCCCATCTCTACCTTAACATCACCGACTCCTCGATTGGAGACGTGATAAGCCACATTACTACCATAAGTCTTTACAGGGTCACTAGATAATCCAGTTACTCTAGCGGTCTGTGTAGCCCCTTCATTATCTTTACCTTCTAGCGTGAAGAGGTTCTGTCCAACCGTTGGAGTCTGTCCATCATGCACACGAATGGTGACTGATTTAAGTCCGATAAGTGCAGTTCCTTTTACTGTCATTTCTTTTTCCTTCTTTCTAGTATTTCTCATATAGAGCGCTCATACCACGATAAGTCCGAACGTCTACATAGCGCTTAATATCAGGAATCCATTGTTCCAAACCACCTTCAGTCTGATAAAATCCCTGTTCTTCCATTATTTTTTCAATTCTTCCTTGGAGTTCTTTACACTCCACTCGATTAGTAGACTCTACATTGATTTGATAGAGAAAAGTCTTAGCCAAACTAGTATTACTACCGTGAGCCGTCTGCATTGGAGGCCCTACAGGGATAATGACAATACTGGTCTCGCCATCTCCCAAGCTCTCAGGACGCTCAAAAGACTTGATACTAATACCAGATAAAGACTCATCCTCTTCCAAAGCATCGTAGAGTTCAGTTAATTTGTCTTTAATCATTACAAAAACTCCTGTTTTAACTTCATGCCGACTTTAGACTTAAAGACCGGCTTACTCGCTTCAAAAAAGCGGCGCATGACTCCGAAACCACGAGGATGCCCATTCTTTGCATATCCAAATTCATTTAAGTGAATAATAGTCCAACGAGGACTTTTAAAACCTAATTTAACCATTGGAACTCCGCTGGATGTACCAGTCACATTCCCATGAACGACCGCACCAACCGTCTTCCCAGTGTCAGCGTACACCGCCATAGCCCGTTTGAAAGTTGGCTCAAACTCCTCAACCGTCTCCTTCAAGGCTCTGTTGACCTTTCTACGAACTACCGGCTCTCCTAGTCGAGCCTCAATATTCCTCAAAATATCATCAAATCCTTTTAGATTAGCTCCACTAGACATCACGACCACCTCCGATAAGGACAATCAAAAAATCCCGATTAGCAAAATCAGGACGGACATCAATGATTTGCCATTTCTTACCAACTAGACGGATATCCCCCACTTCGACAAAATGCCGATTTTCAGGCTGATAATCTGTCAGAGGGTCACGAATCTTCAAAGTCATCTTAGCTTTCATCGCTTTTCCAGTTGCAATCTCAACGTCTTTCATACTTGGAGAATAAGTTTGCCCCATCGTATAAAAAGCCTTCTCGTAACTCACATCACGACCATCAACCCCTTTTTTTATTTTAGAGGTATAGAAAGTCAGGGGAGTTCTCAGGTCTCCATTTTGAGACTCAGGCTTTTTGTAACGATAGCTTGGTCCCTCACTCCTCTTCATTTACACTCACTACTTCCTTAGAGCTACGACTTCTGGACGACTTTTCCAACTCGACATAGTCAGGTAAATGTTCCTTTAGCTCAGCAAATCGTTCTTCTGTCGCTTCAAACCTTTCTCCGACCTGCCTAAGGACTCCCTCCTTGAGGTCATAAAACTCTTTTAATACCTTAATCATCACTATCCTCCATTTCTATCTTATCTAACGATAATGCTAAAATATCCGCTTTGAAATTTTCGTAAAAAAATTCAACTTGGTCATTATAGACATAGCGAGCACGTTCTAAGATAAGTTCCCTTATTTGATGATCGTGTATATTCCCACTTCCTACCAAGCGGGTAATAACCATTTGAGAACTTTCTAACATCCGTGAGAGATTCGCATCTTCTCCGCTATGAAAAATTCTCATCCGCTCCTTAAAAGGAATAAGGAGGGAATGAAGTTTAGCTTCAATCTCCATCCTTCGTCACCTTTTATTTTGCAATACTCAGTGTCCACACAGCAGCAGTCTTTTCATCATGCGCTTTACCATAAGCAAATTGCTTAGCAGTGTAGAGATTCAAGTCTTCTAAAGCATAGGTTTCGGTAAATCGTCCAAATTCAATCCCCCCACCTACAAAGGCATCGTAGCGACCTTTGACAAATGTAGTCACCTTACCAGACGCTTGAGCAACCGACTCAACCAAGATGAGGTTATAAGGCATAGCTGTTACATATACACCCTGAGCATTGAGAGACGTATATTGCTTCTTCACATCCCAGGCATCTACAGGGTTCACTACCATAACCAAATTACCTTCTACTGCAACAGGAGTGGTATTGTCAGCTTTTGTAGAATGGTATTTATAAACCTCCGTCAACTCTTTTACCACGGTAGCAGAGTCTGCGAAAGTCAATGGTTTTTTCTGAGCTTGTTTCTCAGCATAAGTTACTTTTTCACTTTCTGCAGTCCCTGTAAGAGTACGAGACAACCCGATAGGCTTGTTGTCCCCATCACCATTTAAATAACCAGCTTCAAGAGCAGCTGCAAAGGCCTCTGTAATTTGAATGGATACGTAAGACTGTAGCCAAGCAGGACCAAACTTTTCAGAGTCTTTAGGGATTACAACAAAAGCAGTCAATTTAGACTGAATCGCTTCTTCTTCAGCAAATTCTTGTTTCAATTGTCCTTGAATTTCAGCATTGATTTTACCCCAAACCGCTTGACCTGTACGACTAGACTTGAGGAATTTCAAACGAATACCAGCATTACGCAAGCCGATGTGTTGAAGAAGTGGACGAGCCGCCACCATATCCTCAAAAATACGGTCAATTGTTTCCTGAGGGAACAATTTCTCAATTCCTTTGGGAGGAAGTTTCTCAATGTTGTTGAAAAATTCGCGAGCTTCAGCAGTCAACTGTGCATCGTATGGATTCATAGTTGCGATTTCTTTACGAGCAGCTTCTCGAGCATCATCTTGCAACTTATCTGTCAATGCCTCAATCATCTCGTTATAGAGCTTATTTTGCTCTTCCATAGGAGCACCAGTTTCTACTGCATTCATAAAGTTCTGACGAGCAGTTGTAAATTCATTACCAAGTTTCATCATTGTTTTTTATTTCCTTTCTTAAAATGGGAAACGACCCAACCCCACAGGTTCAGCCGTCTTGTCTTCTTTTTTCTTATCTTCTGGGATAGGTAAACTGTTATTCAACCTATCACGAACCAAGTCCGCCAATAACTCCACATCTGGGGTCATCGCAGATCGGATTTTTTCGATAAAATCACGAGGAATCACAGGTGTCTGACTAGCTACCAAGACAGGAGCTTCCTGACTTTCAAACATGACCTTATCTGCGAAGCCATGATTAACAGCAGAACGAGCATCAAACCACGTTTCACCCTCCATTAGATCCAGTAAATCATCTAATGCCTTACCAGTCTTATCAATATAGGCATATGCGATGGACTTATTAAACCCTTCTAACACACCAGCCTCATGCAAGAGCGCCTTATGGTCACCACGTACACCAGCAGATACATTATGGATCATGATTTGCGCTGTAGGACTAATTTCCACCTGATCACCAGCCATAGCGATAACACTCGCAGCACTAGCAGCAATCCCCACGATTTTCACCGTCACATGCCCCTGATAAGCACGCAATGCTGTATAGATTTCACTACCAGCATACACATCACCACCACCAGAATTGATGTGCACCTCCACATCTTCTCCCGTCGTCGGCAATACAATATCCTTAGGAGCAGTTGCATCCATGTCTAGCCAATCATAAAACCAGCGGTCATCATTGGATACAATCGCTCCCTTAATCTGAATGATTGTCATCCTCATTTCCTCCTTTCTCTATTTCGTTTTCACCCTGATAGTTCTTAGTGATAAGGAAAGAATCCCCACCAGGAACAGCCTCAAGACCAAGTTCCAATCTCACCTCATTTCGAGTCATAGCCCCAGATGAGATGAGTTTATCTATGTTCTCAGCCAGAGCAAACTTATCCAGTCCCCCCTCACCAAAAATCACAAATTTTTTCTGATTAGCGTATCCAGCCGAACTCACCATAGCATGGTTTAGAGCGTCACCCACTTTTTTAACCAGCGATTCATAACAATAACTGTTAAACATCTTCTGGCTATTAGACAAATCAGCCATATCTCCATGCATCAAAGCCGTCGGCAAACCTAATATATCCGCAACCTCGTCATCAAATTGACGTCTCAGTTTCTTCAACTCTTCAACTGATAGATTTGTAGTTCCTACCGTATTGGTCAACTCCGAATACTCCACACCATCCATTGTCGGTACAATGGCAACCGTCTTAGACGTAAAGGACTTAAAAAGATTGTCCGCATATCTCTGCAGTTTCTTTCTCTTATCCTCATCAAAAGTTCCATTCGCTTTTGTAGCCAGAACCCCACGGATCTGATTATTTCTAGCTAAGGCTTCCACCAGACGAGTATGTAGTTTTTCATAATCAGAAAACAAGTCAGATACATATTCTTGCAAGCGATTGTTATTATACTGAAGAAAGATGACATCACTCATAGCAAACTTCCTCTGAAATGTATAATCCCCGACAGACACCATCTCAAAGGTGTCATCATACAGAGCATAACGCCTACGAGTAAAAGCATCAGCTACCAGTAACTGCTTATCATCAGACAAAACAATGAGTACTTCGTTTTTCGTCAATAAGCGATAAATGACCTTCTGCCAGAACTCCGAGGCCGACTCATTCTTATTGGGACGCACATTTAAAATATAATCCCAGTCTGACGTCACATGATGATTCTCCACCATATACCGAAATTCCGACTTAGCAAAGATACGAGCCACAAACTCCGCCGACTTATCAATCGCTAAACTCTTTAACTGCAAACACCCCAACATTCGTTCCAACTCTTCAAAATCAAAACCAACATCAGGCGCATCACGCTTAAATAAATTTAAGAACCCCATGCTTCCCCTCCTTCCTATCCAATTACCAACCTACCACCCAAAATTTATTCTTAGATTAAAACTCCCAATCCTCTAACATATCGAGGAATTCCCCAACGTTCGACTCATGTACAAGCTCACGTTTGTATAGAGCAGCAATCAAGGCATGGAAACCATCCGTCTTTCTTCTGACGGGCTCTTTCTTCAAGAAACGCTTATTGCCATCCTTGTCCTCTTTGACGTAGGTATTATCCGTATACCAAATCATAGAATTATCATTCTCAAAGACAAAACGTTCATTGGCAAATCCATCTTCGATGATTGGCGCAACCTTGGATTGAATCGCCCCAGGATTTCTCAAGAACTCATATTCAAAACCAGCCTCTTCCAAAAGAGGTTTTAACAAGTCCATTCTGAAACCATCTGCACATACAAGCTCAATCTGATAAAACTTACTCCATTCATTCAATTTTTCGACCAATAAACGAGGGTCAATACTAGGGCCGTCCACAATTGTAAATAAGCCTCTATCTGCCCATTCCTGAATAGGAGCTTTAAGTTTAAAAGCTTTCAAAAATGCTTTACGAGCAAATGAATGTTGTTTCCAGATAAACTCATCTCCGTTCTTAAACAACAAACCAACACTCGCAAAATCTCGAATGCTAGCATAGTCAAATCCTGCGACACAGGACTTACCCAACAAGTCAATACCAGGCGAACGTAAACAAGCAAGTAATCTTTCACGAGTCGTCACATCTTTCTCAAGGTCTGCTTCAGGAAGATTCATCCGTTTAGTCATGAACTCCTGACGACCAGACGGCTCCAGCTCAAGGTCATCATAGTCAGCCTTAGTTCTAGCAAGCAACCTCTTAGCGTAAGGCGTGCTTTCATCCAACATCGGATTTGCTTTCGGCCAATTCTTCATGTCATCCACCTCATCCGCACTATCAAGCTTGCAGATAAAAGGGAAGAGTCTGAAATCATCAACCTCTCCATTCAAGATTTGCATAGACTTCTCTATCAGCTTGTCATAGAACCCCTCGCGCACATACCCATTCGTACCGTTGTAGAAAGTCCGAGCATGAGCAATCTTACCGAGACCTGACCGTTGAACCTTCACGGCCTTATCATCTTCAAACTGGTGAATCTCATCAAACTCAAGACAACCATCACGAGCAGAGTCCATAGTCTTCGGATTATTCGTCCGAAAAGAAAAGACCGAGTTGTTCGCTCGACCTGTGATAGACATTTTAGTCAGATAGAAATGGTCCTCAAGACCACGCCTTTGGATAGTCTCATAAACTTCCTCAAACGAAACCTTACCCTGTTTCTCAGAGTTAGCAGTGATAGTCACATCGTAATCTCTGATAGGGTAGATAGGGCTGATAAAAAACGATGACCTTGCTGACATAAAACCATTCTTACCACCCCCACGAGCAAGTGTGTATAGATACTCGTCAAAGTGTGGTTCCTCGTCTACCTTCCGAAAAAGAAAAATGAACGGTGTCAAGAAAAGTTGATACTTAGCCAGAGGGAAAAAATTCTTTTCCGCAAACCGAATGAACTTATCAATCAAGTCATTATCAAAATACAAATCATCACGAGGATAGATTTTCTCCTTGATGATTTTAAACAGCAACTTCCTTTCCTTGTTGACAACAACTTCTCCATTCTCAGCCATTTTGATGTAGTCATCAACCAGCGGATGAGAAATCATAACAGATCACTTCCAGACGTAGCTTTCTCGACAGGAGAATTTTCAACATCAAAATCAAACGACCGCTCAATAGCCAAAAGCTGATTACTGGTTGTGTTGATTTCCTTGATGAGAGAATTCGCTTTTTGGAATCTTTGTTGTCCATTGTGAACAGTGATGACCAGTCCGTCTTCATGAAGTTTAGCTTTCAGCTCATAAAGCAGCCGGACAAGATAAAGATAGCGATTGACTTTTTCATACTGAATCGCATCCTTTTTTCTAGGACTGAAATAGCCAATTTTAGAAAGTAGCTGATTTTCTAATTCTTTTATATTTTTTTCCGAGTATTCTTCCATTACCCCCCACCCCCTTTAATTTTTTGTTAAAAATTTGGACAGTCGAGTGCAGACCGCTTACCGACATCTTTGAAAATTTCCGATTTTTTTGACCGGGGGGTGTTTAAGATTCGTTCACCTAACCCCACCATTCATCTTTTCGGAAATTTCTGTCATTCTTATCAAAACGATCATGCCTTTTATTATGACATGCCTTGCACAATGTTCGTAGGTTATCGATATCAAGCGCGAACTCTGGATAGAACTCTAGCTCCTTGATATGGTCAACTTCTAAATTAGTAGTCGTGACCTTGCCTTCATCCCTGCACCATACACATTCGTAATGATCTCGTTTAAGTGCTTGCCTTCTTATCGTTCTCCACTCGCTGGAATTGTAAAACTGGTTTCGTTCTTCTCGAGTTGAAACTTCAATCATTGTTTAATATTCTTTGTCCATTACATCTTTCGTCAATAATTATCTTAAAGATACTTATTTTAAATTGCTGTTACTCTATATTTTCTAGCGTTCAATTAGACATATCTTATATTCTGTCTAATTCAAACAGTCGCCAAAAAGCCTGACACAATAAGGATATACAGTAATCCACTAAATGAATTAGCGTTTGACTCGTTATGTCTAATTGGTTAACTACAATCCAAAATTTGACATCGCTTTGTCCTGTTGATCTTGACGAATACCTATATATCTTAAGGTAATAGCTGGTGATGAATGATTAAACAAACTCATCAACATTGCTATATCTTTTGTCTTTTTATAATAATGATATCCAAATGTCTTCCTCATTGAATGAGTTCCTATATTTTCAATACCACACTCAGATGCAGCAACTTTTAAAATCCAATCCACAGTCCTACGATCAAGTGGTTTATTTTTTCCGACTCTACTTTGAAATAAAAAATGATGATGAGGTTTATTTTGTATATACTCTCTAACCTCACGTTTGAGAGTTTTAGTCATTTTAATCTTTTTCTTCTTCCCAGTCTTTTGTTCTTTCAGTTTGATATACCAACCTTGAACATCCTTTACTCGAATTTTTAAAATGTCACCAACTCGCAAACCTGAATTGATACCAAAAAGAAATAAAATATAATTACGCTCATTCCATTCTCTCAGATAATCTTTCATAGCCTGTATATCATCTTTATCCCTGATTGGTTCTACAATATTCAAAACAAGTATCACCACCTTTCAAATAATCAAAAAAAGCCACTGGTCGTGGCATTGAATATGACAGTAGCTGGAATTGAACCAGCTGGTCTAGCAGTAAAACGCACGCTTGGTAAAAGTTTCAAGGAGACCCAAACAACCTGCTAACCTGTCCTTACTGTCTAAGAGGCCGAAACCTCTGTATTTTTAGGAGTCCTCATGACTGTTCGTTACCCAATCATTGGATAATACTATTTTAGCACCTTTTTTCGTTCCAATTCTCCCAAGATTTTCCCAGATTTTTCCCAAGATTTTCCCAGAAATCACTTGTAAACCAAAAGGTTGCTTGCTTGATAGGACTCTGCAAACTCTAATAGAGCTTTGTTTAATATCCGATAATACTCACTAGATGAGTAGCCTAGTTCTGAGTAGATGCTGTAGTCTTCCCTCCTTTTCTTCCTGCAATATCGTTCGATTAGGATACGTGTATATTCCATATCGGAAAGATTGTTGATTGCTTTAGCGATGAGTTCCAGGTCCTGCTGAGCTGATACTCTACGCAAGACCATGCTTTCTACCTGCTTGCTTGTCTGACCACTTGATGACCTTGGTTCAAGTGAGTAGGATATTGTTATTTTGGGGGCGTATTCTTCTCCAGCTATCCGTCTCAGACGACTGTATTTTTTAAGGACTTTGATAGCTTCCTTTCTTGTCTTCTTTTCATCGATAATATCCAATAACTCTATTTGCACACGAACTCCTCCTCATGATATAATAGTTATGCGAAACCATACCATGAGGAGTCAGCTGTGCTGGCTTTTTTCATGCCCTACTCCCGAGAATAATATCAGCAGGAAAAGCAAAGTAAGTACAGATATCTTCTACATTATAAATATTCGGTACACTTTCCTCCTTCTCCCATTTAGCAATCAGGTAGCGACTATAGCCTAGTTTAGCTGCTAACTTTTCTTGTGACAACTTCCTTTCCTTACGTTTTTGCTTTAGCAAGAAAGCAAACCTACTTGCTTGTCTTGGATTTAATTTATCCTTCATCATCCACCTCAATCTTTATGACTGCCCTACCATTCGGATGGCGTTTTTGTGTAGATGCAAAAGTGTAATACTTCAACATCCTCTCGGCAATTCCTGTTTCTTTGCTGATTTCCTCAAGCGTTCCTATCGTCACGAACGTTTCACCTTGATATAATGCGTACTCATTCATGCTCCATCTCCTCGATAAGCCAGTCAAGGTTCTTTCTGGCTTTCTTCAGGTCTTCCAGACCGTTTGCACCTTGGTAGTGGCTTGGTTTGTTTATGTTGTCTGTCATGTTAAGTCCTCCTCATAAAAATCATATCATTGTCAAAACTCCAAGGATGCTGTTGAATTTCTTCTTTTCCGACAGGTATTTTATAATGATAAACCACCGCTCTAATCAGACGAAGTGGTCTGTCTAATTGGCATGCTATTTGTCTACAGCTCATGCCCATTTTTCCAAGTGTTTCTATATCGTATTTTGAAATATCCCATTTCTTTTTTCTGCGAGGCAGTCCGAGCCTGTTCGCTTTTATAATCACTGCGTCTAAACTTCTATTTAATATTTTAGCTAGCTGGTTTAAATCTTGAACTTTTTGATAATAGCGCCGTAAAATTCTTATTTCTTCATCCTGCCAATGGCGTTTTGTAAACTGACCTTTTCCTTTGTTGATTATCTCAGACTTACATCGGACAGAACTAACTGTACGACCTAAAAAATCAGCGACCTCTTCAACCGTACTTTCATTATCGTTGTGGGCTAGTAAAATATAATCAACCTCATCTTCTGTCCATCTACGTCCTGCCATAATGTTTATACGCTCCATGTAAATAATAAGTGCCATCTTTACGCTTGTTTACGTAATACGTATATTGCCCATCTGGACTAGCGTAGGAAATCTGCTTCTCTCCTGCCCAGATACCATTGTCACGCATCATATGGCAATTCTCCATAATCCATTCTACGTCAGGCATCTAGTAACTCCTTGTTTTCGTAGACGTTGCCAACGACTCTATAAGAGTAACTTTCATCGCTAAGAATTTCATGAAAGGGCGCAATATCATCTACACTTACTGCTTCTATCATAAAGACAGCTTGCTCATTATCCCAAGTCAATTTTGCATTCCCAAGGACTTCTCCTTCATCTTCAATTTCAAGAACATCCCCCTCAAAGATTTCCTTGCCGTTCTTATCTTTGAGTCCTGTTGATTGCATGATAGAGTCATAATCATCAAAATGTAACCACTTTTTTCTATCTTCAATCCAAATGATGGGACAAGTCCAGTTTTCATCATCTGTGTCACAACTGCCTACCATGACTTTGTAATTCATTTCTTTTCGCAGTCTATCCCACGCTCTAAATTTTGGTATCATAACATCACCTCATCCCCAACTTTCACTTTCTCATACACGTCCTTCGTAACCACGAACACACCGTAATCACTAATCGTAAGCGTGTATAATTTTCCATGTCGTCCTTTCTCGACGACCTTACCAAAAATCTCAGCACCTGCGTTATCCGCCTTGTAGATAACCATCGGCTTTTTCTTTTCTAGTTCTGCAATCCTGTCCATCTGCCAGATGTTTAGTCCAGCAGATACCAGAATCCAGATAGCTATGAATCGTTTCAATCTGTTACCTCCTTGATTTTAACAAATAAGATCTTGCTGGGATTGAGCAACACAATCTCAGGACCAAGATTGATTTCAAGAAGTTGCTTGTTTTCATAACGAAATTTTAATTCATTGATAAAATCATCTCTATCTGTTTTGAATTCTATTTGCTCGCCTCCTAACCCTATGATAAACGTTATTTTCTTCATCACTCCACCCCATTTCTCAATTCAAAATCAATTCCATACATAAGCAAATGGCTTTGAAAATCAACAAATTCTTCAACCATTTCAGCTTCTTGAAAGTCGTTATTCTCGACTGAAAGCAAGAAATCATCAATATCATTTCTTTGGACACTTCCGTATTCTGTCTTTGTATGTTCCATAGCTGTTTCATAGCCATCTACATCAATTGTGTAGCGTATTCTGCCACTCGAAAAATCATATTTGTAATTCTTGATAATCATCACTCAACCTCCTCAATCTCAATCCCTGGACAATCGAACACCCAGCCGAAACCAGCTTCTTCTAGTTCTTTGCGGGTGAATTTATAATTTCCAGTAATTATATTTTGGTTAAAATAAAGAGCCTTCCCTGATTGCGTTTTAGTCAAAGGTTGTCCATTCTTTAGACTAACAATATACCGCTTCTCTTTCTCGACCTCGTAGCCGAAAATCCAAGCGAGTGCGAAGAGTTCGGAATTATCCCAGTACCATTCTGCTACTATGTCAGACATGCTTGCGTCTATTGAGTAGGACAGTGTATGCCCCAGTTTTTTCTGTTCTGTGATAAATTCAGCCACAAACTGCGGAACTTTGACTGGTTGCGGTTCGTCCTTGACATAAATCGCATCGTTTGGAGCAATAATTTGTTCGCCGTAATCGAGTTTAACAATATTCTCAACAAACCTGTCAGCAAGCACCTTTAAGCCAACTATCTTCCCTTTTATTAAAATCTCTGTTCCGATAGGGAACAAAATCCGTGGGACATTAATCAATTCCTGCTTATTCATCTTAGTTTCCTCTATAAATCAAATAAACTGCAATAACTACCTGAGCCATGCTTGGCGAATAGCCAACCCAATCATCAAACTCCTTAGATTTTGGCAACCAACCCTTAGTAGCTCCCAAATCATAGTCGGTAGGCTTTTCATCAGCGAAGATGCATTCCATCGCTCCCATAAATGTCATACCATCTTCTGCCATTTCCCAAAAATAGTCCACCCGGTCTTTCACTGCTTGTGGTAAATCTTGCTTGGGAGGTTTGGCCTTCCCGTCTTCTACCGTCCAGTTGTATACTGCATTAACTTTTTGCTTTAAATCTTCCATCATCTTCCAACTCCTCATTATATTTTTCTACCAATTCATGCAACCACGACCAAGGTTCGGTTTCTTCAACGATTGGGTCAACCTCTCTTTCTTGCAACCAAGCTGAGAAGTTAACCACATTATCAATGTAGATTGTGTCGTAATCGCCCCAATCCCAAACAGTTAAATAAATTTCTGTTTCAGTTCCATTTTCATCTTCAACCGTTATTGAACCATTTTCAACCCACGCTGTACCAAAACACAATTCGCAAGTGCCAGTCTGTTCTTCTTGAAAATCTGAATGGTATTCTGTCACTTTATATTTCATCTTCCAACTCCTCCACTTTTTTCCTCAATTCTTTATTCTTTTTCTTCAACAAATCGCGCTCCAGCGCTCTAATCCGTCTCTTGCGTGCATCGCACGGTTTCGAATACTCGATTATCTTCTCTTCATTTTGCTCAATTGTGCGTTTCAGTCCTTCGATTACTACCTGTTTATCGTAATTCATCGTCTAAAAATCTTTCAATAGCTTCTCTATAGGAGACTTCCGCCATACCGTCTAAGTCGTTCAGGGCTTCAATATAGTCTGGACGCCCTTGCCCATACTGCTTTTTCAAAAACTCAACAAAGAGATGAATTTCCTGATAGGTTACTCCAACCATATTTCTTACCTCCCACTAAAACGGAAAATCATCTTCCTCAAGGGCGTATCCTGGCATTTGTTCCTCAATGTTCGAACGGTTAGCAGTATCATCACGCTTTTCAAGTCGCTCAAAACCATCTGCGACCACCTCAGTCAGATAGACCCTGCGCCCTTCCTGATTCTCGTAGTTCCTTGTCTGAATGCGACCCGTCACACCGACCAGATTGCCCTTCTTACACCATTCTGCGAATAGCTCCGCCTGCTTGCGCCACATCATACAGTTGATGAAGTCCGCCTCTCGCTCGCCGTTAGCTCCCTTGAAATTCCGATTGACCGCCAGCGTAAAGGTAGCAACCGCCACATTCGACGGCGTATATTTTAATTCAGGGTCTTTCGTCAAGCGCCCCACTAACGTAACATTATTAATCATCTTTCTTTTCCTTTCCTGTCGCACATTCCACAACTGAGTAACCGATAAAAAAGCACAGAAAAGTTATTCCAAATTCTTTAATAAATTCAATCATTTTCTTCTCCTCCTGAAAAAAGTTGCTAAATAGTAACAATCCTTCGCACCATAGTCAAACCGTGTCGTCCGCTGACCAATGTGCTTCTGAAACCTTGGCTGAGTGATAGCCGAGAAAGCCCACTGATGATCTTCCATTTGCTCAATGAGATCATCGACATTGTCAAACGTCCCAAGGTAAAACTTGCAGTGCCCGTTGTAGACGAAGTAAAGCTCTAACATCACTCCACCTCAACAGGGTAAAAGTTCCCAAAGGAACCCCTCAAAGCCTTTCCAACCTGTACGGCTACCCCACGAGAAACAAACTGCATGGCTTTCTTCTCCTCAGAATATGAAATGTCCAAGCCGGTCACTCCGATAACCACGGATTTCAGAAAGGGCTTATCCTCTCTTGTTCCATGTCTTAAAATAAACATCAGCCACCTCCATTCTAAAAATAGTGCTTCCGCTTGTTTGTCAAGTCGTTGAAAACCATCAAATGGTCTTTATCCACACCCTTCATCAGTCTGGACATAAAGGGTCTGCCATATCTTTTCTGAATATCAGCAGAAATCAAATTGGTGGTAATAATTGTATTTGAACGCTTATTCAGGATATTGTAGAGAATAGTAAACGACCACTCACTATCCTTTTCCATGCCCAAATCATCCAAGACCAAAAACTTGGCACTGGCAATTTTATTGACCAGAAACTCTTCCTGACTAAAATCAGCTTTAATCTTCATCAACAAGTCCGTCACATTGATAAAAATCGCAATCTCTTTCGTGTACTCAGATAGAGCCTTAACCATCGCAAAGGCCAAATGGCTCTTACCAGTTCCAGCTTCTCCTTGTAACACGATGTTGTTCCTAGCCCCCTCAGACCACTCACGACAAATCCTCTTTGCAAAAGCTAGCTTTTCCGCTTCTTTTTCAGTGGGTGTCTCAAAGTTGTCCAAAGTCGCATTTTTCAAAACCTCATCATAAAGAGAAAACTTCTCAAGATAGTATTTCCTCTCTCGCTCATTCTCAGCGTCGGCCAGTTCATTCACTCTTGCTTGATTCTCCTCATGGATCCGCTCAGATTCACACATGCGGCATACAACACTCTCAGTCCGCAATATCTTTATCAAAGGAATGTTATGCTTTTCGCAAAACTCATCTTGTTGTTCTGTATTCCTGTGATAAGATAAGGCAATCTCCTCAAACACATTGTCTACCATGACAGACGACCTCCACATTCATGCCAGCTAGCCATTTCAGACAAGCATGCAACCACTTGATGAATTGGTTGGTCTGCTAAAAGAGTTTTCTTCTCGTAGCTTAACGGATAATAGTCAATCTCGAATTGTTCAATTAGTTCTAGTATCCCCATTCGTCCTTGGCCTCCTGTTCTTCTTTCTTATCCTTATTCTTTTTCTCTGATTGACGAACCTGTTCAACAGTGGTAACATTGTTCATCTGCCAATTTCTTAAAATCCCACCAATATATTTGATGTTCGGCTTTCCTGAGTTAATAGCAGTCTTCAATGCTTCCTTCACCAAATCCACATCATTCTCATTTAGGAGATGGTTGATTTCTTCAATTTCAAATCCAGATAAGAGCCTACGAAATTCAGATTGAAAAAGTTCTAAGATATTTTCTTGACCACCACTACTAGTAGTAGTAGTTATTCTTTTCTTATTCTTATCTTTATCTAATCTATTCTTATTCTTATCTTTATCTTCTTCTAGTGCGTTACCGTCCGTTACTGTAACGTTACCTGTAACGTTACCAAGAGCAAGATTTTTCTGTTTTTTACGGTATTTGGCTACACGGTTGCGTGTCTGTTCCTTTATTTTCTCCATTCCGTCAACGTTTTGATGTTTTTCCCAATTTGGCAAGCTAATAATACCATCGATAATCTCAATCATCCCAAACTGTTCAAAAACTCCAATAGCCATTCTTACTGTATTCAATGGTCTACGAAAAATAGTAGCTAACATTTCATCTGTATAGTGAACCTTATCAGTCATCATCAACAAACCATTACTGTTATGTTTTCCAGCAAGTGTCAAAATCTTGAACCATATCACTAAGATGGCATCAGGATCAGGCAAGGCATCAATCAGGCAAATCTTTTCATCGTCAAAAATATCGGTTGTGATTTTTATCCACTTAATTTCAGACATACCTAGCACCCCACTTCCTACGGTTAGCGCGATACTTCATTCGCATATCCTCATAGATGTACCTGCCTTCCAGCTCCATTTTTTCAATCTTTAGCAGCTTATTTTTAAGCTCCACATCACGATAGTCCTTAGCTAGTTTTTTATAGTCTGTTAGGTATTCTTTGACTAGTAATAGATTTTTATAATCGTTTTCCCATGTCGTAATAAAATGTCTTGAAGTTGATTCCCTTCCTTCCAGTTCTTTAACAATCATAATCAGGTTATCCAGCGATTCAATCAATTCTTCCATTTCCTGACCTCATCATTACAAAAGTCTGATTGCAGACTGTTTAGGTTCTGGCAAAGCTAACGGCTCAGGACGCAAGCCTACAGGCGGTTCGTTGTCATATGTGAATCCTTTGAACTCTCTACGGATATTCTTGCGAATTTCTTGCCATTTGTCCTCTCTACCACGTTCATATGCATGATTACGCACTTGGATAATCATAGACGCAAATTCTTGCTCTTCTCGTCTTTCTTCTTCCTTGCGTTGTTCCTGCAATTTGATATGACGGCAAGCCCCTGCAAATCCAATCAGCAAAGCTCCAACACCCATAAGCTGGTCTAAAATCGGTGGTTCAAACATTTTTAATCTCCTAAATAACTTTTTCTTTCAGTGTTTCAAAAACTTCAAACTTCAAATTTGTCTGTTCTTTTATTTTCTTCAATACACTAAGCACTGTGTCATCTTCGTTAAACTGAATAATGGTATCACTTATAACTAGTTCGTAGATGTTAGACATAATTCTATTATCAGTCTCTGTTTGTTCATCGGATTCTAGTTCTGAATCGATTTCGTTCTCATAATTTTTGAGAGCGTTAGCGGATTCATTAAATCCATGAAGTAACAATGTTCTCTGTAAAATTTCATTCACATCAATGTATTTATCTAAGCTTTCTCTTTCTCTTGCTCGTTTTGTTTCTTCAGGAAACAGAATATGCATTCTATCAAATATTTTGCTAAGTATTTTTACATTCTTTTTGGTTGGTTTTGTCTGAGTATTTACAATACTAGCCATCGGATATCCTTTAGTAAATCCAAGTTTTAAATCTAAATCACTGGCAGAAGACGAAACTTCTTTTCTAAGATTTTTTAAAATATCAATAAGCAAAGTTGCCCACATTATCGACATAAAATCATGACCAAATGAACCGTTGTAATCATTTGGTTTGTCAAGTGGATTAAATTTCTCGTTGGATAAATCTTGTACAATTTTTTTAAGATTTTCATCTTCGTGCTCATATCTTTCAAAGAAATTTCGCAAACCTGGTCTATTCTCTTTTTTCATCTTATGTTTGTATGCTTTTTTATTATTCATCTTCTCTCTCCTTATGCTCTTAATTTTCGTACTTCTTTCTCTAATTCCAAAATCTCATAAACATCATTAATATCGTACATAATATATTTCCCTTGCTTACGAAATCTCAATCCTTTACGTTCTAACTTCTTAATATAGCTATGAGTGAAGCCAAACTTCTCCATCAAAGCCTGTTGATTGATTGGCATGCGATCATTCTCTAATTGCTCCTTGACCTGCTTTTCAGCAAAAGCCAATAATTGATTTGTGAACAATTCAGCACTTTCGCCGTCTAATCGTAATTGTAACGTTATACCTTCCATTTTCTACATCCTCTCAACTATGCGGGCAAGCATTTTTGTGATATAATGGTTTAAATTGTTTTAGTATGCGCCTGATTGCCGTCAGGTGCTTTTTTGCGTTGTTGTCAAACTGTTTTACTTTCCAGCGCTCTGAGTTCTATCTCATGGCTGACTTGTCTAAATAGCTTCTCACACGCTATTTTAGCTTCTCTGTACGTTGTAGATTCGCTGATGAAGTAATCAGCAAGTTCGATAATTTTATCTTCCATTCAACCTCCTATATCGGTCTTGAGACTGATGTAATATCCTCCTAAATTGCTATAATACTCTTGACTAATATCTCTCCCGTTTTAGTCAAAAATTTAACAGAAAGGAGGTTCAAAAAATGAGTAAGCTTAGCCATAAGCCAAACCACGTTGTTAAGAAACTAACCTGGGAAAATCTCGATAATATTCTATTATCTAATTTTTCAGAGTCGACTACTGATAAACCTAGCGCAGTAATTCAGTTATCTGATTTTGAAATGTCTAAAACTGAAATTATCGAAGAAGCAACTGCTCAAGGTTATCAAGTTATCGATAATTCTGATGGTTACTTAAAGTTTCTATAACGAATTTTAAAGATGATATATTTGTACGATTTACATCAATATCTCTTTTTAACTTAGCAATCTGATGGTTACTTAAAGTTTCTATAACGAATTTTAAAGATGATATATTTGTACGATTTACATCAATATCTCTTTTTAACTTAGCAATCTGTCTATCAGATTGCTTTTTTCTTTTCCCACTATACGGATATCGTCTTGGTCTCATTTTCTTTCCCTCCCTACGCTTGACTAAATGCGTTCAGTTCCATGATTTTCATCTTGGTATTGGTGCTTGGCTCCCACGTCATCCAGTAAGCTAGAGCGGCATCCGCATGCTTCTTGGGTAGCAAGTCATAGCGACTAATGTTGAAGTGGTCTTTAAAGTCAATCTCAGCTTGTCTAAATACCGACTGAGCAAAAATCTTATCCGCATAAGCTGGGCTATCAATGCCACCCAGGCAAGCCACAACCCTAGCCTTACGCTTCTTCAGGAGCGACTGAGCATAGCTTGGATGAATCGGTTGCTCACTCTTGAGGTAGTCAATATCCTCCAGCATGGTCGTCTGTTGCTCACGCAATTTCTTCTGGCCAGTGAAGAGAGCGATAAAAGCATCCTCGTCCAAATCCTCGCGAATAAATCCGCCCTGCTTACGAATAGCTGGCAAGACCTCTGATGTCACCCAGCGCTTGAACTCCTTAGCTTGAGGCAACTTGCTGGATAAGATAAGAGAGTAGAGACCAGATTCGTTGATGATCAACATATCCTGTGTTCCACCACTAGTAGGGATGCCCTGTTTTAGGGCGTCCTCTTCATCAACGTGAAGAGCAATCGCATTTCTAGCCTTGCTATATCCTAGGATGTCTGCAACATCCTTCCCGACAAACCAAGGCTCGTCATCAATTGTCAAAGTACGGACTTCCTGCCCGTGAAAATTAAAAATTTCGTTCATAAAGTTCCTTTCTAAATTTGGTATAATGAAAATAAAACTCGCCAGAGCTATTTAAGTAAAGTATTTTTAAACGACTGTTTGACAGATACTATATGAGGCGCTTCACGGTTATTTATATAATCAACCTGAATAAGTGTCTCTGGCACTTCATCTGTCTTTGTTTCCCAAATTATCTTGATACCTTGAAGACCAATATCTTCTGCTTGAAAATCAATCCCGTTCAAAATAACTCGTGGAATACTAGAGTCGCTATCTATCTTAATTTCTAAATTTTGAATTGGTAGTAAATTTTTTGATAGGCTGCTCATATCTCTTTCCTTCCTATTGTTCTCCCCATTTTGCTATAATTAAAGCAGGTCCTTGAGAAATTTTTCAAGTTCCTTACGCTGAGACTCAGCAAGCTCTGCTCTTTCAATAGCTTGTTGAGTCATCAGTGTTTTAAGACTACTACTTAATTTTTTTCTATCGATGTAACTATTTTTAAATTCCTTATTTGCCATCTCTTCCTCTCCTTTCTATTTTTCTCTCCTTTTTGCTATAATAAAAGCAGAAAGGAAGTGATCTAATGCCACAAATCACCAATGATAATGTCCAGATTTGGACACTCTATATCACAGTAATAATTGCAGTTATCGGTTTTGTTTTTAATACCATTTCACTCTGGCAAACAAAGAAAGCTACAGAGGATATGGCAAAGCCTTATATTAATGTTTATGTAGATGTCTATGCAGTTAAAAATCAACAACGTACCTTTGTTTTTAAAAACTTTGGCCAAACTCCAGCATATATAGATAATATTCAGATAGATGGCGAATTGGATCCATTGAATTCTGTACACCGCTTCAACTCACTTATCGGAAATATGATTGCCCCAGGACAAAAATTTACATCATCAATAGACCCAGATTATAAAGGTCGAATTACACTGACAATTACTTACTCCGATAGCAAGAAACACAAATATATAAACAAGTTTGTACTTGATGCTACATTGGCATCTGCAATGTTCTACACTGTAAACGAGAGCAATAAAAGCGATTCTCCAGCTACAGCTATCAGACAATCGACCATGGCTCTATTACGCGATCTACGATAGAACCATCTCCGAGCGATTTTACAGTTCAAACATCACGTAAGAATTCAATTTTTATCTCAACAGTTTCATCGTCAAGTGTATTGGCGATGATTTTATTTTTTGCGTCAATCGCTTCGTTCAAGTCTTTACAAGTTAATTCATAAAATACATTTACATTTGCATTCATCTCTTCCCCTCCTATTAGTGAATTTTTTTGTTCTATTTTTTGTTAGCAATTCTATCCATTGTATCTAAAGTAAGTTTTTGTATCTCTTTTCGTGCTTGCAATTCATTGTCAAAAAAATTCTCAAGCATTTCGGTCAATCTATTCGAATATCCTCGCAATAGCATTACCGTCACCAAAAATGAAGTAATAGCTGATACAATGACCACATAAAGAAAAACTTCCATCTTCCCCTCCTACTCCAGCACCTTACTGCCGACTACCAATCGTTTAACGACAACGTCCATCTCCTTAAATTCGGCATTCTCTGCACAGTAGCGGACGCTCTCGCTGATGATGTGACAAATAGATACTCCGTATTCGTTCGCCAGCTCCGTAGCGATCTCCCAGGCATCTCTGTCAATCCGTGTTACTTTTTGCGCTGCGTTGTTCATAGTATTTCCTCCTACAACATATCTTCTACCCTACACCCTAGCGCCTTAGCGATGACCACCGCCTGCGACAGCGTCACTGCTTTCAAGTCGTTCTCGATCCGTGACAAGGTCGTGTAGTCTATCAAGGTTCGCTTGGCAAGCTCACGCAAGCCCAGCTTTTGAGCCATTCTCAGCTCCCTCATTTTCGCTCCATACATTGACTTTTTCCTTTCTACTAATAGGTCTTTTCAAAACTGTTGGTACTTGTCAACAGTTTTGATAGAATTATTCTATCGATTTTGAAAAAGTTTGACCTTCTTTGATATTAGGTGTTTTATTTCACTTTTCGTGAAGTCTGGGGTGTGAATATATCGCCCAATTCTTTACCGAAATAATGGGCGATTTTGAACATTTCACTCAGTTTAAAATCTTGTTTACCTAATTCTTTGTTGCGATAGCTATTCTCGCTTTTTCCAATAACATCTGCCATTTCTTTCTGAGAAATATTCTTTTCCTTCCTCAGTTTATATAAAAGAATTTGCAAACCATAATCACCTCCTATTCATTTTAAAAAAACCATTTCCAGATGAAGTACACCCAGATAAAACCGGTTAGCATCCAGCAGACCACATTCCAAAATTTCTTCTTGTCTTTCATGACAAATCTTTCGAGATATGCTATACTAATAGTGAGCTTTGGGGCTTTCGCCCCGCTCACCCCACTTCTATTTCAAGAAGTGTTTGATTAACTCAACACTGGCTGTAATCACTGTTGAGATAACCAGAGCCTTAGGACCGTCAAGCCATGGCTCTTTTTTTGTTGCCTTTTCAGGCTTTTTGCGTCTCCGCATATCTCTTTTCCTCCTGTATTTATTTGATTGATTACCTCAACCATGATTTAATTATACCTCACTTTTCGTGAAGTGTCAATAGTTTTTTTGCGAAAAAACAAAAAAACTTTTCTTTCCGTGAATATTTTGTTATAATCTACTTAATAAAACACTCAGGAGAAATATATGACTGACAAAGAATTAGCTATATACATCGGAACAAAAATAAAAGAATATCGATTACAGCGCGGATTGACGCAAAAAGAATTAGCTACTTTAGTGGATATGGGTGATACAACTATAGCAAACTATGAAAAAGGTTTCCGTACTCCTAAAAAGAATACTTTGTTTAAAATATCCTCTGCTCTCAGCGTAACTATTGACGATTTATTTCCACCTATTCGTAAAGCAGACACCCCCACAGCGTCCCCAGATTCGCTCACACAGCAGATAAATGATAAGTTGGTACAATTAACCCCAGATAATAAAAAAATCGTCCTACGGACTTCTGAGGAGCTTCTGAAGAGTCAAGACGCAAACGGCGAGATGTACACAGAGCAAAACGAAGAAGAAACGAAGATAAACGAAGTATCGGAGAAAGTTATCGACTTGTACCAAGTTGAGGTAGTATCTGAGACGGCAGCAGCTTCTGGATTTAACTATGGATTTGGGTACGACGATACAGACAGAGAGACTATAGAGGTTGACGAGCAACCACCACGTCACGATATTGCGACTAAGGTCAGCGGAGACTCCATGCAGCCTGACTACCAAGACGGAGACATTCTCTATTTAGTAGACAAAGGACTGACCACCTACAACGGAGATTTGGCAGTTATCGCATACGGAGACCGTTCTTACTTCAAAAAGATCTATACCGAAAACGGACGCTTACGCCTCGTATCACTCAATGACAAGTACGAAGACATCACCCTAGACTTCCCACCAGCCGAAGACACACACATCAAGATTTATGCAGTTGTCGGGGTGTATAGAGGGGAA
>NZ_MWSM01000059.1 GCF_002087075.1 Streptococcus pseudopneumoniae ATCC BAA-960 = CCUG 49455
ATAAACGAATTAAGGTAAAATTAAAAGGACTTAGTCCTGTGCAGTACAGAACTAAATCCTTTGGATAAATTAATTGTCTAACTTTTGGGGTCAGTACAGAAAAGCCTTGGTCGTATGCGTTTTATTATGGGAAAATGTACTTGACCTCTGTATTTCATTTTGAAAATGACAAAATCCTGAGTTTAGAGTTCTCAGGATTTTTCGTTTACTGTTGTGGTTGTTGTTGAGGGGTCTGTGGAGCTGGAGTTTGATTGGCTCCGGGTGTATTTGGCGCTTGGTTTTGACCATTGGTACTAGCATCAGGACTTGTGGCTGGTGCTTGATTTTGACTATTATTACTAGCATCAGGACTTGTAGTTGGTGCTAGGCTAGTAGAGCCTTCTGTACTTGTTGAGGAGTTTTCGGTTGAAGATGATTGGGATGTTGTTTCAGTCCAAGTCGGTCTTGCTCCATTTTGGAAAACAAACTGCCCATTTCGATAGATACCATCTGGTATATTCCAATCCTCTGGATTGCTTCCTTCAGACAGGTAGGTCATCATAGAGCGGTAAACTTTGGCAGCGACCGTAAGGCCATTGCCTACAAGTGGTGTCAGACGGTTAGAATAGCCTGTCCATACAGCCATTGAATATTTACGCGTATAGCCAGCAAATAGTTCATCAGGTGCTACAAACTGAGAGGTCTTGATGTGGTTTTCAATTTCCTCGTCTGTATAGTTAGAGGTTCCTGTTTTACCAGCCTGAGGGAGCCAAGCAAGATAGGCATTTCGTCCAGTTCCATAAGTCAAGACTGTTTTCATCATGTCGGTCATCATATAGGCTGTCGTTTCCTTCATGGCACGAGTTCCGACATTAGAGAGCTCTTTTTCACTCCCATCACTAAAGACGACTTTATGGATATACATTGGCTTATAGTAAGTTCCACCATTTGCAAAGGCAGCGTAAGCAGCAGCCATCTTTTCACTACTTGCTCCATATTTTTTGTCTGATTCGGTTGTGTTACTTGAAATGGCATTTGAGTAGTGAAGACTTGGGTAGTCGATTCCGAGACCATTTAGGAAAGTCTTGGCGCGGTTGAGTCCGACCTTGTTTAGCGTTTCCACGGCTGGGACGTTTCGCGATTGTTGCAGGGCGTATTGCAAGGTGATGTTGCCAAAGTAGCCCCTATCCCAGTTATAGACAGGGGTATCTGTCCCAGGATAGTTATAGGGCTCATCGTGAACGATAGTAGCAGTTGAATCGTAGACACCGTACTCCAAGGCAGGAGCATAGTCTGTGATCGGTTTCATAGTTGATCCCCAGTCGCGGTTTGTTTCCACTGCTTGGTTAATTCCGAAGGAAACATTACTTGACTGATGTCGTGCTCCTAGCTGGGCAATGACTTTACCGTTAGAAACATCGACAATGGTAGAAGCGACTTGCAATTCATCGTCTGGATAGGCAACGTATTCGTCTGTATTGTAAATATCCCACAGATGTTTTTGAGCTTCTTGGTCTACATTTGTGTAGACATCCATCCCAGTTGTGAGCAGGTTATAGCCTGTTTCTTCTTCAACTTGATTGATGACTTCCTTGAGGTAATTATCCATGTAAGCAGGGTAATTACTTGCTGATTTGAGACTTTGTAGTCCATCAGTAATTGGTGTGTTGACTGCTTTCTCATACTGTTCAGCAGAGATGTAGCCTTGATTTTTCATTTCAGATAAGACCAAGTTTCGGCGGTTTTGGGCTGCTTCTGGATGTGAATAGGGGTCATATTGGTTTGGTGCCTGAGGCATTCCAGCCAGCAAGGCTAACTGAGGTAAACTTAAATTATTGAGGTCTTTACCATAGTAGTTTTGAGCGGCTGTCTGCATTCCATAGTTGCCATTAGACATGTAGACCTTATTTATATAGTAGGTCAAGATTTCTTGCTTGGTTGCTTTTTGTTCTAACTGAATCGCTAACCAAGCTTCCTGAGCCTTACGAGAAATAGTCTGGTCGGAAGTCGAGGTTGAAAAGTAAGTCAACTTAATCAACTGTTGGGTGAGAGTTGATCCACCTTGGAGGGAATTGCTTTGCAGATTGCGCAAGAAAGCTCCCAGGATACGGATGGTATCAATCCCCCTGTGGTCGAAGAAGCGATGGTCTTCGATAGAAACGATTGCCTTAACCAAATCTGTGGGAATATCATTAGCTTGGGCATTGACGCGGCGTTCAGAACCCAAGTCGGCAATGAGTTGATTTTTATTGTCGTAGATTTTACTAGAAGTTGTTGCAACTAGTTTACTCTCGGATAGGGTAGGAGCCTTGCTAACGTAGTAGAAAAAAACTCCTCCGCCTAAGACGATGGTTGCGATAACCAAGCTTAAGAAGCTAATGCCCAGATACTTGATTAGGCGCAGAATCGTTGGTTTGTTCATCTTGTTTTACCACCTAATAAATATTCTTTGATAACATTGAGATAAGGAATTTGAGGGAAGGCACTAGCCTTGATTTCATATCCATATTCTCGAATATATCCAAGTGGCATTGATTTTTGTCCCTTATCTTGATGATAGAAGCGAATCAAATCGAATGCCGGCAATAAGTAGGTTTCTTGCTGAGAAGAAAAGTGAAGAAGGACAAAGCAGATTCCTTGTTGGGCAAGGACTTGTTCCATATGCTGAATCTGATGTGGATGAAAATTTTTCATCGGAATCGCACGTTTTTGTTTTGTTTCCTTGGCTTCAAAGTCGATGTAATATCCATTATAAACGCCAGAATAGTCCGTCGTTGAAGCTTGTCGAAAATAGGCTTCAACAATCTTGGCACGACTTCGTTGTGGATAGTCCACTCGTACGATTTGAATAGGGGTTGGTTTCTTGTGTATAACAGCCAAGCCCTGAGACAAATAGTAGTCGTTGGTAGCATTGATCATCTTTTCAAAAGACATTCCTCGATTTGCGAAATTTTTGGGTTGAGAAAGAGATGTTTGTCTTTTTTGTGATGAAAGTTTATGTGGATAGTTGACCATAATTCTCCTTATTGGTGCAATAATATCACTTTATTATACCATAAATTTGCACAGAAAGGGTTAAAAATGACTATAGCTTTTATCACAAGATATTTTTTCGCTTCATTCATATTCAGTTGGATCCTTTTCATATGACTATTCTACCAAATGGGATATTTTCATGTTCGATTTACTAAAGACATTATCACATTCGAATCACAACGTAGTATAAAAAATATAAATATCATTTGATTTAATTTTATAAATGTTATATAATGATGTCGAAAGCGCTTTCAAACAAGATATAATATATAGGCTTGATTTTAGCTTTATTGTTTTATTGATTCGGAACATTCTTCTAGTAATTAACTACAGACTGATTAAACTTGGGATTGAAATTATCTCCATACTTATATATTTTGAAGGAATCTCTATGAAAGACATTATTCGGATACTATCTATTGGCTTTTTATGGATTCTGTTGATAGCAAATGTAGTGCATGCAGCAACTGCGATTACTTATAATGGACAGGGAATAAGAGGTCAATATTCAATACAAACTTGGTACACTAACCGTAGAAGAACCTATACTGTTAATCATAACCAACCTCCTAGACCTGGGAGTGGGAACGTAGGGTTTAGAGTTTCTGTTGTGAGTCGTTCATGGATTGGTGGTAAAATATATGCATCATCTGTTTATTATGGAAAAATTAGTGGAACAATTAGTGTTGATCTAAATTCAGGTACTTATGGATTATATTTCAATACTGAGGATAGAGGTTTATATAATATTTCAGGTAGTGTGACTTATTAATTGAGTATTTATTTGGATAAGTCTTTTATTAACTATTTTATAATTTTTTAGTTTAATACTCTTCCTTACTAATCATATCAATTGGTTTTTATAGTAAAATGAAACTAGAATAGTACAACATAATTTCTAAAGCATTGTTAGAAATTAATTTGAATGCCTCAAATGATTTATCCTCATCTTATTTCAATTTACTATAGTTTCTTTGTGAGTTTTGATGTAGAAAAGTATTTTGTGATGGATTATAAAGATTGAATAGATATAAGTTATTTTAAAACATACTTTTAAAGAGAATTTGGTAATAATAAGTGAATTATTATCAATTAAAAATAAGTTTGGTAAAAAAACTTTACAATCAGAAAAACCGAATATTATCACGATTTTAAAATCTTTGATCATATACGGTTTATTATTGAAATATTTGTTTTCTCTTAAAATTGATGCTTTTATAAAATTAAAAAGCAATATAGGTAGTAGATATTTTCATAGATTTGTTACTGATTTTGTCAGTATTATCTACAACCTCAAAAAAGGATACTATTCAAACTGTGCTTAGTTCTTTTGTTTTCTGTTTACTATGAGTTTTCACCTGGCCTTCTTTAAAATCAAAGTTTACATGTTTTGTTGACAGTTTGCGTAATAAACATCGGAGTTTAAATACATACTTTAAACAAATGCCTATCATTAGTACATATTATAAAAAATGATGCTCTTTCTGATTTTAAAGGAATGTAAATAGAATATCTAAGATTTGTAGTTTTATTTTATGTAATGAATTATCTTTTTTCCTAATCTGCTATCATGGATATTGCTTCCAATTATAAAACCTATTGTGTTTGTAAATATATCTCCTATATCAAAGAATCCGAGATGAAATACATATTGTGAGGTTTCTATTATTGTTATGAAAAAGATAAAACGCATGACTGTTTTAAAATTAAATTTAAATAATCCTCCTATTGGGATAAAAATTACAATATTTAAAAGAGGAATTGTTGAATCAATTAAAAGTGAATCTTTGATAAACTCAACGAGATTAAAGTTAACTCCCTGAATACCTAAATTTTTAAAAAGTAGCGAATAAACAAGAATTAAACAGTAAAGAAAATAAGATATTCTTATCAATCTAGTATCAAGTCTGTGCGTATAGCTAGATCTTAGGAAAGTGAATAAAAACAATGTTAGAATTAGAATGATGAATAGAGGTCTCCAGAAATCAGAGCCACCGGTAGGAAAACTAAAGATAGAGATGAATTGGAAGTAAAGGTATTCCATAAAAAACCATCTACAAATTAGGAAGGAAATAGCTAAATTTAAAAAATCAAGTATATATATTTTTTTCATTTTATAATCTCCTAAATTTCATTTATATACCATATTATATCATAAATTTGCACAGAAAGGGTTAAAAATGGCTACAGCTTTGGTTTTAGGCTATTCTGCTTTTGATTTGGGTTTGTTTTCTGACAAGGATCCTCGTCTTAAATTGATAAAAAAAGCAATACGTAAAGATTTAGAGGCTATGGCAGCAGATGGGGTATCTTGGCTTGTGTTTACAGGAAGTTTAGGTTTTGAATATTGGGTTTTAGAGGTTGCTCAGGAAATGAAAACCGAATACGGTTTCCAGTTGGCGACCATTTTTGCTTTTGAAACCCATGGGGAAAATTGGAATGAAGGCAATCAGATGAAACTGAGTCGTTTTAAGCAGGTAGACTTTGTCAAATATGCCTATCCTCGCTATGAACACAAGGGGCAGTTAAGAGATTACCAGCAGTTTTTGCTGGAAAACACGACTAGTTCCTATCTTTTTTATGATGAAGAAAATGAAACGAAACTAGCTTATTTTTACCAAAAGATGAAAAATCAAGAGGACTATTTTATAAAGAGATTAACATTTGATCAATTAAATGAACTTGCTGAAAATTTTTCCGAAAATTGAAGCTTTGACCTTGATTTTTGTTTGCCTTTTTTTATATAATAATACTAGCAATCGAGAATGGAGAGAGACATGGCAAGTATTATTTTTTCAGCAAAAGATATTTTTGAACAAGAGTTTGGGCGTGAAGTCCGTGGCTATAGTAAGGTAGAAGTTGATGAGTTTTTAGACGATGTCATCAAGGACTATGAAACCTATGCTGCCTTGGTCAAGTCACTTCGTCAGGAGATTGCGGATTTGAAGGAAGAATTAACTCGTAAACCGCAAGTGAGCTCGGCTCCAAGTCCTAGTCACCCAGATTCAATTGATGTGGCAGCTTCATCTTCTATGACGAATTTTGATATTTTGAAACGCTTGAATCGTCTTGAAAAAGAAGTATTCGGTAAACAAATTTTAGACAATACTGATTTGTAATTCAGGTCTTGTTACATGCAATTTTTGGATAATCGCGTGAGGAGAATTGCTTCTCATGAGGAAAGTCCATGCTAGCACAGGCTGTGATGCCTGTAGTGTTTGTGCTAGGCGAAACCATAAGCCTAGGGACGAGAAATCGTTACGGCAGTTGAAATGGCTAAGTCTTTTGATAGGTCAGAGTAGGCTTGAAAGTGCCACAGTGACGGAGTCTTTCTGGAAACGGAGAGAGTGGAACGCGGTAAACCCCTCAAGCTAGCAACCCAAATTTTGGTCGGGGCATGGAGTACGCGGAAACGAACGTAGTATTCTGACTGCTATCAGCTGGAGCTGTTAGTGGTAGACAGATGATTATCGAAGGAAGTGGTCCTAGTCACTTCTGGAACAAAACATGGCTTATAGAAAATTGCATATAGGTTGGGGCTGAGAAATTTTCTCAACCTCATTTTTTAAAGTGGACATATAGAAAGGTCTTGTAAGACTGTAACATGAAAAAAGAATTTAATTTAATTGCAACTGTGGCAGCAGGTCTTGAAGCTGTTGTAGGACGAGAAGTGCGAGAGTTGGGCTACGATTGTCAGGTTGAAAATGGACGTGTTCGTTTTCAAGGAGACGTGAGAGCTATTATCGAAACCAATCTTTGGCTTCGGGCAGCAGATCGTATCAAAATTATCGTAGGAACGTTCCCAGCTAAGACTTTTGAAGAGCTGTTTCAGGGAGTTTTCGCCCTAGATTGGGAAAATTATTTACCACTTGGAGCTCGGTTCCCGATTTCAAAAGCCAAATGTGTTAAATCTAAACTTCACAATGAGCCCAGTGTTCAGGCTATTTCTAAGAAAGCTGTTGTCAAGAAATTGCAGAAACACTATGCTCGCCCAGAAGGTATTCCACTGATGGAGAATGGCCCAGAGTTTAAGATTGAGGTCTCTATTCTCAAAGATGTGGCAACTGTCATGATTGATACGACCGGGTCTAGTCTCTTTAAACGTGGCTATCGTACCGAAAAAGGGGGAGCCCCTATCAAGGAAAACATGGCAGCAGCTATTTTGCAACTCTCTAACTGGTATCCAGACAAGCCTTTGATTGATCCGACCTGTGGTTCAGGAACTTTCTGTATCGAGGCAGTCATGATTGCTCGAAAGATGGCACCAGGACTTCGTCGCTCTTTTGCCTTTGAGGAGTGGAACTGGGTCAGCGATCGCTTGATTCAGGAAGTGCGCACAGAAGCGGCTAAAAAAGTAGACCGTGAGCTGGAACTGGATATCATGGGCTGTGACATTGATGCTCGCATGGTGGAAATTGCTAAGGCCAATGCTCAGGCAGCGGGTGTTGCAGGAGATGTTACCTTTAAGCAGATGCGCGTGCAGGATTTACGTTCCGATAAAATCAATGGTGTGATTATTTCCAATCCGCCTTACGGGGAGCGTTTATCAGATGATGCAGGAGTTACCAAGCTCTATGCTGAAATGGGTCAAGTATTTGCACCACTGAAAACTTGGAGCAAATTTATCCTGACTAGTGATGAAGCCTTTGAAAGCAAGTATGGTAGTCAAGCAGATAAGAAGCGTAAGTTATACAACGGAACCTTGAAAGTGGATCTGTATCAATATTTTGGTCAGCGTGTCAAACGGCAAGAGGTAAAATAGAAAGGGATACTCATGAGTAAAAAAAGACGAAATCGTCATAAAAAAGAAGGTCAAGAACCGCAATTTGATTTTGATGAAGCAAAAGAGCTAACAGTTGGTCAAGCTATTCGTAAAAATGAAGAAGTGGAAGCAGGAGTCTTGCCTGAGGATTCCATTTTGGACAAGTATGTTAAACAACACAAAGATGAAATCGAAGCAGATAAGTTTGCGACTCGCCAATACAAAAAAGAGGAGTTAGTTGAAACTCATAGTCTGGATGATTTAATTCAAGAGATGCGTGAGGCTGTAGAGGAGTCAGAAGCTTCTTCGGAGGAAGTTCCATCTTCTGAAGACATCTTACCACCCTTGCCTCTGGACGATGAGGAGCAAGGCTTGGATCCTCTATTGCTAGAGGATGAAACTCCAACAGAAATGACTGAAGAAGTGGAAGAGGAGCAAAACCTTTCTCGTCTGGATCAAGAGGACTCAGAAAAGAAAAGTAAAAAAGGCTTTGTTTTGACCGCTTTGGCGCTTGTATCAGTGATTATCTGTGTCAGTGCTTATTATGTCTATCGTCAAGTGAATCGCTCGACCAAGGAAATTGAAACTTCTCAATCAACTACAGCCAATCAATCAGATGTGGATGATTTTAATACACTTTATGACGCCTTCTACACAGATAGTAATAAAACGGCTTTGAAAAATAGCCAGTTTGATAAACTGAGTCAACTCAAAACCTTGCTTGATAAACTGGAAGGTAGTCGTGAACATACGCTAGCCAAATCTAAGTATGATAGTCTAGCAACGCAAATCAAGGCCATTCAAGATGTCAATGCTCAATTTGAGAAACCAGCTATTGTGGACGGTGTGTTGGATACCAATGCCAAAGCCAAATCGGATGCTAAATTTACGGATATTAAAACTGGAAATACGGAGCTTGATAAAGTGCTAGATAAGGCTATCAGCCTTGGTAAGAGCCAGCAAACAAGTACTTCTAGCTCAAGTTCAAGTGAAACTAGTAGCTCAAGCACTAGTCAAACAAGCTCAAATACGACTAGTGAGACAAGCCCAAGTAGTTCAAATGCTGCCTCAAATGAGACTAGAAGTTCTCGTAGCAAAGTCAATATGGGCGTATCAAGTGCGGGTGTTGCTGTTCAAAGAAGTGCCAGTCGTGTTGCCTATAACCAGTCTGCTATTGATGATAGTAACAACTCTGCCTGGGATTTTGCGGATGGTGTCTTGGAACAAATTCTAGCGACTTCACGATCACGTGGCTATATCACTGGAGACCAATATATCCTTGAACGTGTCAATATCGTTAACGGCAATGGTTATTACAACCTCTACAAGCCAGATGGAACCTATCTCTTTACCCTTAACTGTAAGACAGGCTACTTTGTCGGAAATGGCGCTGGTCATGCAGATGACTTGGACTACTAAGCAGTCGTTACAAAATTCTTTCTTTTCAAAAGTAAAAATGATAAAATAAAATAAATGAAACAAGAGGAGTGTCAAATGACAAAAGCTAACTTTGGTGTCGTAGGTATGGCCGTAATGGGTCGTAACCTTGCCCTTAATATTGAATCTCGTGGTTACACAGTTGCTATTTACAACCGTAGTAAAGAAAAAACGGAAGATGTGATTGCTTGCCATCCTGAAAAGAACTTTGTACCAAGCTATGACGTTGAAAGTTTTGTAAACTCAATCGAAAAACCTCGCCGTATCATGCTGATGGTTCAAGCTGGACCTGGTACAGATGCTACTATCCAGGCCCTTCTTCCACACCTTGACAAAGGTGATATCTTGATTGACGGCGGAAACACTTTCTACAAAGACACCATCCGTCGTAATGAAGAATTGGCAAACTCAGGTATCAACTTTATCGGTACTGGGGTTTCTGGTGGTGAAAAAGGTGCCCTTGAAGGGCCGTCTATCATGCCTGGTGGACAAAAAGAAGCCTACGAATTGGTTGCAGATGTTCTTGAAGAAATTTCAGCTAAAGCACCAGAAGATGGCAAACCATGTGTGACTTACATCGGTCCTGATGGAGCTGGTCACTATGTGAAAATGGTTCACAACGGTATCGAGTATGGGGATATGCAATTGATCGCAGAAAGCTATGACTTGATGCAACACTTGCTTGGCCTTTCTGCAGAAGACATGGCTGAAATCTTTACTGAGTGGAACAAGGGTGAATTGGACAGCTACTTGATCGAAATCACAGCTGATATCTTGAGCCGTAAAGACGATGAAGGTCAAGACGGACCAATCGTAGACTACATCCTTGATGCCGCGGGTAACAAGGGAACTGGTAAATGGACTAGCCAATCATCACTTGACCTTGGTGTGCCATTGTCGCTAATTACTGAGTCAGTATTTGCTCGCTACATTTCAACTTACAAAGAAGAACGCGTGCATGCTAGCAAGGTTCTTCCAAAACCAGCTGCCTTCAAATTTGAAGGAGATAAGGCTGAATTGATTGAAAAAATCCGTCAAGCCCTTTACTTCTCAAAAATCATCTCATACGCACAAGGTTTTGCGCAATTACGTGTAGCTTCTAAAGAAAATAACTGGAACTTGCCATTTGCAGACATCGCATCTATCTGGCGTGATGGCTGTATCATCCGTTCTCGTTTCTTGCAAAAGATTACAGATGCTTACAACCGTGATGCAGACCTTGCCAACCTTCTTTTGGATGAGTACTTCTTGGATGTTACTGCTAAGTACCAACAAGTAGTGCGTGATATCGTAGCTCTTGCAGTTCAAGCTGGTGTGCCAGTACCAACCTTCTCAGCAGCTATTACTTACTTTGATAGCTACCGTTCAGCTGATCTTCCAGCTAACTTGATCCAAGCGCAACGTGATTACTTTGGTGCCCACACTTACCAACGTAAAGACAAAGAAGGAACCTTCCACTACTCTTGGTATGACGAAAAATAAGTAGGTCTGCCATGGGGAAACGGATTTTATTACTTGAGAAACAACGAAATCTAGCTCATTTTTTAAGTTTGGAACTCCAAAAAGAGCAATACCGAGTTGATCAGGTTGAGGAGGGGCAAAAAGCCTTCTCCATGGCTCTTCAGACAGACTATGACTTGATTTTATTGAATGCTCATCTGGGGGATATGACAGCCCAGGATTTTGCAGATAAGCTGAGTCGAACTAAGCCAGCCTCAGTCATCATGATTTTAGATCATTGGGAAGACTTGCAAGAAGAGCTGGAAGTTGTTCAGCGTTTTGCAGTTTCATACATCTATAAGCCAGTCCTTATCGAAAATCTGGTAGCGCGTATTTCGGCGATCTTCCGAGGTCGGGACTTCATTGATCAACACTGCAGTCTGATGAAAGTTCCAAGGACCTACCGCAATCTTAGGATAGATGTTGAACATCACACGGTTTATCGTGGTGAAGAGATGATTGCTCTGACTCGCCGTGAGTATGACCTTTTGGCGACACTTATGGGAAGCAAGAAAGTTCTGACTCGTGAGCAGTTGTTGGAAAGTGTCTGGAAGTATGAAAGTGGGACCGAGACAAATATCGTAGATGTCTATATCCGTTATCTACGTAGCAAGCTTGATGTAAAAGGTCAAAAAAGCTACATTAAAACCGTGCGTGGTGTTGGTTACACCATGCAAGAATAGAAAAGCAGTTGCAGTTGTGTAACTGCTTTTTTCAAATGGAGAAAGGGATGTCTTTCCGTTTTTTTCTTTGTATAGTGGATTGAAACTAGAATGGTACACCACAACTGCTAAAACTTTTCTAGAAATTAATTTAACTTTCCTAATCGATTTGTTCACATCTTATTTCAATTTACTATATTGACAGGGACGAACAGATGTGTTACAATTTTTTTAGGAGGATAAAATAATGAAGAAAACATTTTATCGCAAATTCGGTATTTCAATTATTGCGGGTACTTTATTAGCTAGCCTGCTATCGACAGTATCTGCTTTGACTGTTATTTCAAGTACAGGCGAGGAGTATGAGGTAAGTGAAACATTACAAGAGAGTCCAGGAACTAATAATTTTTCACTTCCCGATGTTTCACCGACTTATGGTCAATATTATACAAATCAGTCAGAAGTCATTATTGGTAAAAATGATTTAGTTAAGGTAAAAAATACTTTACAATATCCTTACTCTACATCAGCTTATGTAGAGTAAGAATTTTGTGGTGTGAAAAATGGTAAAGATGTAACTTATCGAGGGAGTGCCAATTTTATAAAGGATAATGTCCTTATTACTGCTGCTCATAATATTTATAAACATGAGTTTGGTAAAGATGCAGAAGAACTATATGTTACTCCTGCTCGTACTCCAAATAGTGTGCCGTTTGGTCGGATAAAAGTAAAAGAAGCTCGCTATTTAAAAGAATTTCGAAATACTGATCCAGATGAGCTTACTACCTATGACTTAGCAGTTTTAATTTTGGAAGAACCGATTGGCGCTCAATTGGGGACGTTAGGACTTCCAAATAATTTAGAAAATACTAAAAATCTAGATGTAACAGTTACGGGATATTCTGCTGTTAATAAGGATATTAAGCAGATGTATACTGATACAAAAACGATACTTCAAGATACAAATGATTTTTTATTCTATCAAGTAGATACTTTGCGTGGTGCAAGCGGTTCAGCAGTATATGATTCTACCAATAGGGTTGTCGGAGTTCATACCAATGGGAGTGAGGCAGAACAAATGAATTATGCTGTCAAGTTAAATGAGAAGGCTCTATCTTTCATCTACTCTGTTATTCGAGGGCATTCTATTGATGGTTGGAAGTTGATTAGTGGTACTTGGTATTATTATAAGAATAGTAATAAACAAACAGGTTGGCAAAGTATAAATGGCAAATGGTATTATCTTGAAACCTCTGGTTCAATGTCCACAGGTTGGAAATATGTACGAGGAAGATGGTATTATTTAGATAAGACCAATGGTGATATGAAGACTGGTTGGTATAAAGATGGTTCAACATGGTACTATTTAGATCCTACTAATGGAGATATGAAAACAGGTTGGATAAAAGTATCAGGTGAATGGTATTATCTCAATTCAAGTGGTGCTATGGTTACAGGTAGTCAGACGATTGATGGTAAAGTTTATAACTTTGCTTCATCTGGTGAGTGGATTTAATATTGGAGGGTATATACATGAAACTTTTGAAAAAAATGATGCAAGTTGGATTAGCAGCAATATTCTTTGGTTTTCTAGCTACAAATGTAGTATTTGCAGATGATTCTGAAGGATGGCATTTTGTCCAAGAAAACGGAAGAACCTACTACAAGAAGGGGGACCTCAAAGAAACGGACTGGCGAGTGATTGATGGTAAGTACTATTATTTTGATTCTTTATCTGGAGAGATGGTTGTCGGCTGGCAATATATACCTGCTCCATACGAAGGGGTTACGATTGGTTCTTCTCTAAGGAAAGATATTGCTTTTAGACCAGATTGGTTTTACTTTGGTCAAGATGGGGTACTACAAGAATTTGTTGGCAAGCAAGTGTTAGAAGCAAAAACTGCTACAAATACCAACAAACATCATGGGGAACAATATGATAGCCCAGCAGAGAAACGAGTCTATTATTTTGAAGATCAGCGTAGTTATCATACTTTAAAAACTGGTTGGGTTTATGATAATGGGGACTGGTATTATTTGCAGAAGGATGGTGGCTTTGATTCTCGCATCAACAGATTGCCTGTTGGGGAGATAGCACGTGGTTGGATCAAGGATTATCCTCTAACCTATGATGAAGAGAAGCTTAAAGCGGCTCCATGGTACTACCTAGATCCAGCAACTGGCATCATGCAAATAGGATGGCAATATCTAGGTAATAACTGGTACTACCTTCGTTCATCAGGAGCTATGGCAACTGGTTGGTATCAGGAAGGCTCAACTTGGTACTATTTAGATGCTGAAAATGGTGATATGAAAACGGGCTGGCAATACCTTGGTAACAAGTGGTACTATCTCCGTTCATCGGGAGCTATGACAACTGGTTGGTATCAAGATGGTTCAACTTGGTACTACCTAAATGCAGGTAATGGAGATATGAAGACAGGTTGGTTCCAGGTTAATGGCAAATGGTACTATGCTTATAGCTCAGGTGCTTTGGCAGTGAATACGACCGTAGATGGCTATTCTGTCAATTATAATGGCGAATGGGTTCGGTAATGACAGGGAGCTTATAATTATATTAGAACACTCGCTTAATCAAAGAAGTGACTTTGTTGTACTTGACCTGACGATTGGGGAGATTAAAAGCATGTGAAATCTACACATGCTTTTTCGTTAGTTATGAGTGTTGAACTTGACTAACCATTGACAAAAGATAAGAGCAATCAAAATAAGATACAAAAATATCAATGCTAACTGCACCGAAACGCTCGATGCTATGGATAGGGCTAATAGGGAGAGCAGGGACGGGGCGAGAATGTCCACTGTGCTCAGAGCAGAGCCCACCGTCCCCATCTTGTCACTGGGGATATAGGCAAAGACAGCTGCTTGTAGGCGAGGGCTGAGAATGCCGATAATCGTAGAACTGATGAAACTGGTCATGAAAATTACGATATAGGCTTGACAAAGGATACTAGTTATTAGAGCCAATAGGGAAATCTCACAGAAAACCAAGAGGTGCGTGAAACGGATATTTTTAAATAGATTACTGCTGGTCATATTGCCAAGGATAGCTCCACAAGAAATGATGATGGAGAGCAGGGCGAGGAGTTGCCCAATGCTCAGTTGTGCTAGTGTCTGTTGGATGAAGCGGAGGGCAATCAACCGAGGAGACACATCCAAGATGGCAATCATACTGGTCGTCAGAAACAGTAGTATGACGGTATCTTTTAACCTCAGGAGCACAGCCAGCGACTGTTTAAGATGTTGAAAATATTTCTTAAAACTCAGTGCTGTATGTGACATTTCAATCCTTTTTTCAACCTCATACAAGGTATGTCGAATAACATACAGGCCCCAAAAGGCAATGACAAAAGTCAGAGTGTTGATAAGGGAAATAGTTTGAATACTCATAACATTGATAAGGAATGCACCAGCTAGATTGGCGACAATGCGGACAACCCTCATCAGAGACTGCCTGAACCCCATGGCATCATGCAGGTCGTCCTTAATTACACTGATGTAGAGGGCGTTCATCATGTAGGCAGACAGGTAGCTCAAGGTGTCAGAGATAAGGTTGATGATGACAATCATAATGACTGAAACTAATGAAAAGGGCGACAAGACGAGAAATACTGTCAAAATAGCGTAGAGCAGGATTTTGATTTTGGCAATCCAGAGTGCGTGTTTGACTCTATTTTCTTGAAAATCTCCTAGAATTCCGAGAAAGAGTTGCGATAGTAGGGGAACCACCTCTGAAATGGAAATCAGTAAAATCGCTAGCGGAGCGAAATTGTACTGAGCCACATAATTGATAATGGCGAGGTAGAAAATACTGTCGCCGAATGATGAAAAACAGCTGTTTAGCAGCAACTGTCTATATATGTTGTTTGTCCAAAATAATTTCATACTTTTCTCCTTATTTCTGCACATCGAATGGGAATTTATTATTTAATAGACACCAATATACCCCCATGCTTCAAACAAATCTGCTTTACTCCTATCTCCTTGAAACATCAGTAAATCGTGATCATCTCGTTCAGAACATGCTAAAATTACCTGTTGGATTTTTTTCATCAGTAATTTGTTTTGATTGTAGACAGTGGTTTGTAGTAAGCTAGTTATTCCGTGGCAATATCCTGTCATCATTTTTAGATGATGGTTAAAAACAAATTATTGATATTTACTAATAATATCTTTGTTTCCGTCACAATCGTACATACAAAGATATAAGATTATTCCGGAAATTCCTTTGCACCAAGAAAGTTGTAAATTTCCTAAATTTTTAGTATTAGAAGTAACTTTTTCTAATAATTTTTTTAATTCAGTATGGAATGTATGGAGATCATTATAGAACATAGAAGGTTCTAAGACTTTAGAATAGGCAAATAAAGCCTATGCAATTCCACAATATCCATGAGCAAAGCTATAGTCTAAAATGCTTTCTTTGGCTGTATCTCTTTGTAGGAAATAATGCTAAATTTCCCCTATACTATTGTGGATGAAAATTTTAAGAGTATTGTCATTGGTAAATTGATAGTATTTTATTAATGACAATAGGACACCAGATTTTCTCAATGCAAAGTCTATTTCCTCTAGAGTATCATAATTCTCTATTAATTTCTTAGCGGTGACGTTTGCTAATTGTAGATAGTATTGATTTTTACTGATAGAAAATAAATGTAGGAGTAACCATAGATAGCCTGAATCACCAAATAGCAGCGAGTATTGATATTCATATGTGTGTGTCGTTCTAATTGTCACTGCTTTCTTGATGATAGAGAGTATTTTAGAATCCAGTTCTGGGGGGCAATTTATTTAGAGGAAACAGTAGTCCAGCTATTCCGTGTTGGAATGATAAATTACTTACGAAATTTCCAAATTCTGTTGAAGAAGTGATCCTTCCTTCAGAATTTACAGTTTTATCTAGTAAAAATCGTAGAACACTATTACATTCCGTTTTGTAATCATATTTATGTTCCTCTATTTTTTTAATTTTGACTAAATTATTTGTTTGACTTAAATTTAGTAGGTATTGTAACCAAAATAGTTGCTCATCTGTGAGCTGACCTTGAGTATGTGATAGTTCTAGTAATTGAATAGGATCCTTTAGTTAGATTCGATCAATCCATAACATAACAACATTTTTAGGACAACTTGTCAAATATTAGTATATATTTTTACATCTTGAATTGTCAAATTAAGTGCATAACTTTCCCGTAGCATATGTACTGACCCCCAAAAGTTAGACAATTAATTTATCCAAAGGATTTAGTTCTGTACTGCACAGGACTAAGTCCTTTTAGTTTTACCTTAATTCGTTTAT
>NZ_MWSM01000060.1 GCF_002087075.1 Streptococcus pseudopneumoniae ATCC BAA-960 = CCUG 49455
GTAAATTCAGCGTCAAAGGCTGCGTCTGCTGCTTCTATCTGCGCTTGGATTTTGGCTTCAATGCCATCTTGTTGCTTAATCTGCTTGGTAATCGTACCCTCGTAAGAATACTGCGTATCATTTCCAGCTTTACTATCTGCGCTGATACGACCTCTTAGACCACCTTTGAAAGTAAAGCTCTGACTTAAGACAGGAACTTTAAAGGTTTCTTTCTTGTTGGTCTGAATGGTTACCCACTGCCCAACCTCAAGCAGTAAATGCCCTTGGTAGTTGAGATTATACGGATAGTAAGTCAGGTTTTTCAGATTGTAATACAGGTCATTTAAAGCGCTCTGGGTCATGAAGACATTGTCTAGTTCCAAAGACCGACCTGTCTTCATACCAACCGTAAGAGGCTTCTTATCTGTCTTACAAGTAATACCAGCTATCTGATACTCAATCTCACTCTTGGTTAAACCATGTAGGAAGTAACTGTCTGCGTTTATCGTGATATTTGACTCAGTTAAATCACGGATTTCCATCTTCCCTTCTCGGTTGAAGAAACAAGACATCCCTATCATCTGAGTCATAGCGCTCAGCATATCCCTAAATGAAAGTTTCTTTCCTTCAGGAACTTGCTCGACATGGTAACGCATCGCGCTGATTCCGAAATAGTCATTCGCTAACTCAATGCCTGTTTTCAGGCAGATTTCCTGAATAACCTCTCGTACTTCAGCTGGGAAATGCAAATCTGTCACATACTCACGATTGAGCTTAAACATACCATCCATAAGTTCAAGTGTGGTTGTGTTGCGGTTTCGGTCAATCTCAATATCGTTGATGAAGTATTCCCCCATCTTGACCCACTGGTAGGTATCCCCAACCAGTAGACCAATCTCAGGGTGCAGGGTATCCAGCTTATTGAACGTGGTAATGATACTGGTAAAGGTAATTTTACCGCTACCAGCGCAGGTTCCACCAGGCTTATAAGTATCGCCCTTGATGTAGCCATACTCAAAACTAGCCTCTTTGATATCCCGTGAAGTATAATCACCAACACGAATAGCCAGCGTCCTTTCCTTGGCAAACATGGCTCTGTCAAATTGTCGTCTGGTTAAAGCATCCATTTTCTTACCTCTCTACCAGATTAAATTTAGCGCCAGACCAAGGTTTAAACTTCTCAGTAAAGCTATAGCTAGGAGCTGTCCTATCACCGACGTAGAAAGTCTTTGTGACTTGGCCATCCATGGGGTCTGGATAAGACACCTCAAAAAATTCAGATGATACAGCATGTAAAAGCTGACTTAATTCTCCCTGAGTCATCATACCCCATTCACAGTCTAGTTTGCGTTTGGTCGTGATACGGTCACGCACCATGTCGCCATTGGCATTACGCCCTGTCTCTCCATCGATATCTTGAATACCGACTTGAAAAGATTTGGGAGGCTTCACAGCCACCCCATTGATTGTCAATTGTGCCATTTAACCTCCTAAATCTTGAGCAAGGTTTGACCTGCTCGTTCATGTTCCTTGTTAATTTCTTGGATAGCTACCCGTCCGAACTCATGGCCTGCGATTTGGATAACGATGTCGCCAGCCGGTAATGAATAACCTGTAGGTACATTATTAGCAGGCATTCTTTCAGCCAGTTTTTGAGCCAAGATAGAAATCCATCCTGTATTCCGTTCAAGAGGCATTACCGCTTCTTGACCAGCTTCTCCGACCCCAATGATGCTAGGAGAGTTGAATACACCGCCTCGTGCATACCAATCTACAGAGAATGATGGAATTCTAGGAGGCATCAAGCTGAAGCTACCAGATATATTAAAGTGAGGGAGTTTGATTTTTGGTAAGCTCCAATCAAAGTTAAAGAAGCTTTTTAGTTTATCGATACCACTTTTAACGATGTTTTTAGCATTATCCATTGCATCATTAAACAGATTCTTGAACCAGTTGGGGATTTCTTTCAAGGCATCTTGCATATTTTTCCATCTATCACCAAACCAAGAACCGATTTTTTGGAAAGGATTCTGAGTTTTCTTTTTTGCACTCTCAAATTTCTCTCCAAACCATGTATCAGCTTCTTTTACTCCATCTTTGATATCATTCCAACGGTCACCGAACCAAGAGCCAACTTTTTCAAAAGCTGAGTTCACTTTATCCCTACCGGACTTGAATTTATCACCTAACCAAGTGTTTGCTTCGGCAAGCGCATCTTTAGATTCGTTCCAACGGTCACCAAACCAAGAGCCCAACTTGCTAAATGTATTGCTTATTGCATCCCATCCTTGCTGGAACTTCTCGCCAAACCATTGACCTATTGGCTCAAAGATTTCTTGTAGCTTCGTCCATAGACCGCTGAAAAATTCGCCAATCGCTTGACAAATACCACTGATAAAATCACATAGTCCTTGCCATGCTGTTTTAGCAAACTCAACAACAGTGTCCCAATTTTGGTAGAGCAAGACACCAATAGCAATTAAGGCTGCGATTGCTGCAATAACTAAGGTTATTGGACTTGTCAAAACTGCTAACGCTGCATTAAAAGCCCATGTTGCAGCTGTAGCGACTCCTGCTGCCACAGAATGTGCAAATTCCGCCGCGGTTGCTAATCCCATTTTCGCTGTATGAGCAGTCCATGCTAGAGCTGATTTACCAAGTTCTAAAGCAGTTTTCCCTAGCTGTGCAATTGTTTTACCTGAATTGACAACAAAATCTTTTGCGTACAACGCATTCAAATAGATGGTTTCTCCGAAGCTGACCAATTTATCAAATGTCAAAGCTTTCAAAGCTAGTCCAAGATTTTTAATTCCGCTAACAATAAAGGAAACCTTGCCACTTAATAATTCGAATGCCCCTGCAAGTCCTCCAGCTTGTTCAGCCCATGATAAGAAATTAATTGTTTGCCAAGCTGTTATCAAAGCCAAGATAGGTTCTTTGTTTTCTTTACACCAGTCAGAAAAAACGGCGAAACCATCTGCCACTAACTTAATAGCATCCGCCAATAGTCCCAAAGTGGCTAAAAGGCCACCTCCCAATAAATCTGAAATTCCTTCAATACTAACACCGAATACTCCTGATAAAAACTCAGCAAAAGGTTGCCAAGAATTCTCCCAAAGTATTTGAATAATATCAATTAGCCCATTAAAAGCATTAGCAATAGAGTTAATAGCAGGGACTACATGTTCATCATAAACACGACTTAAGCCATCGCCAAATTTGTTAACAGACCTTTCAATGCTCTCAAATACAGGCGCAACAGTATCTAATAAACTTTGGAAGACTGATGAAATTTTAGGAGCGCTTGTCACAACGACTTTTTCAAAACCTTTAAACAAACTTCCTGCTAATTTGCTACCGACTTCAACAATGGTAGATGTCAAGCTTAATAGAGTTGACACAATAGCACTACCTATACGAACCGCACCGGTTGAGGTAATGACGTCGTAGAAAGCACTAGAAAAGGCCTGAGCGATGTTTCCTACTGCCTCTGCAATGTTACCAATATTATCAAACAAAGCGACTAGCGCCCTGGTAATGCGTTCTTTTTGCCTTCCAAGACCATTTGCAATACTTTCGGCAAGGAAAACACCGATACCTAGACCGATAGTAGCTATTGAGCCTGTCACTTGCCCTAAAGCATAAGCGATTTTCTCAGCCATTCGGTTAAAGGCATTCACAACTCTTGGATCAGTAGCGATTTCTCCCATTGTCTTAGCTATTTGGTCTAAGGCGGTCTTAATGCGTTCAATACCTTCTGGTCCAAATGCTGCATCAAAACCTTTCTTGAAGAGGTCAAACAACCCTTTGAGCTTATCTCCAAGTCCATCAAAAATGCTCTTGAACTGGTTGTCCATGTCGGTCAACTCGACTTCTGGCAAGATGTCTTTGAAAGGTCCGCCACCCCCTCCCTTTCCTTTACCACCTTTGCCACCGCCTCCAGAACCGCCTGCATCATCGTCTTTTGGTTTTTGCAAGATGTTAATCTCATCAAATCCCAAAAGACCTAGCAACTCTTTAGCGGCCTTCTTAGCGTTTTTGGCTGAGTCTCCAAGATTATCAGCAAGTCCTCCTGCTGAATCTCCAGCGTCGTCCACTGCATCAGCAAGGTCTCCTGCTCCGCCTGCAGCGTCTTTCATGGCGTTACCCATGTCTCCAACTGCACCACCAACACCATCTTTTACCGTAGCTTTCTTGTTGAACATCAAAGCGATAAACTCAGCGAGTTTAGCAGTAACATTCTTTAAGACCATGGCAAAAGAGTTCAAGACAGGCATAATGGCATTGATAATCGGCAACATAGAGTTACCAAGGTTCAATGCAGCGTCCTTCATCAGAGACTTAAATAGACTAATACGTCCATTTACAGAATTGGACAAGGTATTCCCATACTTTGCCGTAGCCTGTTCCAGGATAGCCATTAGGCGGATTTGTTGCTGGGTTTGGTAGTCTAATTGTTGCCAACTTTGCCCGTTTGCGAACTTCTTAAAGGCTTCAGTAGACTCAATCATAGCCACATTAACGTTGATTCCTAGGTCTTCTCAATAATGTTATCGCATGGCTTTTTATCCATACTTCTTACAATTTCTTGTAAGTTCGGCATATATTTTCACCTACAACCGAATTGTCTAGGTGCTCACCACTCGTGGGGATATTTTATTCTATACTTTTTGACAAAACAAAAAGCACAGGTTCAATCCCTATGCTCTACGGTGACCAAGCCTTTTTAATTGCTTAGTTTACCTCGGTATCGTCATGTTTTAATTACTTAAAATTTAGAGTTTTACCGATTTTGGTAAGTTCTTAATCCGCCTATTTCTAAGCGGTGCGACAAAAGTCTATCGCTTCCGTATTCCCTAGCAAACCTGAGCGAATCCGCTCCATAACGTCTGTAATCGTGCGCCCAGAACCTTCAGCAACAACTGCCGACGTCTGCAACATCTTAGCAGTATAAGCGCTTAGCTTGTTGGTGTCTTTGATAAATCCAGAAAATAAGTTTGAGTAGACTGCACCATAGTTAGTAGCCTCGCCCACACCCATATTCATGGCATTAGCGTTATCGTTAACCCATTTTAAGAAAGATTGCGAACTCTCACCCATCTGGCGCTTAATTTGGTTCATAGCCGCTGATACTTCAAGAGCTGTCTGCGTTGAATACATCCCAACATCAAGCAATTTCTTACCAAGGATTGCAAAACCAGCAAACTTAGCCAGCTTGCCAAACGCGCTACCGATTGAGCTCGACTGTTCACGAATTTTGGCAGTGGCATTCTTCACTTGGTCAGATGTTCCTTTGACCTGATTCTCGACTTCTTTCATCTTCTTCCTGAAAGGCGCTATCTCAGCGTCAATCATGACCTTCAATTCGTCAAGAGTTGCCATTCATTTCCTCCTTCCTTTTTCGATTATGTCTATCTGCAAAATCACGCATCCGTTCCTTATGCAACAAAAGCGCTTGTCTCTGTCGTTCCTGTTCTACTGCTTGTTGTTCTTCTACAAACAACTCAGGCGCATATTCCCAGAACTCAAAAACCTTGGCATCTTTGGATAACAATAAAGAAACGTGATTGGAAATCATCTGCGAAAGTCTGTACGAGTCAATAATCTTCTCTTTACGCTCTTGGATTTTGACACGGTTGTAGCTTTCAATCATTTCCCTGATTTCAAGCACCGTTAAATCCCAAAAATCAAGAGGCTTACCCCCGATGTCCAAAAACATAGGATAAAGCCTCTCAATAATCTGCGTTACCGTTAAGATTACTCGACTACTGTCATTTTCTTCTTGGAAGTTTTCTTGCCCTTGCTTCCTCGTGGAGTAAAACCCGACACTTCAAAGAGTGGCATTAAAACCTCTGTCATGAAGGTTGTTTGGTCTCCACCATTATCCACGTATTCATCGTATAGATCGTAGACATCCTCAAGAGAATACCCATTCTCATACTTTTGCAAAGCTCCATGAATCAAGAGCAATACAACTTTTAAAGGAGGCAAAGGAAACTCTTCGCCAGCTTCAGGCATGAAGATTTTCAGTAAGTTCATACCGATTTTTTCTTCAACTTTTGCTGCTTGATGAGATGAAAGTCGTAGTTTTAACTCTTTCTCATCGCTAATCTTCCAAATTGAGTAAGGTAACGCCATTTAATTAACCTCCAAGACCGTCTGTAAATTCCAATTCTGACTGCAATGCAATCTTAAGTGTGAACTCGATAACGGCATTGACACCGCCACCGCCCAGTTTAACAGATACTTGGCCTTCAAAATTGACCTTAGTACCGTCTGGATAAGCTTGTTCAAAGTAGAGTTTCTTCTTGTCGTCTGCTGCCTTACGCAATACACGGTAAGGAGCAGTTTCGCTTGAATTGTTATAAGAGAACTTGTACTCCAATTCCCCTGCATCACCAATACCAAATTCGTACTTCTTAACTTTATCTTCAAGAGTAGTGTTCTCTACTTTTTCAGGTTCGATACCAAACCCTGGTACTTCTTTCAATCCAACAAGCTTAGTATAGCTACCTTTGGTTTCGCTATAAGAAAGCGTAATTCCGTTTGCTAACATGTTTAATTCTCCATTCTAAATTGAAAAACAAGCTCTGAGTGTAAGTCAACAACCCCTTCAAAACGCATGACCTTATGTCTCAAATGGGACGGGTCTGGCACGTCTTGGCAGTCGGTTCTTCGTAAACCTAAAGACTCAAAAATCTGATTGATTTTAACAGCTAACTCACTAGTGCTTGTATCATCAAAGATATCCACCTTGTAGCGGATAGAGGATTTTTGTTCCTGGTCATCAAACCAATCACCCGGCTTGTTTTGTTCTTCCAAAAAAATAACGACTGGAAAAGTCTCCCAATCGCTAGGATACGTATCAGTCACATTATCTGCAACCTTTTGCAATTCTTTATAAATAACAGGCTTGATATTAATCATTTTATTTGTTCTCTTATCTTTCTACGGACATAATCCGAAATATTCTTAGACACACGCTCTTGATTGTCTCTCAAAGCTGGATAAAGATAAGGCTGAGCAGGTTGACCATACATCTTGTAGAACTCCCCAATCTTTTGAAAGTGGTAAGGCCCTACATTGATTTGGTCTTCATGCACATACCACGGACTAGAGCGATAAGTCACGCTGACTTCTGGAGAGATACCAGAATGGCTAGCCTGACCCTTGGGTCCTGTTCCAAACTCAACATAAGGAGCATAGTGTAGATTTGTGTAAACCTCACCTATAGCCTTATCTCCGTCCATTTTAACCCTAGTCTTGATACTGTTTCTAAGTTCTCCATTGTTGCCTGGTGCTAGTCTTTTAGCATCAGCTTGGACAACCTTTATAGCAGCATTGTGTACCGCACGTAAGACGATATCCTCGCCAGTTTTTTTACTAGCCAATCGTCTACATTTAGCTATGAGCCTATCTGCCCCTCGTAGCTCTGACACGCTCTAACTCCAAAACTTGATGATATGTGTAGACCTTTTTAGAGATAACCCTGTGAGTCACTTCCGTCGGGCTATCGATACACACACCATCTTTCACTTTGATAGTAGCTGACTTGTTGGCATTTGCGTTCAAAATATCATTGACACGCTCACCATACATCTCAGATTGTAGCTTACTGCTAGCTGGCCACAACTCAAGGCGGACTGTCTCAGCTTCCTTGGCATATCCTTCTTTTACGACGCCTTCCTCTGTGACAGTCTTTTCAAACCGTCGCATTGGATAAGGTTTCAGTCTACTCTGCTTCAAAAACATGACCTGCCACCCTTGCTAATCTGTGCATGCGTATACGCTGTAAAAGACCCGTAGACAGGCCGTTTTCTCCGTAGACTACTGCTATACCACCCTCGGTTCTGGAATGCTCTCCTTCCGCTCCTGAGCGGTTGTGGAGTTCGATAGCAACCTCAGGTATTAAGCGACTTAAAGCAGGTGTCAAAGATGTGCGATTCGTCTCTGACAAGATAAGATTTGTAGCCCTCGTTTGGAGCAACATGAGAAGCTGAGTATCTTCTTCGCCTGTCATTTTCTTCAGCAACTCTATAGACATATCAATCCTCTTCTAAAAACTCAGGCTCAGGGAGAATTTCCTCAAGAACGTCTGAGATAGCGACACCATTGCTGGCGAAATTATCTGCCAGCTCGGCATAGCGCTCCTCAGTAATCTCAAGTTCCTCCCCTGCCAGTCGTTTCACATTTAATTCCCAATCATAGAAATCTTGTTTGACTTTAAATTTCACTTTTTAAATCCTCCAACACCTCTACAATTTCAGCTTTTGATAACTTATAGGCACCAGTTATGCCAGCTTCTTTAGCTAGATTCTTCAACTCTTCTAAAGTCTTATTTTCTAAATCAGAATACTGGCCAGCTTGCTCCTCTTGGATATAATGACGTCGTAGCAATAAGCTCATATCATCACCTCTTACTCACCGAATTTTACAACTCGTGTAGGGTCGTATAGGTAAACACCATAGTGTTTGTCACCAGTGATAACCGTTGTCTTTTTAAGGATGTCACGGTCTGTTTCGATAGCCACATCACGTTTTAGCATGATAACAAACGCACCATATTTATTGGCATCATCTGTCTGAGTCTGGCTAGGAGACACTTTGACAAGGAAACCTTTACCTTCTTCAACTTTTTTAGAGCGGACGATTTGCACACCAGCAACTTCACCAAAGGTCCCAGAAACAACCATATTTGCTCCAAGCTCTGAACCTTTAGTCCATTCTTTTGCTACGTCAGTTTTTAGCTTAGTAGCATCTTTAGGGTTGATGATAGCAACATACTGTGCATCTTCTTCATCCTCAAAAATATCAAGAGCCTTATCAATTGCCTCAAGAGTTGTTGGAGTTTCTGCAACGTGCTGTGTTGCAGTCTTAGCCACCGCTACCAAATCATCATCAATCTTGTTAGCAATAGCCAAACCAAGCTGGTAAGTGGCTTGACCTAGTGGGTCACCAAGACCTGACAAAAGAGCTTCATCGGTAATTTCATAACCTTTAGCAGCCTTTTTGATGGTCATAGTAGTCTTTTTAGTAGTCAATTTGTCTGGAGAAATAGCTTGACCTTCTCCAACCTCAGTCGCATCTCCTGCGTACTCCCATGCTGGAACTGTTAGAGTGTTCCCTGGTTGTCCTTGGAGTGCTGTTTCCACATAAGCAAGTGGAGTAAATTTAATCAATTTAGGTAGTTTAGCGGAAACCATGTCCGCCATCACTTCTGGGTTAACCATAGTGGCTAGTTTAGTTTGTCCTGCTGTCATTTATTTTAACCTTTCAATTTCTTATAGAGTTCTGGGTTCTTTTGATAGAGTTCATTTCGACTCTGATAACCCATGCGAGCAAATTCTTCTTTTGTGACACCGTCGCTGTCAACTGGTGCTTGCTTCATTGGAGCTCCGCCTTTTAGCTTTTCTTGCACGCCTTTCTGCACAGCTTGTTCCCATGATTTCTGCAATACTGCTACGGACTGCGATACCGTCTCTGCGCTTGTCAAATCAACTACATTTACTAACTCAACAGGTAAGTCACGTTCACTTAGCATTGCTTTAGCCTCTGCGGTCAATTCCTTACGAGCAATAGCCTTTTCACGGTCAGCTAGTTCTTGCTCACGCTGATCCAACTGATATTTCTGTTTTTCATCAGCGTTCATCTTAGCAAGCTTCTTAGCTTCGTTTTCCTTGGCTTCTTGCTCTGACTTCCACTTGGCAAACTTCTTATCGATGATAGCATCGACATCTGCGTCCGTGTACTTCTTCTCGTCTTGCGGTTGTTGTGCAGGTTCTGCAGGTACCTTTTGTTCTTCAACCGTTTCGACTGTTTGTGTTTCTTCGTTCATTGCGAACCTCCTATTTTTAAAGTCGTCCCCGACTGTAATTTCCATAGCTTTTAGTGTCTTCAATGCTTGGACAATATAAAAACCGTACGGGATTCCATACGGTTAGGGCATAAGAAAACCGCCTCGATTTCGATGCGGTTTATAGTGGTTTATTGCAACAAAAAAGCGCCTAGATTACTATCTAAGCGCAAGATAGGCAGGACTGTCGGGGCTCCTGCATTTCTCGACCCACTATAAGTGGCGCGTTGGTGACAGATTCTCAACCTCTATCTTTACCAAAAGTATAGCACTATTTTTCCTTTTTGTAAAGCGTCAACATATTTTTTCCATTCTTTTTAACTTGACGAATCCCCACCTTGTTAAAGTGAATGACTAGCATTTCATCTCGTGGCACCATCACCGCTTCCATAATGACCTTATCTTTGTTAGGTATTTTTACATATGAAATAATTGATTTTTCAACCCTCTCTGAATTATCTAGAATCAAATAAGGTTTTTGAACTGCCTCTTTTATTAACATAAACTCATCTAAGGAATACTGTTGTCCATGTCTCACTAATGAAGTAGCTAAACTGCTAACATCTATATAAGCAGAACTTACTCCTATCAATTTGGTTATATCACTCGAAAAATTACCTAATTCATATTCAGATTTTAGTAAGCCTACGAGTTGTTCTTTCGATAATCCACCCTTCCCAATTTCATCCCATGCGTTACTAACATCAGAAAACAATTTTTGGGTATTATATCTTGAAACGGTTTGGTCACTTTTCTTGTAATCTTGTATTTCATTTTTTACATCTTTCGCAACATACTTGCTATACCACTCTTTATAAGTCATATCAGCAGGTACTAGCTCGGTCTTACCTGTCTCTGGATTCCTTGCTCTGCGCTTCAACTTGCTGTAGTCTGCGTCCTCGTCGTATGCGACAGTAGTAGACCTACACCAAGGGTGCATAGGCGGACAATTGACGCCAGGGGTAGCCTTATCCCTATCATAGACCTTATTATCGTGCTCTTGGCAGATATGTGATGTACGCTTGTCTAAGACGGCTACAAAGATATACTTCTCTATGTCTGCTTCTTCATAGCTGAGTAGTTCCATTTGGTTATGAAAAAAGGCTGATTCTGTCCGAACCAAACGCCTCGCATCATTCTGACCGACATCGAATCGTTCAGCAATTGCTTGTGCCGTTTCTCGTGTTCCTCTTCCTGTCATGAGGCTCATGAGTAGTTCATCTTTTATGCTAGAAGTAAGCTTCCCCGTATTCTTCCAGATGTTTGTTGAGTAGGTACTTCCATCTCCTACCCAACTAAAAGACTGTAGATGTTTAATCTCGCTCTCAGGAAGCCCAGAAAAGCCATATGCCAGCCCTGTCTGCTGTTGCAGGTCAAAGGTAGCCTTGTAGTAACTATCCTTCATCAGGTCGCTATAGAAGGCGTCTGAGCCCGTCTTCTCTGAATGATAGATAGATTCACGCATACGATCTAAATCATCACTCAAACGCTCTAGGCGCTTCATACGAAAAGAATAAGCTGGGCTGTCTAAGTCAGCTAGTAATCTTTGGATGTTCGGGGCATTCGGTCTTGCTTCAAGTACTTTACGAAGTTCATTCAGATTTTTCTTGTCTTTCATGTTCTTCAAAACTTGTCTAGCGTCTACCTGACTTAGACCATAATCACGTTGGAACTTATCAAAAATCTTATTGACTTCCTTATCCAAGTAAGTCTTGGCTTCCTGATAGACCTTATCGAACTGGTCTGCCTGCTTTTCGGCCTTGTCCATCTGCTGGTAAATCAGATTGGCTTTCCTCTTCGCCCAATACTCCTGATTCTTCATCCTCTACCTCGTCTTCGGGTTTCGTGTTGTCTTTGTTGAACATCGACATGTCTTCCATGTTCTTCTTTTTCTCTTCTTCCAAGGCTTCCAGCTCAGCGTCAGGGTCTTCCACAAACGGCAAGAGAGAAATAAGCTGCCTATTGGTCACTTTACCTTCCAAATTGTTCACAATCTGAGAGATTTCCAGCAAGTTTTTGGGCAAACCACGGCTGAATTGTGGAACGATTGAATGAGACTCTAGTGCAATCTGTTTCATACCCAAGTAATGAGCAAAAATCGCAATACGCTGTCTTAATCCACGCTTGTAGTTCGCTTCCTTGGTCTTGGTAATCATCTCAAGGCCCATTAGCTTGAATTCCATAGCTCAATTTTGTTACCGTAGAGGCTCTTTATCCTCTACTTCTTACGGTTTCCCGTAAGTTCAGACTATCTCTTCACCCTTATCAGGGTGTCGGATTTCGTGGATATTTCTGCATATAAAAAAAACGATACTATGTACCGTTTCTCACTTAGCTTACTCTATCTAGTCGTTAAACCTTACTGATATTTCTACCAGCAGTGGTAATTGATTAGCTTCAGTAATATGTCACAAATCTCCCTTTTTCATCTCGAACAATTGTCTTACCAGACATGTCCACACCTTTTGAAAATTGTCTTAAATCGTATTTTTTATAATTCAATAAGATATCATCTATTGTTTCATCATTAACGATTATATCATCTCGTTTTATGGAACGATAATATCTGTAGACAAGAGTTGAAAAAGAAATGTTGTTTTCTTCAGATAATTTTTTTAGATAGTCTCTCAAGATATATCCCTTATACTTAACGTTATCAGAACGATTACGTTTATTTGTATGTTCAGGAACCCACCTACAATTACTTGGTGAGTAGTCTTTGTCATTATCTATCCTATCTAATTGCAAACCAAATTCTACTCCGTTTTGCATTGCCCAACTTCTGAACTTAGCTACATCACTAAATTCATCAGAAACACCTATTCCACGTTTCCCATACCATTTATAAGCCCAATGTTTTTCATCATAACACCTTGCTAACATAGAGTAATAAACTTGATTTAGATGTTTGTGCATTTTATCTTTTATCATTCATCTTCTCCTAGATTATTATACTCTTATTATACCATAACAGAATATAAATATCTAGGTTATTACTGTTTTGCGCCTTCCAATTTTAACCCGATTTATTACCTCAAAGTTACCTTTGAGGAGGGCAACTATTTCACCCCCGAAGTATTCCCTGCGAAATTCTCATCAGTCAAATTAGGCACATGGCTAAATGTGTAGATGTCCTCTTTAAGAGCTGTACGCAAGATTTCAGTAGCACTTTCGTCCAGCGTATTCTTCAAGAACTCAGCCCTTGCACTATCGCCCGGCAATTCCAAAAGACCTTCTTCAGAAAGAATCTTCATTGCTACCTTAGCGTCTTCTGGAGTGTCTGCTAACTGCGTGCCATACAAGACAAGTATAGACTCTACAGCCTGTTCCTTATCATTGACACGATTCCCCATCAAGGAATTATAAGCGTCTATCAAGCTAATTTGTTGCTCATAGTCACCAATTGCAAAGTGATTGTTGCGATATTCGATAATTGGGATTTGCCCAAGGTTGTGAGGGGTTACCTGCTCATTCTGAGTTGTTCCTGAATCTGTACTTCTCAGCACCATGTGATAGTGCAGATTTTCGGTAAAAACCTCAGCCTGGTACTTGGTAGTGTCTTTCGTATCGTCTTTTACTTCATAGTAATAGACCGCAAACAAAGGCTTCCGCTCAATACTATCATCGTAGACCATGAAAGTATTCTCCGGATCAATACTAGTTGAATCCAACTCAGCCATACCCTCTTTAGCATAGATGTACTCGTAAGCACGACCATAGATAGCCATGTTCAAAGCATTCTGAGCATCTACTTGGTCAATTTCAGCACCATCAAAGGCTGTAAGTAGTTCATCGATATCACCGTCAGCAGTATTGTTATACTTGATAGGATTGCCCATAAAATAGCCCGTAGCCGTGTCTGCGATATCCTTGGCATGATTGGCTACCGTCTTGTAATTAGGTGCGTTCACGTTGCGTCTCGTGTGTTCTAAGATAGCATGCTCACCCAAATAGTAGCTTTTAAGCTTCTTCAAATGTGAGCTTTCAGTGTTATGCATCGTTATCAATTTGTAAATCAGGTCTTTCTTCAAAGAACCCTCATCATATCCATCCCGTGGATAGGTTAAATATTGGTACATGTCTTTCCTCTCTATAGACCATAATCAGAACGTCTGCGGACGGTTGCTTTTGGTTGCGAATGTTGCGAGTAAATCGCATAACGCACCGCATCTAGTACGTCGTCATTCTCTTTCACTGGTTCGCCTGTCTTTTCGTTCCAGATGTATTGGTAGACTTCATCTTTGAACTTGCTGACCTTGTTTGATACAACAAAAAAACGCCCAGCTTTCATCAGCTTGGCTACTTCTTCAATACCAGACAATACCGCTTTATTAGCGTTGAATGTTCTTAATTGCTCTCTTTGAAATCTAGCAACGTGTTCAGGTCGTGCACTGTCTGCCCAGAACGTAATATTCCCGTATCGTTCCTTGATATTCTTAGCGAGGTCTACCCAAAAATCTATCTCTTTGTACTGATGAGCGTGTTCCTCTAACAGATAAGCTGAACCGCCAGATGTTTCTCCAATGACAACAATAGAGCCAAAGTGTTCATATCCCCAGTCAACACCAGCATAGACTTTAGTGATATCTTCTGGTACGTTATCTACAACCATATTCTCGCTAAAATCACGATAGACGACGCCCTCACCAGTCACCCACAGACCAAGAATATCTCGGTCATAAAATACACCAGCTGGTGTCGCATTCTTGATATTCTCTCGGTATCTGTCAGACATGAATGTATTATCATCTAACTTAAAATGAAAGTCGATGATCATATCGTCTCCAGAGTTGATATAATCCCGTCTGAGCCAGTGTGTCGGGATGTCTGGGTTGCTATCCCAAACAATCCTAGCACCCTCTCCTGAGCAACGTGAGATGATTTCCTTGAATACTTGTTCGTTAGCAAGAGATGCCTCGTTTACATAAGCTCCAAAAGCAGTAAAACCACGGGCGCGTTTTAAACCAGATATAGAACCGGTGTAGACTTGAACTACCTTGACACCGCAAAGGGTAAAAGCTCCGTGCTTATCGTATTTAGGTTCAATATCAAACATGTTATACAGCTCCTGAATGATATTGTTTTGTATCGATGTTGAAGATGTTCCAGCTAAGATATACATCGGCTCATCTATGTTTAATCTATCCGCTGTTTCTCTCACTCGTGCAATCTCATTCATGAAGACCATGTTGTTTAGAACAGTTTTACCTGAACGTTTTGCACCATGGAGACCACAGATAAAAAAATCATCATTCAATACTCGTGTAAGCACTTCTTCTTGTCGCTTTGTAAATTTATTTGTCATCAAAAGCACCTCTCAAAGCCTTGGCGAAGTCTATCAATTTATCGTCTTGTTCATTATCCACACCGATTTGTGATTTAAGTTTTTCGATTTCAAGTTCTAGTTTCTCAGCTTGTTTAGCAGTCGGATAACGCTTCAATATCTCAGCTATCGCTTTAATAACTGTGTTATTATCTGCCTTTTTCGTAACTCTATCCACCTCACCAGTGACAGGGTTCATCATCAAAACTTCCTCAAGTCGCTGGCCTCTTGCAATGTCTGAGAGAATCGAAAGAGCCTCTTTAGCGCTCAAAATATTTTCATCGTGCATCTTTTCAGTTTCGGTTTGTATAAACGTTTTAACGCTTGCATTTTCTAGCAATTTACTAGCGGTTGTTTTAGCATACGCTTCACTATAACCTGCGAATATTGCGGATTGATAGACATTACCAGTCCTCAAATACTCGCTCGCAAACATCTTTTGTCTTTGATTTAACCCAATGTCCATCACCACCTTTCGAATAATCAAAAAAAGCCACACGATGTGCGACCTTCTTGCAAGACGACTACTACCTTGCGTGTGTATTAAATTTTGACTTCTTTTTTATTTTTTGTAGTCTTTACAACCTCTGAGGGAATCAAACCCTCTAGCTTATAACTTATCCGGAGTATAATTAGCTACGCAATCATGCAAGGTCTAGTCGCTCCGCAACCATTTGTAAGTTAATGAGTGATATATGAATGCTAAGCCTACTGCCTACCCCATTCTGGGACACAAACACTCAAATGACAGCAGCTGGAATCGAACCAACTGGTCTAGCAGTAAAACGCACGTTTGGTAAAAGTTTCAAGGAGACCCAAACAACCTGCTAACCTGTCCTTACTGTCTAAGAGGCCGAAACCTCGGAAAAATATAATAAATTATAAAGGAGACGTCAATTGACCTATCACTTGACAATACTATTCTACCATGTAAAATAAACCATTTCCTAGCAATTTACTTGCAAATATCTCCCAAAATTTTACGATAGACAATCAACTTACCTTTTCGATAGGCTTCCGCAAATTCCAAAGCACCTCTACTAAGCATGCGATAGAACTCACTTTCAGAATAGCCTAAGTCCATATAGATAGCCTTGTCTGATAATTGGATTTTCATATCCATGTACTTCTTTGCTATAACCTGCCGAACGTATGGATCCATAATGCAGTTCACAGCTCTCTCAATTTCCAAAACCTCTGCCTCTGCATCCACATGTTCGATAACCATATTCTCAGTGGCTGTGTTCTTACCAGTAAACGTCTTTGGTTCAAATGAGTAGGTCGTTGTAATTTTAGGCAAATACTCAGCGCCTGCCATTCGGACATACGAGCGATAACTCTCTAGAACGTCATATACATTTTTTTTGGTAAATTGCACGTCAACGCTTTTTAATAACCTCACAACATCGCTCCTTTATGATATAATATTTTTAGCGAACATATCACAAAGGAGTCAGCTGTGCTGGCTTTTTTCTTGCTTTGCTCCGTTTTTAGGTGTATACTGTATGTATACTAAATAAAGGAGAAACAAATGAATACTGTTAAAACTCGTAAGGTTGGGAACTCTGTCACTGTGACCATTCCGAAAACACTCAATGTTCCAGAAGGTCAGGAAATGTTTGTCTACAAGGGTGTAGATAATGTCATTGTCCTAGCTCCAAAAATTCCAGACCCATTTAATGGAGATGCAGACCTACGCATGGAAGATGACTTTGAGGGGGTAAGATTCCTTGACAGCGAAATATGATTACATTCCAGAAAAACAGGACATCATCTGGATTGACTTTGACCCGTCTGTTGGACGTGAGATTCAGAAACGCCGTCCTGCTATTGTCGTCTCGCGTAGAGAATATTCGGAGCGGACGGGATTTGTTGCTGTATGCCCTATTACACACGGTCAAAGCAGACTAGAAGAACAAGGCCTGCTCGTTCCTGTGCGTTCCAATAAGGTAGATGGCTCTGTCAATCCACTCCAACTCTATACTTTTGACTTTAGAGAGCGAAAGGCTCAAAAAATCACAACCATGGATACAACCAGTTTTCAGAAGGTTGTCCAACTCTACAACTTCATCTTTGAAGCCTAGTCCTTATGGATTGGGCTTTTTTAGTTCTTCTCTAATTCCTCAATCAACCAATCAAGGTTCTTACGTGCTTTCTTCAGGTCTTCCAGACCGTTTTTCTTTTGAAACCGTAGCATATACTTGATTGCGTTGCCCCAAAAGAAAGCAGACGCTCCGGAAAGGCTCCCAACGAAGTTATGCACAACATCGATAGCCTCAAGACCGTTTGCACCTTGGTAGTGGCTTGGTTTGTTTATATTGTCAATTATTTCTGGGTTCATTCCTTATCCTCCAAAAGTTCTGGGTTTTCGTAGATATTGCCAATGACTTCATAATTCTTGCGAATATCTTCATAGTCCATAGCTTGAAACCATTCATCATCATAACTAGAATTAAGGTGAAACCCGATATTTTTTATTTTATATCCAAAATCTTCCTCATAAATCCATTTACCAAATTTGACTACGCTGGGCATTCCACTATTCCTAGAAACCACATCCTCCTCGAAAATCTCCACCCCGTTCTTATCCTTGAGTCCTGTTGATTGCATGAGGATCAATTCTGACTTTTCGATAGGAATAAGAAGTTTGGAGTCCGATGTTGGTTTTTCCATGTTGCAAATCAAGCCGTTATCTGTGATAAAAAAATGTTCTACGAATTTCTTTTCTACGCTATCCCACACTCTAAATTTTGGTGTCATGCCAAATCCTCCTCCTTCACAAAGCTGCCATCAATCCAACGCCCCTTGCGATCTTTGATTTCTTGGTATGCCAGTTCAAAACACTCTTCAAAATCATAACCTAGCGACTTGCTGATTGATTTTAGATGACCAATCAATAGAGTCAATGATTTTATACGTAAGGTCATAAGTTTCAGATGTTGTTCTGTTTGAATGTTGCTAATACATGTATTTGCGTACGCGAATGATGTCATAATATCGTTCTTTCTAACATTCTTCGACTCTTCAAAAATACTATCCAAATCCACTTTGCTCAACAATCCCAGACCGACAATCACGACTGCGCAATCTCCAATGCTATCCTTGGTCAGCTTCTCATTCTTCTTGAGATAGCCTGCGCACAACTCACCGAACTCTTCGCTAAGTTTTAATGACTGCTTGTCTAGTCGTCCACCGTTTTCTAAATCACGGTCAATAAACCATTGTTTGACTTTTTCTAGTATGTTCATAGTAGTACCTCATCCCCTACTCTAATCTTCTCATACACGTCCTTAGTAACTACGAAAATGCCGTAGTCACGAATAGTAAGCGTGTATAACTTGCCGTGCCGCCCCTTCTCGACGACCTTACCAAAAATCTCAGCGCCTGCGTTATCCGCCTTATAGATAACCAGCGGCTTCTTCTCTTCCAAATCTCGAATCCTGTCCATCTGCCAGATGTTTAGTCCAGCAGATACCAGAATCCAGATTGCTATGAATCGTTTCAATCTGTGACCTCCTCAAATTTCATAAACGTCATCCAATGCGTAGTACCTCTTTGTTGTCCAAACAATGGTTTAAAAGGTACAGATTTAAGAACCTCTTTAACGTTGATTTGACAATCAGACCATTTAAAAACTAGAGTACCTCCAACTTTTAGAACTCTCATGCATTCTTCAAAACCCTTGGCTAAATCTTCCGGCCAGGTAACTTTATCCAGCTCGCCATATTGTGATCGCATAATTGAGTTTTGACCTACCCATTTCAAATGTGGCGGATCGAATACTACTAGATTAAATGTTTCATCATCGAATGGCATATCACGAAAATCTCCGACAACGTCAGGGTTTACGTTTACCTTTTTCCCATGTATTTCAAATTTTTCTTGTCTGATGTCCATGAAAGTTGTATGACTCTCATTTTTATCAAACCAAAACATACGACTGCCACAACAAGCGTCTAGTATTCGTATATCTCCCATTATTCCACCTCCTCAACTTCAACACCCTCACAATCGAACACCCAGCCGAAACCAGCTTCTTCAAGTTCTTTGCGGGTGAATTTATAATTTCCAGTAATTATATTTTGGTTAAAATAAAGAACCTTCCCTGATTGCGTTTTAGTCAAAGGTTGCCCATTATTCAGACTAACAATATACCGCTTCTCTTCCTCGACCTCGTAGCCGTCAAGCCATGCACGAGCAACTAAATCAAATGGTCTTTCTTGCATAAACCATTTCCTAACTTCATCGTTCGTGAAATCAAATTCGAATAATTCTGCCACTTTACAAGCTTTTCTAGCTTCCTCAATCCATTCAGCCACAAACTTCTTAACTTTGACTGGTTGCGGTTTATCTAGTTGTTCCAAGTCTTGCAGAAAAATTTGACGAGCTAGTTCTGCTCCTTCAGCATTCCATACACCCTCAAGTTTTTTATATTTCTCAATTAATCGCTGTACTTTCATCTTCCAACTCCTCCACTTTTTTCCTCAATTCTTTATTCTTTTTCTTCAACAAATCGCGCTCCAGCGCTCTAATCCGTCTCTTGCGTGCATCGCACGGTTTCGAATACTCGATTATCTTCTCTTCATTTTGCTCAATTGTGCGTTTCAGTCCTTCGATTACTACCTGTTTATCGTACTTCATCGTCTAAAAATCTTTCAATAGCTTCTCTATAGGAGACTTCCACCATACCGTCTAAGTCGTTCAGGGCTTCAATATAGTCTGGACGCCCTTGCCCATACTGCTTTTTCAAAAACTCAACAAAGAGATGAATTTCCTGATAGGTTACTCCAATCATATTTCTATCCTCCTATCAAATCCCATCAACTATCCTCTGCAATATCTCGTGATATTCGTAAATCTCCAGCTCAATCCTATAATTCTTATTTCCGGACTTGCCACCGTGCATGAACTCAGTCGATACTATCACGTTGTAATTATCATCTGTCCAAATCTTAGCGTCCGTCAAACCATCAAACAAAGCCTTGCTTGTGGGCGACCAGTTCGGTGGGTCATACTTCCGATTTGTCGGAGGATATATCCGAACCTTAACCTTGCAAGGTTTGTCCTCGCTGTAAGGTAAGCCAAAGTAATCTCTCAGTACATTCTTGCCCTCGTATTCGGCTAACTGCCGTAAGAACTTAGTTGTTTTAGCCTTTTGATGAAAGTGCGGTCTATCATTTGAGTTAATCATCTGCTTCCTGTTCAACTCAAATTTAAGAATCAATCTCTCCTGCATTCAACCTCCCTAGCCATCTAGCTTTTTCCACGCTTGCTATTGCAAGAATGTCATTAGCTAAATCAAAAGCTGTGTACCAATCCAGAACTCCTAACAAGTCCTTGTGCTCCTTTAATTCATCAACTAAGCTTTTCAGTCGTTCCAATGGGTTGCTTTCATACCCCAACAGATATCCAACGCTTACGCCGAAGTAGTCAGCAAGTTGTTGGGCTTTTTCTGGTTTGATTTGGCTTTCTCCGTTTTCCCAGCGTGATAGAGTCTTTTCTGATATGCTCATTTCTTTTGCTATTTCCTTTTGAGATAGCTTTTTTTCTTGTCTTAATTCTTTTAGTCTATTCATAGAAACACCTATTTAAAATGGCAAATCATCATCCGAAATATCCATCGGATTTGAATTTCTCGCAAAATTAGGTGCTTGCTGGTCGTGGTTATCAACTACTGGTTGACTACCATCTTTCTTAAATTCCATCAGCTGGAAATTCTCAGCAACCACTTCTGTCACATAGACACGTTGTCCTTGTTGGTTATCATAAGTCCGAGTCTGAATGCGTCCAGTGATTCCAATCAAAGCGCCTTTCTTAGCCCAGTTAGCAAGATTTTCAGCCTGCTTGCGCCACATAACGCAATTGATAAAATCAGCTTCACGCTCTCCATTCTCGCTTTTAAATGTGCGATTTACTGCAAGAGTAAACGTAGCAACCGCAATATTGGATTGCGTATATTTTAGATCGGCATCTCTTGTAAGCCGCCCTACTAAAACAACGTTATTTATCATTTTGCACCTCCTCTACTTCTGATACCTTGATTTCATTTGAACCAAACTTTAATAAGCTGGTATATCGTTTCACAAACTCAATAGCGGCCATAAATGAATTTTCTGCATTGATTTCTGACCCCAAATCAAGATCTGCAATTTTACCGCTGACATAAAAACATCTCATAGGTCTGACTCCTTATTCTACTTAATCCTCCAAAGATTCAAAACCGATAAAGTTATCCTCAAAATATTCTTGTGTATTTTCCCACTGTTCTAAACCACCATGCAATGTCAAACGCAAGTCAATTGTTAAAGGCTCGCTAGGTTCAAATTTTGCCACCTCTCGCGCATTATTTTGAGGTTCTGGTGTAATTATACCCTGCTCCAAAATCTCGCCTGTTTCAGCATCGTAAGCCTTGATATGCGCATTTGCATTTTCTTTGGCCAATTGTTCAATCTCTGCAAGTCGTTCAGCTTCTGCTTTTTCTTGAGCCTCTTTCTGCTCTTTGCGTGCAATCTCAGCATCACGATCAGTTTTCATCATCTTGAAAACACCAACAAGGCTCTTACCATCTTCAAGATGTCTGATATAGCTATCAGCTGGCAAATCGTACTCTTGAGCTTGCTCTTGGATAGCTTGCTTGTTGGCCTTATATTCTTCCAGGGCATCAAATTCTGAAAGCACTAAGGCATCCATTTCATCAAGTGTTGTCTTTTTCAGTTCGTACTTACCTGTTTTAAAATATTTCTTGAGGCTGTACTCATCGTATTTGTCAGCGAATGTGGATTTTTCAATCCCTGCAACCATACACTTATCCTCAAATATGGCACGCACGACATCCACGCGCATCAATCGTTCATGTTCATCAATCACATTAAGTCCTGCTGTGATGTTTGAGATAACATTATCCAATGGCTCAACTGTTTTCTTATACCACTTCTCAAATTCCTTGTATGGATTATTGATGTTATTTTTGATTTCCTTACGCCGAGTTTCCAACGCCTCTTTTAATTTATTAAGGCGTGTACGCTCATCATAATCAATCTTATAAGTGGATGCCGTCACCTCATAATCCGTGTACTGTGCAACGATTGCTGCAAGTTGTTTCTCAACGCTATCATAATCAACATTGATTACTGCTGGTTGGAAATCTACCTTAATTTCTGTCAAGCTATTAGTTACATCTTTTACCATGTCTTATACTCCTTGTTTTTCGTATGCTTTTTGAATTTGTTTAGTGAGATAGTCTATCACTATGTTATAGCCATCAACTGGTACTTTGTGGAAATCGTCTATTTGATACTTGTTCAATACAAAATTTGCAACTGTATCAAATGGCGCTCCCTTAATCGTCGCAATTTCTTCAACGTTCTTGATGATTTCTTGATACTGAATGTTGTCAATGTACCTTACTTGATTTTGTTCTTGGGCTTGCTGATTGTTTGGTTTCTGTTGCTGATTATTCTGCCCTTGTTCTTGGCTTTCTTCTACTGGATACTCATCAATATCTTTTTCACCAATCGCAAACAACCCCTGTAAGGCATATTTTCGAGCGTATGAGCTGACTGCGCCTGTCCATTGCGGATCTTGCATTTGTTTAATCTGTCCTTTTTGGGTATTAAATACTGGAACTGGACTCATTTCAGCGTACGCTGTTGATTGGTACCTCTCGTCTCTCTCGTCATTAAAAGCTACGGCTGTTGCTTTTACAAAGATTTTTCCAACAAGCTCAACGAGTTCATCAGTTACGATTACAGACCAATCGCTTTTTAGCTCTTTGAAAGTTGTATAGATGTCCTCGGCATTTCTAAATGCGTACTTTACATCTTTTGATTTCTTTTTTTCTAATTGCATTTTTTGTTGCAACTCTGGGAAAGTTAAACTTGCCATTTCTTTCTACCTTTCGTCTTCTTCAAATTCCAATTTTCACGTTTTAAGTGTCTATTTTCGTTTTGCAATTTCAAAATAATATCCTGTTGGTCGTTGATGATTTCTCCGAGTTCAATTCCGAGATGCATATATTTAGCTCGCCATTTATCGATTTCTTCGTGTAGCTCCTGAATCATACTTCATCCCCCACGTATCGATACTGCCCACAGCCAACATAGATGTACTGGCTTGGGTCAAGTTCCTCACGTTCTTCAGGCGGTTGCATTATATCTCTGTCGTAATCAAACATGAGCATACACCTTTCCAAGTTCCAGCACTCGTTTCACATATCTAGCCTTTGATGTTAGCCCAAGTTCCAGCACTCGTTTTTTTCTTCATGATTGGCCAAAAGCCATACACGGTTTTCAAGTTCAATTCTAGTCATTAGCGTCTCCTTTGCTCTACCCCAAATACTTTTCATAGCGTGATCTTCGTGGTTCTGGCAAGGCTAGAGGCTCAGGGCGCAATCCTTGAGGCGGTTCGTTGTCGTAGGTGAAGCCTTTGAACTCTCTGCGGATATTCTTGCGGATTTCTTGTCGCTGTGCCTCTCTACCACGTTCGTATGCTTGGTTGTAACCTTGGATAATCATAGACGCAAATTCTTGCTCTTCTCGTCTTTCTTCTTCCTTCTGGCGGATTTTCTCCTCTTCCTGCTTATCCATCTGATGAGCTAGAAGCCCTGCACCGATAAATCCTAAAATCACTGCACCAGTTCCTAAAAGCTGGCTAACTAATGGTGGTTCAAACATTATTCTTCCTCTTCATCATCTTCTTCTGCCATATTCTGCTTAATCGCCTCACTTGGGCTCATGCCATCCAATACATCCTTGATGACATGTGAGATGTCGTGGGTTACTTTCAACGGCTTTTCTAACTCATTAGGTAGCCCCAAAAGTTTTGTAGTTAGCAATCCAAGCGTAGATAATTTATGTAGCTTTTTTTGTAACTGTTCAATGCGTTCAATTTTTTCCTGTTGCGCTTTGATAATTTGGTCTTTGTTAATCATTGTTTTTCTCCTGTGGATAACTCAGTTATCCCTTTCTTTTATTTAGATTAGTAGTAGTTTGTTGTAAAGTTAGTAGTTATTATTCTGCTATCGTGTCATCTTAACGGTTTTAGACATTTCTTTCTTCCATGATTGACTGCCTCGATATTGCAGATAAGCATCAAAACCTTTGATTGTGACAAGCTGACCATCGTTTCTAAGGTATTTTTGTTGACTAGGTAATTTTTTCATCTCTCGCCTCATATCTCCCGCTTGTCGTTTTGAACATCCAAAGATGTGCTCTAGTTCTTCATCGTTTGCAGAAATCTTCTCGATGATCACGTCTTTAATTCTCACGATTTGAACTGTTTCCATTTTTGCTCCTTTCGTGGTATAATTTTCTTGAATAATTTTGTCATGCGCCTGATTGCCGTCAGGTGCTTTTTTGCTATCTCCTTTTCTGCTATAATGAAACCAGAAAGGAGGTAATATTATGACTGAAATTCACGCATGTCTTTGCGGAAATTGGGTGAACCTATCAGCCGACGACGATTGTGTAATGGGACCAAATATGGCTAGTCCTTACATTTGGTGGGAAGAAAATGCAGAACTCTACTCACCAATTTCTAAACCTGAAGCAAACTCGATGTACCATCAGGATTATATCTACATTCACTATCGTGGCGCTGACTATCGTATCCATCCAATGTTCATTCAAATCGTTTCTAGATAACTTTTTCTAGTCTGCTAGAAATGATTTCTAAATCTAAGTCGTCCAGTTTCAACTGGTCGGCTTTTTGATTTAAACGAGCTTCGATAGCTTGGTTAATTTCAAACCATTCTATTTTTGTAAATCGGCTCCTGAATTTTAGAAATTCCTTTACTGCTTCTTTCATACTGTCCTACTTTCCATTGCCCTGAGTTCTATCTCATGGCTGACTTGTCTAAATAGCTTCTCACACGCTATTTTAGCTTCTCTGTACGTTGTGTTCTCGCTGATGAAGTAATCAGCAAGTTCGATGATTTTATCTTCCATTCAGACTCCTATATCAGCCTCAAGACTGATGTAATATCCTCCTAAATTGCTATAATACTCTTGACTAGGACCTCTCACCGTTTTAGTCAAAATTCCAATAGAAAGGAGGAGATAGTATGGCAAATACTCCAATAAAACCTGGAACAGATAATCAGAAACCTGGTCGCTATGTAGAGGTAGGACCTCGTGGCGGAAAAGTTACTAATGGTCATACCGCAACTATCGGAAAAGGTGATCGGCTCCCTCCGACATCTGCTAAAGGCAACGGTTGGAAAAAAGTCTAATCTTCGTTTGCGTACAATCGTTCAATGGTTGTACGCTTTTTCCATACACAAAAGCACATTCCCAAAAAATCAATTTGAATCCATGCTTCGGCGTAATCTTTCCCATTGCTGGCATAGTGAGTTATATAATGGTGAATCATTTTATTCCTTCCTCCTATTGAGTTACTTGAGAAGTATCATGAATGGCTTCATAGCTAAGACGCTTGAATTTTTCTAAGTCTATCTGAAAATTGATAGGCTTTTTTCTTTTCCCACTATACGGATATCGTCTTGGTCTCATTTCCTCACCTCCTAACTCGTATAAATCCCGCCATTTCTGGCAAAGGCTCGTAGTTCGTTCATCTTTCTTGTAAATTGGTAGTCGCTTGTAATCAACAACCGCTCTTTCAGCAAGCTAGACAATCCGTAATGTTTTTCTTCAAACTGTTCAATAATCTGCTGACGCTCTTTAATAGTCACTTGCTGACAAGGTGCGTCTAGACTCTGTGTCATTGCTAAATTTGAACGCATTGGTCTTCATGTTTCCTTTCGTTATTCTATCTACGAGGCTTTTCTCGTAAAGTTTCTCCAAGTGATTGCCCCCGTAGTTGGTTGTAATAATCGTGTTCGTCCTGTTTTCAAGTATCTGATACAGGACTTTTTGCATCCAGTTGTTCCCCTGCTTGATTTCATCGCCTACACTTGACTCTTTGCCAAGATCGTCCAAAATCAAGTAGTCCACTTTCTGCAAGAACTGGATAGTCCGTCTTTCTTCCCACTTGGAATCCTTGTATCTAAAAGCGTCTTTCATCCGTGAGAATAGTTCCATGGAGGGAATATAGACCACCGAGCGCTTCAACTGGAACTTCTGGAAACTCTCGTTCAGTGTCTTAGCAATTCCAATTGCTAGATGGCTCTTCCCAACTCCAGGCGGACCGCTGATAATCGTATTCCCTTCATATCGCTCTTTCACATAGTCAACCGTCACACGTTTAGCGAAATTGACCGCCTCAGCATCTTGGTCTGTATGAATCTCAAAGCTGCCGATAGTCGCATTCTTCAAATCAGGCGGAATAATACTCTCCTTAGCAAACAAAGAGTAAGACCTTGTATTTCTAATTTGAGCCTCAGCTTGCGCCAGTTGCTCTCCTGCTTGACTGTGGATTTTCTCCTGTCCGCATTCAGGGCAATAAGTCAGCACATTCTGCGTGCAAGGGTTGACTGAGCGCCACATATAGACTCCCTCATGCTTGGGGCATTGGGTATTCAAGGTTTCAATCTGTAAAAATCTACCCTGCAATTCATCTCTTGATACTGCTCGCATAGCACCCTCCTAGAATCCCAGTCGTGGGTTGTAACCGTCGTCTGACAATCTTAACTCACTGCTTGGCTTCCCACTTGACCGCTTCGGTCTCTGTCTATTCTCTACCAACTCAGCAGTCACTAGACCTTTCTGTTTCCAGTCTCTCAAAATACTCTCAAGATACTTAAAGTAAGGTTTACCATTGCCCACACATTCCTTGATTGCTAACTTGATAACCTCTTTACTATGGTCTTGCAAGAAGTATTTCAAATCCTCAATCTCAAACGGTGTTGGGTATCTGCCAAACTCTGAAAAAATCCAATCGTGAACAATCCCCAAGTCATTTTCGGGTGCGTCCTCTATACTGTATAGATTATTAGCACCAGCACCATCTGGTTCAGTAATTCTGTTTATGTAACTCTGATTAATGTAACTCTGATTAGAATCAAAGTTTTTTACTTCCGTAGGTAAAGAATTTTTACTTATGTGGTCAAAGTTTTTTACTTCCGTAGGTAAAGAATTTTTACTTATGTAACTAGATAACCTATTTACATAAATCTTGTCGCTTTTGTTAAATTGCTTTTTTAATTCAATCAAGCCAAAATCAACTAATTCCTTTTTTCTCTTGATGATTGTAGGTTTTGATAACTGAACAAAATAATCTTTTTGTAGCTCTTCAATCGATAAATGAATATATGCTCCTTTTTCATCAATCCAGTTATTCTTCAAAGACAATTTAAGCCTATCTTTCATAATTGAATACAAAACTTTTGCTTCCATACTTAATTCTGAAAACGCTTTGTCTTTAATCAAAACAACTGGTATTTTTATGAAGTCAAGGAAATCTTCGATGTCGTCTTTTTGTATCACCATTCAACTAAATCACCTCCTATTTATAAAAATCCCCAGAAACTATACACTTGAAGTGTAGTTTTTCTCGAAAAAAATTTCATCCAGTGGAATATCAACTATACGACAGAAATCTATAGCTGTAGTTATTCTCATAGGTGTATCATATCTTTCATAATCCATGTATGTATTTCTAGAGACTCCTAATTTTTTAGCGATTTCCTCTTGAGTCATTCCTGTTTTTATTCTCGCCATTTTTAAGCTAATTTTTTGCACGCACTCACCCCCTTATCTTAATTCGTCTAAGCTGACTTCCAGTGCATCAGCGATTTTGCACATATTCGTCCACGACATCTCTTTCATCCTACCAGCCTTCAGATTTGAAAAATTAGATGGATGGACACCCGATTCCTTAGCTAAACGATACATCGACCAGCCTTTTATTTTTAATTGTTTTTCAATTTTATCCCACATCAAAAAACACCATATGTTGTGCTTTTCAAGCACACTAAATCCTTTCTTATACAATATGTTGACAACCAAATGTGTTTGGGTTATAACATATCTTGACTAGGATCTCTCCCGTTTTAGTCAAAACTTCAGCAGAAAGGAGGTTCAAAAAATGAGTAAGCTTAGCCATAAGCCAAACCACGTTGTTAAGAAACTAACCTGGGAAAATCTCGATAATATTCTATTATCTTATTTTTCAGAGTCGACTACTGATAAACCTAGCGCAGTAATTCAGTTATCTGATTTTGAAATGTCTAAAGCTGAAATTATCGAAGAAGCAACTGCTCAAGGTTATCAAGTTATCGATAATTCTGATGGTTACTTAAAGTTTCTATAACGAATTTTAAAGATGATATATTTGTACGATTTACATCAATATCTCTTTTTAACTTAGCAATCTGTCTATCAGATTGCTTTTTTCTTTTCCCACTATACGGATATCGTCTTGGTCTCATTTTCTCACCCCCTTTCAAATGTGGTATAATCAAAATAAAACGATTGGAGAAAAAATATGTCATTTGATCTTTCTAAATTAAGCCTAGGCAGTCGCTTCGCAGGCAATTCAAAAGCATTTCAATGCCCTGTATGTTCAGGTTTCTCTTCCCATTTATGGACTTATAATCCTATTGATATCAATAGAGATTACAAAGAATCTATCAAATTTATTATAATTGCACAATGTCAGGCTTGTAATCAATTTTCTATTTGGATAACAAATGAAATCCAAATAACGTATGGCTCCAGGATAGTATTAAACACAAGCGATGCAACGTCGACATTAATTTTCCCAAATGTTGCCGAAGGAGTACCTAAACCTAATAATGATATGCCTGATGATGTGAAAGAAATCTATATTGAAGCTGGAGAAGTTCTAAATATATCGCCTAGAGCTTCTGCAGCTCTATCCCGTCTAGCTATTGAAAAGCTTGTTGCTCATTTAAACGCACAAGGTAAAGATTTAAATACCCAAATTGGAAGTCTTGTCTCTAAAGGAATGCCAATAGAAATCCAACAAATGCTAGACAGTGTTAGAGTAATAGGGAATAATGCTGTACATCCAGGTCAAATAGACATAAAAGATAACAAAGAGTTAGCTTTATCATTGTTAAGTTTTATCAACTTGATTGTAGATAATCGAATCACACAACCTAAAAAAATTCTAGACATATATAACCTATTACCTGATTCCTACCGAAATTCTATCGAAAGAAGAGATAATTAATCTTTCTCAAAGATTAATACATTTTCTTTGTCCCAATACTGAGTTACAACTCTAACCGGGTCATCTTCTGTCCCTTTCCCTCGTTTAAATGTAATTTTTATCAATTCAACAATTTCAACACTTTCCATTCCCTACTCCTTATCTTTTTTATCACATTGATACTTCACTATCTGACGAATAGTAAAAGATACAATCACAAATCCTGCTAGGATTATCAATCCAACATTTTCATCCATTGCTTTTCACGGCAAATGATGGTACACTATCAAGTAGAGGTTGGGGCTTCTGCCCCTTTCTCTACTTTTTCTTAAGCTCTTTGTCTTTGAGCTTGTAAGCTAAGTACTGCTTATGCCAAAGACGAGCTTCGTTTACTAAGCCTAGTACCAAGATGACGGTTGTGGTGTCCTTGGTTGCTAGGCTTTTTATGATGTGTTCCATCATTCGCCTTACCTCCTTTTTTATTTTGCTCTAAGAGCAACAACCTGCCAAGGATTCGAACCTTGGTGATACCAATCAGGCTACATTCATTTTATCAAGCATTCCTGCAAATGCTGCATCAAAACGAATGTCATCGATTTCCTCTTGAGTGAAACCAGCATCAAGAAGGTAATGCTCTTGACGTTCAATCTCTTCTGCTAACTCTGTCCATCCAAAAGCGAATTGACGGCAGTTAGTACAGAATGTTTCAAGTTGGCTGTAGAGGAAGTTTTCCTCGTAAGTACCTTGGATTAAAGTTTCCTTAGCTACTGCTTTAAAGATGTTGATTGCTTTCTCGTTTAATGTGTTCATGGTGTTTTCCTCCGGTTTGTTTTGTTATTTCCTTAAGCTTGATTATATCATACTACACTTCAAGTGTAGTTGCAAGTGTTTTTTGCCTTTTTGTTAAAAAAATTTTACTTTTTTACACTTTAAGTGTACAATAGGGGTATAAAACAAAGGAAAGAAAGGAGTTAGCGAATGGATTCATTGGCTCAAAATATAAAGTACTATCGTAAACTATCTGGACTTACTCAAAAGGAATTGGCTAAGAAACTGTCAGTGGCTCCTACTGCTATATCGGCGTGGGAAGTTGGTAGAAACCAGCCTCTAATGAATAATATAGAGCAGATGTCTGCTATTTTTGGTATCAAAAAATCCCTGCTACTCGGTGAAGATTTTTCAAGTCATGTTGATAAAGCCACTTCCCCAATCCAAACCATCTACGACGAACTAAAACCTCCAAGACAAGCCAAAGTCCTGAATTATGCAAAGAGGCAACTGGACGAGCAGAAAAACGAAGAAGAAACGAAGATAAACGAAGTATCGGAGAAAGTTATCGACTTGTACCAAGTTGAGGTTGTATCTGAGACGGCAGCAGCTTCTGGATTTAACTATGGATTTGGGTACGACGATACAGACAGAGAGATTATAGAGGTCGACGAGCAACCACCACATCACGATATTGCGACTAAGGTCAGCGGAGACTCCATGCAGCCTGACTACCAAGACGGAGACATTCTCTATTTAGTAGACAAAGGACTGACCACCTACAACGGAGACCTAGCAGTTATCGCATACGGAGACCGTTCTTACTTTAAGAAGATCTATACCGAAAACGGACGCTTACGCCTGGTATCACTCAATGACAAGTACGAAGACATCACCCTAGACTTCCCACCAGCCGAAGACACACACATCAAGATTTATGCAGTTATCGGGGTGTATAGAGGGGAA
>NZ_MWSM01000061.1 GCF_002087075.1 Streptococcus pseudopneumoniae ATCC BAA-960 = CCUG 49455
TTTTACCTTAATTCGTTTATTGTTGTAGTAATCAATATAGTCTACAATAGCTTGTTCCAATTGCTTAAGCGACTGAAACGACTTCTCATAACCGTAAAACATTTCCGATTTCAGAATCCCAAAGAAGGACTCCATCATACCGTTGTCTGGGCTGTTGCCCTTGCGTGACATGGATGCTTGAATTCCCTTACTCTCTAGGAACCGATGATAAGAATCGTGTTGATATTGCCAGCCTTGGTCACTATGGAGAATCGTATTCTCGTAGTGCTTCTCTTTGAATGCCTGTTCCAACATTGTTTGTACTTGTTCTAAGTTGGGTGAAGTTGAAAGATTATAGGCGATAATTTCACTATTAAAGCCATCTAAAACTGGTGATAAGTAAAGCTTTTGAGTACTTGCTGGAATGGCAAATTCTGTCACATCTGTGTAGCACTTTTCCATTGTTTTAGAGCCTTCAAATTGACGTTGAATGAGATTCTCTGCTTTCTTACCAACGTCTCCTTTATGAGAAGAATATTTTCGTTTCTGTCGCATTTTAGCTTGTAAATTGAGTACTTTCATCAAGCCTTGAACTCTTTTATGATTTACTAGATAACCACGATTTCTTAGTTCTAAATAAATCCGACGATAAGCATAATTTCCCTTGTGTTCGATAAAGATGGATTGAATTTCAGCTTTAAGCTCTTGGTCCTTATCTGGTTTATCTAGCTGTTTCAAGTGATAGTAGTAGGTCGAACGAGCTAGTTTAATGGCTTTTAAAAGAAGATCTAACGAAAACTCAGTCATTAATTCTTGAACAATTTCTGTCTTTCTTCTTTCTCTTTTTCCTCCTTCAATCGGAGTTCTCTTAACTTTTTTAGGATGGCATTCTCCGCTCTCAGGTACTCATTTTCTGCTTGAAGACGTTCTAATTCTGTCCTCTCTTCAGGTCTCGTTTTTGGCTTACGTCCCATTTTAGGTACTCTCCCTCTTGTTTTCTCAACAATAGTATACCCGTTTTTACTGTATTGTGCTAGCCAATTAAGAAGTATCGTACGACTTGGGAGGCCGTATTCAAGAGAAACTCTATCTTTAGTCCAGCCTTCATGTATGACTTTATCAATCATTTCTTGTTTTAAATCAGGAGAATAGTAACGATTTTTTCCTTTTTTGACGAACTCTATTCCGTAACGATCAATCAATTGAATCATGTACCTAATATTAGAATTGTTTATCCCAAATTTATTTGAAAGCTTCTCTAAGCTATATCCTTGTTTTCTAAGTTCATAGATCTGAACTTTATCATCATAAGTTAATTTCATAATAAAAATACCCCAAAAGTTAGATTTTGTCTGTCTAACTTTTGGGGTGCAGTTCA
>NZ_MWSM01000062.1 GCF_002087075.1 Streptococcus pseudopneumoniae ATCC BAA-960 = CCUG 49455
CTTGTTATGACGCGCTTACGATACAACTATTGAGCAAAAGATGAATCACCTTGATGTAGGGGAGTTTGTCTTATTGCTGCCTGAACACCTCCGTTCAGAGGAAGAACATTATAAATCTGTTTTTGAAGACGACTTAACCAGTCGCATGTCTAGTCAAGATGAACGACAGCAAATGACTGCTACGGTAGGTTATTTAGAATCAGGTCAGGATCGTTTTGTATATAATACGACCCCTATTTCTTACCAACAATTTTTGAAAGATCCAATCATCATTGTTATAACACCCCAATCAACTGGTCCACAGTCCATTTTGTTTTGGATAGACGCAGTACAGAACTACATTCTCTTTAATCAATTGTCTGATGCCCAGGAGCTTATCCAGAGACAAGGCATTGAAAATTGGGTCTCAGAAATGCAAACAGGTTACCATAACTACATCACATTATTGGATAATATCCAGAGGGAACGTTGGGTAATGCTAGCAGGAGCTGTGCTTGGGATTGCAACTTCAATCTTGTTGTTTAACACTATGAATAGGCTCTACTTTGAAGAATTTAGACGTGCCATTTTTATCAAACGCATTGCAGGTCTCAGGTTCTTAGAAATCCATCACACTTATCTCTTTGCTCAACTGGGTGTGTTTTTACTGGGATTTATTGCGAGTGTATTTCTTATGGTAGAGATAGTAGTTGCTTTCTTAGTCTTGTTACTCTTTACTGGTCTATCTCTTTTACAGTTACATGTCCAAATGCAGAAAGAAAACAAGATGTCCATGCTTGTTTTGAAGGGAGGTTAATATGATTGAACTTAAACAGGTGAGTAAATCTTTTGGAGAACGAGAGTTATTTTCGAATCTTTCAATGACATTTGAGGCTGGAAAAGTCTATGCCTTAATTGGTTCAAGTGGTAGCGGAAAAACAACCTTGATGAACATGATTGGGAAATTAGAATCTTATGATGGGACGATTTTTTACCGAGGTAAAGACTTGGCCAATTATAAATCGAGTGATTTTTTCCGTCACGAATTGGGCTACCTCTTCCAGAACTTTGGCTTAATTGAAAACCAAAGTATTGAAGAAAACCTTAAGCTAGGTCTCATTGGTCAAAAGTTGAGTCGGTCGGAACAGCGGTTGAGGCAGAAGCAGGCTTTAGAACAGGTCGGCCTGGCTTATCTTGACCTAGATAAGCGCATCTTTGAGTTATCGGGCGGAGAATCGCAACGGGTTGCCTTGGCAAAAATTATCTTAAAGAATCCACCCTTTATTCTGGCAGATGAGCCAACAGCTTCAATAGACCCAGCAACCTCTCAGTTGATTATGGAGATTTTGCTATCTCTTCGAGATGATAATAGGCTAATCATTATCGCAACACATAATCCGGCAATTTGGGAGATGGCTGATGAAGTGTTCACGATGGATCGTCTGAAATAAAAATCCTTGTTTTTAATTGCACGATGAGTTATCGAAATATTATCATGAATCAATAATTGGAGTTAATTTAGAATTGTACTTTATGAATATTGAGGTAACTTTTTCTTGATAAAGGAAGAAATAGTGGAGAGAAAGTTAGAATGAAAAAATTCGACAATTATATTATTGAGAAGCCTTGCGATTCTAATTCAGATAAACTGCAAAAAATCTTAATAATTGAAAGTTTGGTAGATGATATTTTGCAATTTTCTCTCAGAATCAAAAATAGTGTAGGAGAGATTTTCCTCCTACAACCGTTTCAAAAGAAAACTATCTTTATTCCATGTTATTTTGAGGAAGATATTGTGAAAGTCAAAGATGATGATGAAGTTGAGTGGCATTTGTTAGAATTTCAAAAATTTAGAGCATTTTTGGCTTAGTAATATGTGTTGAAAGCTCAAAATCTATGGTAAAAAGTAGCTTTGAAAACGTATTACCTCCAAAGATTTAGTTAAATAATGATTTAACACAAAAAGAAATTATTGAAGTTCTGGAAAGATGTTGTTTCAGTATTGAGAAAAGGTGGGAAAAACTTGCGATTTTCACAGAGAAAGGATTGTTATAAATCTTGCATAGCTCTCTTGCTTCTATATAATAATTTTTGACTTGTTCTTTGCCAAGGAATTGTGTTCCACAATTTCCAACGAGAACGAGCAGGGGAGCTAGTTGGTAACTTGTTTGCCTCTCTTTACAGAGTTCGATAGTCTCAAGAGCTTCTTGGATGGCTTCATTATATTTTTCCTTTGATACTAGGTAGTGAGCGTAGTTGTAACGAACTCTGATGTAGCCAAATAAAAACTCTTGATGCTCAAAATTTTTTGTCTGATATAACTCCATCAAATGAGAGTAGTTTGCCTCATATTCTTGTTCAAGACCCACTAAGGAATAGAAATTAGATAGAGTATTCAATGCCTTTAAATAAATCAGAGTAGTTGAGGAGACTTTTAATAATATATTTTCCAATGAAGAAATAGCCTCACACTTACTGTCATATTGATAGAAGTCAATAATAGCTTTAATCCATTCAAGGTAAGTTCGGTCTTCTAGTGTTAGAAAAGTGCTTCGCTCAACCTCTATTTTATAAAGATATTCTAAATCGTCATAATTTCTATCATCTAATAGTCGAGCAGATAATTGCTTGAAATTAGAGAGGTTAGATTTAATTTCAATTTGTTCATTGAAAAAGTAATCCAAAGGGACTTCGAGTCGTTGTGAGAGTTTGAACAAAAGGTCTGCGGAGGGAATGAAATGCCCTCTCTCAATTTTACTAATCTGGCTTTGTTCACAAATTCCTTCTGCAAGAGTTTGTTGGGAGAGTCTCAACTCTTTTCTTTTCAATCTGAATTTCTCTGCGAGTGTATTCATTAAAGATAATAAACCTTCCTATTTGCTTAATTTCATTATAAAATTTTTAGTTCAAAATAGTAAGTTAAAGAAACAAATAATTCTTTATGGTAATAATAAGAAAAAAAGTTCAAAATGCAATAAAAACACTTGGCTAAATAAAATATATCTGTTAGAATAAAAACAAGGAAAAAGAAAGGGGTTTCATTGCATGAGAAAAAAACGTGGAATTAAAAAATTAGTTACATTTGCATTGCTAGGTGTTTTTATGTTTAGTAATACAATTCCTTACCAACAGTTTATTCAGAAGAATAGACAATTGGAGATTCGAGTGCAATCACAAAAGAAGTCCAATGGTCTTGATGTTGGGAAGGCTGATTAAAGAATAATGGAATAGAATTAGTCTCTAGTATATTCGCTTTTATTATTCATTAAAAATTGTAGGGGCAAGTTTGAAAAAATAAAAGTTAGTTGATTGATTACTTCTCTAAATTTTGGGCACACTAAAAAGAGGTCTTGATACCCAACCTTTAAAATTAAAGCACCTTGAATCCGTGCTGTTGTGCAAAACGAACGGCATCTTGGATAGACATTGTCTTATCTGAATTTCTTATTTCTGTAAGACCTTGTAATCTTGGATTATAACTCTCCTGTTTTAAAAGTACGTGGTAGATGGCAACCAATAATCTGCGACAGATAGCGATGATAGCTTTTCGATGCCATATAAATAATTTTTAACATGAGGGGGCTCCCTTCATAAAATTTGAGTCTGCCTATCCCTTGACTATTCTTTCCTTTCACAAACGAGTCGCTTATTCAATTATAAGTTTACGTGCTCTTAGTCACAGTTCTTGTGCGTGATGGAAAGAATGACACCTATAAAAATGCGAGGTAGTGGCTGTACCACTCACTTATTCACCTCCCCGTGATTTGTAGTAGTGATAGGCTTTCTCACTGTTATTATAAAACAAAGAGCACAACACTTTTTCATTCTGTGTTGTGCCTTGAGTGAAACGAAAGGAATGAATTATAAAAATGAAGAAAACATTTTATCGCAAATTCGGTATTTCAATTATTGCTAGTACTTTATTAGCTAGTCAGCTACCGACAGTATCTGCGTTGACTGTTATTTCAAGTACAGGCGAGGAGTATGAGGTAAGTGAAACATTACAAGAGAGTCCAGGAACTAATAATTTTTCACTTCCCGATGTTTCACCGACTTATGGTCAATATTATACAAATCAGTCAGAAGTCATTATTGGTAAAAATGATTTAGTTAAGGTAAAAAATACTTTACAATATCCTTACTCTACATCAACTTATGTAGAGTAAGAATTTCGTGGTGTGAAAAATGGTAAAGATGTAACTTATCGAGGGAGTGCCAATTTTATAAAGGATAATGTCCTTATTACTGCTGCTCATAATATTTATAAACATGAGTTTGGTAAAGATGCAGAAGAACTATATGTTACTCCTGCTCGTACTCCAAATAGTGTGCCGTTTGGTCGGATAAAAGTAAAAGAAGCTCGCTATTTAAAAGAATTTCGAAATACTGATCCAGATGAGCTTACTACCTATGACTTAGCAGTTTTAATTTTGGAAGAACCGATTGGCGCTCAATTGGGGACGTTAGGACTTCCCAATAATTTAGAAAATACTAAAAATCTAGATGTAACAGTTACGGGATATTCTGCTGTTAATAAGGATATTAAGCAGATGTATACTGATACAAAAACGATACTTCAAGATACAAATGATTTTTTATTCTATCAAGTAGATACTTTGCGTGGTGCAAGCGGTTCAGCAGTATATGATTCTACCAATAGGGTTGTCGGAGTTCATACCAATGGGAGTGAGGCAGAACAAATGAATTATGCTGTCAAGTTAAATGAGAAGGCTCTATCTTTCATCTACTCTGTTATTAAAGGGCATTCTATTGATGGTTGGAAATTGATTGGTGGTACTTGGTACTATTATAAGAACAGTACGAAACAAACAGGTTGGCAAAAGATAAATGACACTTGGTACTATCTAGACGCCTCCGGTAAGATGCTCACAGATTGGCAAAAAGTAAATGGGAAATGGTATTATCTGGAAAACTCTGGTTCAATGGCAACAGGTTGGAAATATATACGAGGCAGATGGTATTACTTAGATAATAAAAATGGAGACATGAAAACCGGTTGGATAAAAGTGGGAGGAAATTGGTATTATCTCAATTCAAGTGGAGCAATGGTTACAGGTAGCCAAACTATTGATGGTAAAGTTTATAATTTCGCTTCATCTGGTGAATGGATTTAATATTGGAGGTATATATAAATGAAACTTTTGAAAAAAACTATGCAAGCTGGACTAACAGTAATTTTCTTTGGTTTGCTAGGGACCAGTACAGTATTTGCAGATGATTCTGAAGGATGGCAGTTTGTCCAAGAAAACGGTAGAACCTATTACAAAAAGGGGAACCTCAAAGAAACCTACTGGCGAGTGATTGATGGTAAGTACTATTATTTTGATTCTCTATCTGGAGAGATGGTTGTCGGCTGGCAATATATCCCGTTTCCATCTAAAGGTAGTACAATTGATCCTTACCCAAATGGTATCAGATTAGAAGGTTTTCCAAAGTCAGAGTGGTACTACTTTGACGAAAATGGAGTGCTACAAGAGTTTGTTGGTTGGCAAGAATTAGAGCTAAAATATTCCTTAACCGTTGGGAAAAAACATGGTGAAGGCTGGGAAGGTCCCGAAGTTCTTAAATTAGCATACTACTACTTTGATCAAGATCATTATTTAAAGACAGGTTGGCTTTATGATCAATCTAACTGGTATTACCTAGCAAAAACAGGAAATTCTGGGAATAAGAATCTTGGTGGTGAAAGACGTGTAGGTTGGATAAATGATGGTTCAGCTTGGTACTATCTAGATTCAGAAACTGGTATCATGCAAACTGGTTGGAAGCAAATTGGCAATAAGTGGTACTACCTCCGTTCATCAGGTGCAATGGCAACAGGTTGGGCTTATGTTGGTAATAACTGGTACTATCTTCGTTCATCAGGTGCAATGTCCACAGGTTGGGTGAAAGATGGTTCAATATGGTACTATCTAAATGCAAGTAATGGAGATATGAAAACAGGCTGGTTCCAAATCAATGGTAAATGGTATTATGCCTATGGTTCAGGTGCTCTAGCTGTTAATACCACAGTAGATGGTTACTACGTAAACTATAATGGTGAGTGGGTTAAGTAACGAATGCTAATCGTAACTGTAGTTGATACTTAACTTATTAAAAAGAGCTTTTTTCTACCATTTGTCAACTCTATCAATTTTTAAGAATTAAATGAGTCAAGACAGTAGCTATTCAGTATGTTTATCTACTGTAGTAGGTTGAAGAAAAACTAAGAATGAGAAAGGACGAAGTTAGTCCTTTCTTTTTTATGTGACTATACTTTCTATTCAAATGAGCTTTTAACCGATTGATTGAGCCAATCAACTCTTAAAACCAAAGAGCAATTTCTCGCTTAGCTGACTCTTCTGAATCTGAACCATGTACAACATTTTGGATAGTCTCATTTTCTCCAGCAGCTTTTGCAAAATCAACTCGAATAGTTCCTGGTAAAGCTTCTTCTGGATCAGTTGCACCCATCATGGTCCGCCAAGTTTCGATTACTTCGGGATCAGAAATGATACCTACAAGAACCGGTCCTGAAGTCATAAATTCACGAATCGGTGGGTAAAAACTTTGACCAACCAAGTCCTGATAGTGCTGGTCAATTAACTCTTCTGAAAGCTGTGTACGCAACTCCAATTTTTCAATTGTAAATCCACGTTGTTCGATACGTTTCAACACTTCACCCACTAGTCCTCTTTTTACACCATCTGGTTTAATGATAAAAAATGTTTGTTCCATACCTGTCTCCTTTGTCAGCTTCTTTCTTTTATTTTACCACATTCCATGGAAAAATGGAGAAAGTTTTCAGAAAAGCGAAAGAGAGCCCGAAGGCTCTCTCATTCTCTTTTATTCTACTGTTTCTTCCACAGTTTCAACGGCAGTATCCACAACTACTTCTGTTGTTTCTTCGTTTCCTTCTTCCTCTACTGGAGGATTAAGGTATTCTTCTTCGTTGATAGCATGTGGTTCAAGGTTACGGTAGCGAGCCATACCAGTACCTGCTGGGATGATCTTACCGATGATAACATTTTCTTTAAGTCCAAGGAGATGGTCTTTCTTACCACGGATAGCCGCGTCAGTAAGGACACGAGTTGTTTCCTGGAAGGAAGCCGCTGACAAGAAACTGTTGGTTTCAAGTGAGGCTTTGGTAATTCCCATGAGGACTGGGCGACCTGTCGCTGGAACACCACCTGCGATAAGGACATCTTTGTTGGCATCTGTAAAGTCATTGATATCCATGAGGGTACCCATGAGAAGATCTGTGTCACCTGGATCCATGACACGGACTTTACGAATCATTTGACGAACCATTACCTCGATGTGTTTGTCACCGATTTCTACCCCTTGGCTACGGTAAACTTTTTGTACTTCACCGAGAAGGTAAGTTTCAACTGACAAGACATCACGAACTGCAAGGAGACGTTTTGGTTGGATAGAACCTTCTGTCAGAGCAGCACCACGCGCTACTTGGTTCCCAACTTCAACACGCATACGAGCGGTAAATGGAACAACATATTCGCCTTCACCAGTTTCGCCCTTAACAAAGACTTTCTTGGTACGAGTTGAAGCATCTTCTTCGATAGCTGTAACTTGTCCTTTAACCTCTGTGATAACCGCTTCCCCTTTAGGATTGCGGGCTTCAAAGATTTCTTGGACACGAGGAAGACCCTGAGTGATATCGGTATTTGAGGCAACCCCACCCGTGTGGAAGGTACGCATTGTAAGCTGTGTACCAGGTTCCCCGATAGATTGGGCAGCGATTGTTCCAACTGCTTCACCAACTTCAACCGCATCACCAGTCGCCAAGTTGATACCATAACAGTGACGGCAGACACCGTGACGAGTGTTACATGTAAATACAGAGCGGATAGTCACTTCTTCCACACCAGCATTGACAATTTCACGCGCCTTGTCTTCTGTAATCAACTCATTTGGACCGATAATAACTGCACCAGTTTCTGGATGTTTAACAGTTTTCTTAGTGTAACGACCATTGAGACGCTCTTCGAGAGACTCGATCATCTCTTTTCCTTCTGCGATAGAACGGATCAAGAGACCACGGTCTGTTCCACAGTCGTCCTCACGGATGATAACGTCTTGGGCAACGTCAACCAAACGACGAGTCAAGTAACCTGAGTCGGCTGTCTTAAGGGCCGTATCGGTCATACCTTTACGGGCACCGTGAGTTGAGAAGAACATTTCGAGTACTGACAAACCTTCGCGGAAGTTTGAAAGGATTGGCAATTCCATGATACGTCCGTTCGGAGCCGCCATCAGACCACGCATACCGGCAAGCTGTGAGAAGTTTGAGATGTTACCACGGGCTCCAGAGTCCATCATCATAACGATTGGATTCTTCGGATCTTGGTTAGCAATCAAGCGTTTCTCTAGTTTTTCACGGGCAGCACGCCATTCAGCTGTAACAGCATTGTAACGCTCGTCGTCTGTAATCATACCACGACGGAATTGTTTTGTGATTTGTTCTACACGTTTGTGTGATTCTTCAATGATTTCAGCCTTGTCGTCAACGACTGGAATATCGGCAATACCCACTGTCAATCCTGCAAGAGTTGAGTGGTGGTAACCGAGGTTCTTCATACGGTCAAGTAGAGCAGAAGTTTCTGTCGTACGGAAACGTTTGAAGATTTCAGCGATGATATTTCCAAGATTTTTCTTCTTGAATGGAGGGTTGAGTTCAAGTTTGCTGATTGCTTCTTTGATATCTCCACCAAGTGGCAAGAAATATTTAGCTGGAACGCCTTCTGTCAAGTTGGCATTGTTTGGCTCTTGCAAGTATGGTAGACCCTCTGGCATGATATCGTTGAAGAGGATTTTACCAACTGTTGTAAGCAAAACTTTATGTTTTTGCTCTTCTGTCCATGGTTTGTTGAGGCTATCTGTTGCAATACCAACACGTGAGTGGAGGTGAACATAACCATTACGGTAAGCCATAACCGCTTCGTCACGGTCTTTGAAGACCATTCCTTCACCTTCACGACCAGCTTCTTCCATAGTCAAGTAGTAGTTACCCAAAACCATGTCCTGAGATGGAGTAACAACTGGTTTACCATCTTTCGGGTTCAAGATGTGCTCAGCAGCAAGCATCAAGATACGTGCTTCTGCTTGGGCTTCTTCTGAAAGCGGTACGTGGATGGCCATTTGGTCTCCGTCAAAGTCGGCATTATAGGCTTCACAGACAAGTGGGTGCAAGCGAAGGGCCTTACCATCAATCAAGACTGGCTCGAAGGCTTGGATCCCCAAACGGTGAAGGGTCGGTGCGCGGTTCAAAAGCACTGGGTGTTCTTTGATCACTTCTTCAAGAATATCCCAGATACGCTCATCTCCACGTTCCACCAAGCGTTTAGCAGCTTTGACGTTTTGCACGATATCACGTGCAACGATTTCACGCATCACAAATGGTTTAAAGAGCTCGATCGCCATTTCACGTGGCACACCACATTGGTACATCTTAAGAGTTGGACCAACGGCGATAACGGAACGTCCTGAGAAGTCAACACGTTTACCGAGCAAGTTTTGACGGAAACGTCCCTGTTTCCCTTTGAGCATGTGACTCAATGATTTCAGTGGACGGCTACCTGGTCCTGTGATTGGACGACCACGACGACCATTGTCAATCAAAGCGTCAACCGCTTCTTGAAGCATACGCTTCTCATTTTGAACGATAATACCTGGTGCATTCAACTCGAGCAAACGAGCCAAACGGTTGTTACGGTTGATAACACGGCGGTAAAGGTCATTCAGGTCAGATGAGGCAAAACGGCCACCATCCAACTGCAACATTGGACGAAGATCTGGTGGAATAACCGGAAGGATGTTGAGAATCATCCATTCAGGTTTGTTTCCAGACTTATAAAAGGCATCTAAAACATCCAAACGACGGATTGCTTTGACACGTTTTTGTCCAGTCGCTGTTTTCAACTCTTCTTTGAGTTCAGCAATTTCTTTTTCAAGATCTACTTGTTTTAAAAGGTCTTGGATAGCTTCGGCACCCATCTTGGCAACGAACGATCCATAACCATACTCACGCAAGCGCTCACGGTATTCGCGCTCTGTCATGATAGACTTGTGCTCAAGTGGTGTATCCTTAGGATCAATCACCACATAAGCCGCAAAGTAGATAACTTCCTCGAGGGCACGAGGGCTCATATCAAGGGTCAAGCCCATACGGCTTGGAATCCCCTTGAAGTACCAGATGTGAGATACAGGAGCTTTCAACTCGATGTGCCCCATACGCTCACGACGAACTTTTGTACGCGTTACTTCAACCCCACAACGGTCACAAACAATCCCTCTGTAACGAATGCGTTTGTACTTACCACAAGCACATTCCCAGTCTTTTGTAGGTCCAAAGATAACTTCATCAAAGAGACCTTCACGTTCTGGTTTCAAGGTACGGTAATTGATTGTTTCAGGTTTTTTGACTTCTCCATAAGACCATGAACGGACTTTACTTGGAGAAGCTAGGGTGATTTGCATACTTTTAAAACGATTTACATCAACCACTATTTCTTCCCTTTCTATTCTAAGTGAACTGCTTATTCTTGTTCAGCAGCTTCTTCTGTTGCTTCCGCTTTTGTTGCTTTTTCAGCTTCTTCAGCTTCAAAGGCTGCTTTTGCCTCTTGTGCTGCTTTTTCGCGGGCTTTTTCAAGGTCATCTACGTGGATGACATCTTCGTCCATTCCTTCATCCAAGTCGCGAAGTTCCACTTCTTGATCATCTTCGTCAAGGACACGCATGTCAAGACCAAGAGATTGCAATTCTTTCACAAGAACTCGGAAGGATTCTGGAACACCTGGTTTTGGAATTGGTTTTCCTTTTGTAATAGCTTCATAAGCTTTCAAACGTCCGTTGATATCGTCAGACTTGTAAGTCAAGATTTCTTGAAGGACATTTGAGGCACCGTAGGCTTCAAGAGCCCAAACCTCCATCTCACCGAAACGTTGTCCACCAAACTGAGCTTTACCTCCGAGTGGTTGTTGAGTAACGGTTGAGTACGGTCCGACTGAACGCGCGTGCAATTTATCATCAACCATGTGGTGAAGTTTGATCATGTACATGACTCCGACAGAAACACGGTTATCAAATGGTTCACCAGTACGTCCATCGTAAAGGATGGTTTTGGCATCGCTATCCATACCTGCTTCTTTAACAGTTGACCAAAGGTCTTCAGAACTTGCTCCGTCAAAGACTGGTGTTGCGATGTGGATACCAAGAGTACGTGCAGCCATACCAAGGTGGAGCTCCATAACCTGACCTATATTCATACGTGATGGCACCCCAAGTGGGTTCAACATGATATCGACTGGAGTTCCGTCTGGAAGGTAAGGCATGTCTTCTACAGGAACAATACGAGAGACAACCCCTTTGTTTCCGTGACGTCCGGCCATCTTATCTCCGACCTTGATCTTACGTTTTTGAGCGATGTAGACACGAACCAGCATGTTAACACCTGATTGCAACTCATCTCCATTTGCACGTGTAAAGATCTTCACATCACGAACGACACCATCGGCACCGTGTGGTACACGAAGAGAAGTGTCACGCACCTCACGAGACTTGTCTCCGAAGATAGCGTGCAAGAGGCGTTCTTCAGCCGAAAGGTCTTTCTCACCCTTAGGTGTTACTTTACCTACAAGAATGTCACCTTCTTTAACCTCAGCTCCGATACGGATAATACCCATTTCGTCAAGGTCTTTAAGAGCATCTTCACCAACGTTTGGAATTTCACGAGTAATTTCTTCAGGCCCAAGCTTTGTATCGCGTGTTTCTGATTCGTATTCTTCAAGGTGAACAGATGTATAGACATCGTCTTTCACCAAGCGTTCGCTCATGATAACGGCATCCTCGAAGTTGTAACCTTCCCAAGTCATGTAGGCAACGATTGGGTTTTGTCCAAGCGCCATTTCTCCATTTTCCATAGAAGGTCCGTCAGCGATGAAATCACCTTTTTCAACGACATCGCCAACTTTTACGAGAGTGCGTTGGTTGTAGGCAGTACCTGAGTTTGAACGACGGAATTTTTGGATGTGGTAAACGTCCAATGAACCATCTTCACGGCGTACTTCTACCTTGTCAGCATCTGCGTAAGTAACTTTACCATCATACTGAGCAATCACAGCCGCTCCAGAGTCGTGGGCTGCTTGGTATTCCATACCAGTACCAACGTAAGGTGCCTGAGGATTGATCAATGGCACAGCCTGACGTTGCATGTTGGCTCCCATGAGGGCACGGTTGGAGTCATCGTTTTCCAAGAAAGGAATACATGCTGTCGCAACGGCAACTACCTGTTTTGGTGAAACGTCCATATAGTCAACAACATTAGCTGGATACTCTTGGTTGACCCCTTGGTGACGTCCCATGACAACTTTCTCAGCAAAGGTTCCATCTTCATTTAGACGAGAATTAGCCTGCGCTACAGTATATTCATCTTCTTCATCGGCTGTCAACCAAACGATTTCATTTGTAACAACACCTGTTTCACGGTCAACTTTACGGTATGGTGTTTGAACAAAACCATATTTGTTCAAGTGTCCGTAAGATGACAAGTTATTGATCAAACCGATGTTAGGTCCTTCAGGTGTCTCGATTGGACACATACGACCATAGTGAGTGTAGTGCACGTCACGGACTTCATATCCAGCACGGTCACGTGTCAAACCACCAGGTCCTAAGGCTGACAAACGGCGTTTGTGAGACAACTCAGAAAGCGGGTTGTGTTGGTCCATGAACTGTGACAACTGTGATGAACCAAAGAATTCTTTAACCGCAGCTGTTACAGGACGGATATTGATGATTTGTTGTGGTGTCAAGACTTCGTTGTCCTGAACAGACATACGTTCACGGACATTACGTTCCATACGAGAAAGTCCAAGACGTACTTGGTTGGCAAGTAATTCACCAACTGCACGGATACGACGGTTTCCAAGATGGTCGATATCATCTACACGGCCAAGTCCTTCAGCCAAGTTGAGGAAGTAGCTCATCTCAGCAAGAATATCTGCAGGAGTGACGATACGAACCTTGTCATCTGGATTAGCATTACCGATAATCGTTACGACACGGTCTGGATCAGTTGGTGCAACAACCTTGAATTTTTGAAGAACAACTGGATCAGTCACAACCGCTGCATCATTCGGAATGTAAACAATCTTGTTCAAATCACCATCCAAATGGCTTTCAATGCTTTCAATCACACTACGAGTCATGATTGTACCAGCTTCTACCAAGATTTCTCCTGTTTCAGGATCTACCAATGGTTCAGCAATTGTTTGGTTAAGCAAGCGTGTTTTAACATTGAGTTTTTTATTGATCTTGTAACGACCAACTGCTGCTAAATCATAGCGACGTGGATCAAAGAAACGAGCTACAAGCAAGCTACGTGAGCTTTCAGCAGTCTTAGGCTCACCCGGACGAAGGCGTTCGTAGATTTCTTTCAAGGCTTCGTCGGTACGAGAGTCCATTGGGTTCTTGTGGATATCTTTTTCAACAGTGTTGCGAACCAATTCGCTGTCACCAAAGATATCAAAGATTTCATCATCACCTGAGAAACCAAGCGCACGAACCAAGGTTGTAAATGGAATCTTACGAGTACGGTCGATACGAGTGTAGGCGATATCTTTTGAGTCGCTTTCAAGTTCCAACCAAGCTCCACGGTTAGGGATAACAGTTGAACCGTAGCCCACTTTACCATTTTTATCAACTTTATCGTTAAAGTAAACACCTGGTGAGCGGACCAACTGAGATACGATGATACGTTCACCACCATTGATGATGAAAGTCCCCATTTCTGTCATGATTGGGAAATCACCAAAGAAAACTTCTTGGGTCTTGATTTCGCCTGTTTCTTTATTGATCAAGCGGAAGGTTACAAAAATTGGTGCTGAGTAGCTAGCATCGTGGATACGAGCTTCTTCTAGCGTGTATTTTGGTTCCTTGATTTCATATCCAACAAATTCCAACTCCATGGTGTCTGTAAAGTTTGAAATCGGCAATACATCTTCAAACACTTCCTTAAGACCATGGTCTAGGAAAGCTTTGAATGAATCAGTTTGAATTTCAATCAAATTTGGTAAGTCAAGAACTTCTTTGATTCTTGAAAAACTACGACGGGTACGATGTTTCCCGTATTGAACGTCATGTCCTGCCAAGATGATTCTCCTTTGTAAATAAGTTCCAAGCCTTGTCAATCAGGCTTTCTAATCGTCATATGGTTGTAAAACCCCTATCACCGCGTCCCTTTGATAAATTTTCAGAATCTTTAAGTCTTTGTTACAAATAATCAAAATACTGAAAATAAGCACAAAAAGAGCAGCTAAATCTGACTTTTTCAGAAGATTTAACTGCTGTGAGCCTTGTCTGGACAATATTTCAGACAAAACCTACGACAAATGATTACTCATATTATACCCTATTTAGCTAGATTTTTCAAGGGGATTCAGTAGTTTTTTGGTAATTTTTTCCCATAGAAAACTTGGCATCACATTCGAATCACACTATGGTACAAAAAACTGAAAAAGCTATTGACTGAAAATCATTTTCAAGGTATAATAAGAAACGTTAAGGCGGTATAGCCAAGTGGTAAGGCACGGCTCTGCAAAAGCTTGATCGTCGGTTCAAATCCGTCTACCGCCTTCTATAACTTGATTTATCAGGTTTCAAATGAACAGAAAGCCCAATTTGAAGGGCTTTTTTATTTTTCTTCTGATAAATACGGATAATTTTGAAAAACTTTTGGGGCAAAGGTAACCGCCCAATAACGAAGTATATTGAAAAATCTCCAGACTAGAGAACTCACGGATAGTTCCTAATCTGGAGATTTCTTATTTGCACTTTTCTTGTACAACTTTATTCCATGGTAAATAAGCCTCTAAAACCTCTTTGTTTAC
>NZ_MWSM01000063.1:0-22151 GCF_002087075.1 Streptococcus pseudopneumoniae ATCC BAA-960 = CCUG 49455
TTCACGGGTGGTTATGACTAGATTACGAATAGAAGAGTAGGAGGAGTAAAGGTGTTTAAATTATGTGAGATTTTTAAAATAGTTTAAATAAATTATTGACATATTTAAATCTAAATGTTACAATTCCATTACAAAAAGATTTCTTTATATTTCTAAAATATTACAAAGGAGTAGAAAAATGAAAAAGAAAACCTATATCAAATTGATGGTAGCAACTGTATTGGCTTCTACCTTGCTACTGGGAGCTTGTGGAAATAAAAAGGAAACAACTCAAGCAAGCAGTTCTGCTAAGATAAGCCAGTCATCAAGCTCTAAAGCAGCCTCTTCTAGCAAAGAAAGCAAGACTCAGAAGTCCTCAACTTCAGCTTCATCTGAAAAGGCCAAGTCGTCTACTGATCAGTCTTCAGCAACTGCAACACCATCACAAGCGATATCTGCACCAGAACAAAGACAAGGTCAAGAAGTGACTAATCAACAGGTAGCTAGTCAACAAACTCCTGCTCAGGCTCCTTCAACTCAACAAGCTCCTCAAGCTCAATCTAACCAATCAAGCTATGATCCTACAACTGATCGCAAACTTCAAGACAAACAAGCAGAGCAAAATAAACGCTACAAGGGTGTTTTAACCATGGTAGATGGTGATTTTTCAGCTGCAGCGGGCAATTGGAAGGGAGCCAATGGTGAAACCATTACAGTTTCATCAGGAGGTCAATTCACAGTAGAATCTTCTGATGGAAAGAAAGAAAATTACTCTATCAAAGGCTATTCTTATACTCTTGATGATGGTAAGTATAATGCCAAAATTGGTGGAGGAAAAGTCATCCAAATTACAACAGGAGCGGATGGCAAGGTTTCCAGTGTTGCTTTGAGTCAATAATAACTCGCAGTATTTGAATTTTTACAGTCAAAAACCCGTAACCTTTAAGAGAGTTACGGGTTTTGGTCTATTAAGCCTTATCCAATTGCAAGAGGGCTTCAATCTCTGCTAGGGTGCTAGCTTGCGAAATGGCTCCACGGAGTTTGGCAGCGCCAGATGTTCCACGGAGATAGTGAGGAGCGAGGCCACGGAATTCACGAACTGCGACGTTTTCTCCTTTGAGGTTAATCAATCGTTTCAAGTGTTCGTAGGCGATTTTCATCTTATCTTCAAAGGTCAAATCAGGTAGGATTTCTCCTGTTTCAAAGTAATGGTTGATTTGGTTGAAGAGGTAGGGATTTCCTATGGCAGCGCGGCCAATCATGACTGCATCAGCACCGACTTCTTCAATGCGTTGTTTGGCTTCTTGAACTGTACGGATGTCACCGTTGGCGATGAATGGAATCTTGGTCAGAGCTTGGGCAACCTTGTGCAGGGTCTCAAGGTCTGCGTGACCTGTATACATTTGCTCACGGGTACGGCCATGCATGGCGAGGGCAGAAACACCTGCTGCTTCAGCAGCGAGGGCATTTTCTACTGCAAGAGACGGGTCAGCCCAGCCGGTACGCATCTTGACAGTAAGTGGAATATCAAGGACAGATTGGACCTTGTTGATGATAGAGTAAATCTTATCTGGATCCTTGAGCCACATAGCGCCAGCTTCGTTCTTCACGATTTTATTAACTGGACAGCCCATGTTGATATCGACGATATCGGTCTTAGTGTTTTCTTGGATGAATTCTGCTGCGCGTGCGAGGCTGTCTTCATCGCTACCAAAAAGTTGGATAGAGACAGGGTTTTCGCCTTCATCGATATGAAGCATGTGCAGGGTTTTTTCGTTGTTGTATTGGATTCCCTTGTCAGAGACCATTTCCATGACAACGAGTCCAGCTCCGAGCTCTTTTGCGATGGTACGAAAGGCTGAGTTGGTGACACCAGCCATAGGTGCTAAAACGGTACGATTGGGAATCTCAACATTGCCAATCATAAAAGGTGTATTAAGATTTGTCACGAATGAGTTCCTCCAGGTCCTTTTCATCAAAGTTGTAAGTTGTCTGGCAGAATTGACAAGTGATTTCTGCCCCGTGGTCTTCCTCTTTCATTTCCTGTAAGTCTGAGCTTGGAAGGCTTGCAAGAGCGTTCATAAAGCGCTCATGGCTACAGTCACATTGGAAACGGATTTCTTCTTCAGAAAGACGCTTGTAGGCCTCGTCACCGTAGATAGCCTTGAGGAGGGCTTCGATATGGTCGTCGCTTTCGAGAAGAGTAGAGATAGCTGGCATTTCTTGGATGCGTTTTTCAAAGCGAGCAATCTCTTCTTCCTTGGCTCCTGGCAAGACTTGGACTAGGAAACCACCTGCAACCTTGACCTTGTCTTCCTCGTCCAAAAGGACATTGAGGCCGACTGCTGAAGGTGTCTGTTGGCTTTCTGTTAGGTAGAAAGCCAGGTCTTCCCCAATCTCTCCAGAGATGAGTGGGGTCAAGGAAGTATAAGGATTTCCAATGCCGTAGTCTGTGATAACGAGAAATTGACCATTTCCAACAAAAGGTCCGACTAGAACTTCACCAGTTGCAGTCTTTTTGATGTCGACACCGGGATTTTGAACGTAACCTTTGACATTCCCCTTGGTATCAGCGACCGTGATGATAGCACCTAGGGAGCTAGAACCCAGCACCTTAACTGTAAGTTTGGTATTTCCTTTTTCATTGGCTGCGAGAATCTGGCTAGCGATAAGAGTTCGACCAAGCGCTACAGTTGAGCTGGCTTGGGTTTGATGTTTTTCTTGAGCAGTGCGGACGGTTTCTGTGCTATCAAGGACAAAAGCACGAAAGGCTCCGCTTTCTGATATAGTTTTAATAATTTTATCCATAGCTACTATTTTAGCATAAAAATGCCCAAAGGGGGAGCCGTGTGTTTGCTGATTTTCAGGATAATGGACTAGGAAATCAGCAGGTAAATAAAAAGAGAAACAGATTATTTCAGCATTTGTAAGATTTATGCTATGCTTAAGGTAGAAAATGAAAGGGGTAACAAATGTATTTAGGAGATTTGATGGAGAAGGCCGAGTGTGGTCAATTTTCAATCCTTTCCTTTCTATTACAAGAGTCTCAGACGACTGTCAAGGCTGTAATAGAGGAGACAGGATTTTCAAAAGCAACCCTAACCAAATATGTCACCCTGCTCAATGACAAGGCTTTGGATAGTGGTTTAGAGCTGACTATTCACTTAGAAAATGAAAATCTGCGCCTGTCGATCGGTGAAGCTACCAAGGGGAGAGATATTCGGAGCTTGTTTTTGGAGAATGCTGTTAAATACCAGATTTTGGTTTATCTTCTCTACCACCAACAGTTTTTGGCCCATCAGCTGGCTCAAGAATTGATGATTAGTGAGGCTACGCTTGGTCGCCACTTGGCTGGTTTAAATCAGATTTTGTCAGAATTTGATTTATCCATCCAGAATGGACGTTGGCGAGGTCCAGAGCATCAGATTCGCTATTTCTATTTCTGTCTTTTTCGCAAGGTCTGGTCTAGTCAGGAATGGGAAGGTCACATGCAGAAATCAGAGAGAAAACAGGAAATTGCTACACTAGAAGAAATCTGCGGTGCAAGTTTGTCTTCGGGGCAGAAATTGGACTTGGTTCTCTGGGCTCACATCAGTCAACAACGTCTTCGGGTCAATGCCTGTCAGTTTCAAGTGATAGAAGAAAAAATGCGAGGGTATTTTGACAATATTTTCTACCTTCGTTTGCATCGAAAGACTCCGTCCTTTTTTGCTGGGCAACACCTTCCTCTAGGGACTGAAGATGGTGAGATGATGATTTTCTTCTCTTTCCTCCTATCTCATCGCATCCTTCCTCTTCATACTATGGAGTATATCCTTGGTTTTGGAGGGCAGTTGGTAGATTTGCTGACACAATTGATTCAAGAAATGAAGAAGGAGGAGCTGCTGGGGGACTACACAGAGGACCATGTCACCTATGAACTTAGCCAGCTTTGTGCTCAAGTCTATCTCTATAAGGGTTATATTTTACAGGATCGCTACAAGTATCAGTTAGAGAATCGTCATCCATATTTACTGATGGAACATGATTTTAAAGAGACAGCAGAGGAGATTTTTCATGCTCTACCTGCCTTTCAGCAGGGGACAGACTTAGATAAGAAAATTCTCTGGGAATGGCTGCAGTTAATCGAATATATGGCTGAAAATGGTGGCCAGCATATGCGGATTGGTCTGGAGTTGACATCTGGTTTTCTTGTCTTTTCAAGGATGGCAGCCATTTTAAAACGGTATTTGGAATACAATCGTTTTATTACCATTGAAGCCTATGACCGAACTCGGCATTATGATTTGCTGGTTACCAATAACCCTATTTATAAGAAGGAGCAGACACCAGTTTATTATTTAAAAAACGACTTGGATATGGAGGATTTGGTAGCGATTCGTCAGTTATTATTCACTTAAAAGGCTTGGTTAATCCAGGTCTTTTTGTGAAATTCACACAATCTCCTCATATTTTTTAAAAAATTAAAAAAAGTTGATAAACAAGAAAGCGCTTTATTTTGTATACTAGTTAGTGTAAAGAGGAAATATCCTCAAGATCATTATCAGGAGGACAGCACATGTCACAAGAAAAATACATTATGGCTATTGACCAGGGAACTACAAGTTCTCGTGCCATCATTTTCAACAAAAAAGGAGAAAAGGTTAGCTCGAGTCAAAAAGAGTTTACCCAGATTTTCCCTCAGGCAGGTTGGGTAGAGCACAATGCCAATGAAATTTGGAATTCCGTCCAGTCTGTTATTGCTGGAGCTTTCATCGAAAGTGGTGTGAAACCAAGTCAGATTGAGGCAATCGGGATTACCAACCAACGTGAAACAACGGTCGTTTGGGATAAGAAAACAGGACTTCCTATCTACAATGCTATCGTTTGGCAATCACGTCAGACAGCTCCTCTGGCTGAACAGCTGAAAAGCCAAGGTTATGTGGAAAAATTCCATGAAAAGACTGGTTTGATCATCGATGCTTACTTCTCTGCTACTAAGGTTCGTTGGATTTTGGATCATGTAGAGGGCGCTCAAGAGCGAGCAGAAAAAGGGGAATTGCTCTTTGGTACTATCGATACTTGGTTGGTTTGGAAATTGACTGACGGTGCGGCTCACGTGACGGATTACTCAAATGCAGCTCGTACCATGCTTTATAACATTAAAGAACTCAAATGGGATGATGAGATTTTGGAAATTCTCAACATTCCGAAGGCTATGCTGCCAGAAGTTCGTTCTAACTCTGAAATCTACGGTCAAACAGCGCCATTCCATTTCTATGGTGGAGAGGTGCCAATCTCTGGTATGGCTGGGGACCAACAAGCAGCCCTCTTTGGACAGTTGGCCTTTGAACCTGGTATGGTCAAGAATACTTATGGAACAGGATCTTTCATCATCATGAATACTGGTGAAGAAATGCAGTTGTCTGAAAACAACCTCTTGACAACCATTGGTTACGGAATCAACGGTAAGGTTTATTATGCCTTGGAAGGTTCTATCTTCATCGCAGGAAGTGCTATTCAGTGGCTTCGTGATGGTCTTCGCATGGTTGAAAATTCACCAGAATCTGAAAAATACGCTCGTGATTCTCACAATGATGATGAAGTTTATGTCGTTCCAGCCTTTACAGGTCTAGGTGCTCCATACTGGAACCAAAACGCTCGCGGTTCTGTCTTTGGCTTAACTCGTGGAACAAGCAAAGAAGACTTTATCAAGGCAACTCTTCAATCAATTGCTTATCAAGTGCGTGATATTATCGATACGATGCAAGTGGATGCTCAGACAGCTATCCAAGTCTTGAAAGTAGACGGTGGTGCAGCTATGAACAACTTCCTCATGCAGTTCCAAGCTGACATTTTGGGAATCGACATCGCACGCGCCAAAAACTTGGAAACAACAGCTCTAGGGGCAGCCTTCCTAGCAGGTTTGTCAGTAGGTTACTGGAAAGACTTGGATGAGTTGAAACTCTTGAATGAGACAGGAGAACTCTTTGAACCATCTATGAACGAATCGCGCAAGGAACAACTCTACAAGGGCTGGAAGAAGGCTGTAAAAGCAACGCAAGTCTTTGCGGAAGTAGACGACTAATACTGGAAGAATAAAGCGACTCAGTTAGAAAGTGTGTAAAAATGGAATTTTCAAAGAAAACACGTGAATTATCAATTAAAAAAATGCAGGAACGTACCCTGGACCTCTTGATTATCGGTGGAGGAATCACAGGGGCTGGTGTAGCCTTGCAGGCGGCAGCTAGCGGTCTTGAGACTGGATTGATTGAAATGCAAGACTTCGCAGAAGGAACATCTAGCCGTTCAACAAAATTGGTTCACGGAGGTCTGCGTTACCTCAAACAATTCGACGTAGAAGTGGTATCAGATACAGTTTCAGAACGTGCAGTGGTACAACAAATTGCACCTCACATTCCAAAACCGGACCCAATGCTCTTGCCAGTTTACGATGAAGATGGAGCGACCTTTAGCCTCTTCCGTCTTAAAGTAGCTATGGACTTGTATGACCTTTTGGCAGGGGTTAATAACACGCCAGCTGCTAACAAGGTTTTGAGCAAGGAAGAAGTCTTGGAACGCCAGCCAAACTTGAAGAAAGACGGTTTGGTAGGAGGTGGAGTTTATCTTGACTTCCGTAACAACGATGCCCGTCTCGTGATCGAAAACATCAAACGTGCCAACCAAGATGGTGCCCTTATTGCCAACCACGTGAAGGCAGAAGGCTTCCTCTTTGACGAAAGTGGCAAGATTACAGGTGTTGTAGCTCGTGATCTCTTGACAGACCAAGTCTTTGAAATCAAGGCGCGTCTGGTTATCAATACAACAGGTCCTTGGAGTGATAAGGTACGCAATTTGTCTAATAAGGGAACACAATTCTCACAAATGCGTCCAACTAAGGGAGTTCACTTGGTAGTGGATTCAAGTAAGATCAAGGTTTCACAGCCAGTTTACTTTGACACAGGTTTGGGTGACGGTCGTATGGTCTTTGTTCTCCCACGTGAAAACAAGACCTACTTCGGTACAACTGATACAGACTACACAGGTGATTTGGAACATCCAAAAGTAACTCAAGAAGATGTAGATTACCTACTTGGCATTGTAAACAACCGCTTCCCAGAAGCCAACATCACCATTGATGATATCGAAAGCAGCTGGGCAGGTCTTCGTCCATTGATCGCAGGCAATAGCGCTTCTGACTACAATGGAGGGAATAACGGAACTATTAGTGATGAAAGCTTTAACAACTTGATTGCGACTGTTGAATCTTATCTCTCTAAAGAAAAAACGCGTGAAGATGTTGAGTCTGCTGTCAGCAAGCTTGAAAGCAGTACCTCTGAGAAACATTTGGATCCATCTGCAGTTTCTCGTGGTTCGAGCTTAGATCGTGATGACAATGGCCTTTTGACCCTTGCTGGTGGTAAAATCACAGACTACCGTAAGATGGCTGAAGGAGCTATGGAGCGCGTGGTTGACATCCTCAAAGCAGAATTTGACCGCAGCTTTAAACTCATCAACTCGAAGACTTACCCTGTTTCAGGTGGAGAATTGAATCCAGCAAATGTGGACTCAGAAATCGAAGCCTTTGCGCAACTTGGAGTGTCACGTGGATTGGATAGCAAGGAAGCCCACTATCTCGCAAATCTATACGGTTCAAATGCACCGAAAGTATTTGCCCTTGCTCACAGCTTGGAACAAGCGCCAGGACTCAGTTTGGCAGATACTTTGTCCCTTCACTATGCAATGCGCAACGAGTTGGTTCTGAGTCCAGTTGACTTCCTTCTTCGTCGTACTAACCATATGCTCTTTATGCGTGATAGCTTGGATAGTATCGTTGAGCCAGTTTTGGATGAAATGGGACGATTCTATGACTGGACAGAAGAAGAAAAAGCAGCTTACCGTGTTGATGTCGAAGTAGCTCTTGCTAACAACGATTTAGCAGAATTAAAAAATTAAGAAAAAATAAAAGAGGCGGAGGGCAGGGCTCCTAGTCTACCCCTCCTTCTTTTTAATGGAGACAGAAAGATGATGAATGAGTTATTTGGAGAATTTTTGGGAACTTTAATCCTGATTCTTCTAGGAAATGGTGTTGTTGCAGGTGTGGTTCTTCCAAAAACCAAGAGCAACAGCTCAGGTTGGATTGTGATTACTATGGGTTGGGGGATTGCAGTTGCGGTTGCAGTATTTGTATCTGGCAAGCTCAGTCCAGCTCATTTAAACCCAGCTGTGACGATTGGTGTGGCCTTGAAAGGTGGTTTGCCTTGGGCATCAGTATTCCCTTATATCCTAGCCCAGTTCGCAGGGGCTATGCTGGGTCAGATTTTGGTTTGGTTGCAATTCAAACCGCATTATGAGGTAGAAGAAAATGCAGGTAATATCCTGGCTACTTTCAGCACTGGTCCAGCTATCAAGGATACAGTTTCTAACTTGATTAGCGAAATCCTTGGAACTTTTGTATTGGTATTAACAATCTTTGCTTTGGGACTTTATGACCTTCAAGCAGGAATCGGAACCTTCGCAGTGGGGACTTTGATTGTCGGTATCGGTCTATCACTAGGTGGGACAACAGGTTATGCCTTGAACCCAGCTCGTGACCTTGGACCTCGTATCATGCACAGCATCTTGCCAATTTCAAACAAGGGAGACGGAGACTGGTCTTACGCTTGGATTCCTGTTGTGGGACCTGTTATCGGTGCAGCCTTGGCCGTGCTTGTATTCTCACTTTTCTAGTTTATACTCTTCGAAAATCTCTTCAAACCCCGTCAGCGTCGCCTTACCGTACTCAAGTACAGCTTGCGGCTAGCTTCCTAGTTTGCTCTTTGATTTTCATTGAGTATTAGAAAACAATTATTTTGATAGAGCTTGAGATGGAAATCTCAGGCTCTTTTTTAAAAATATACATAGAAAAACCGCATAATCCTTAAAATAAGCTGAAATCTATTGGAAACATACGGTAAACAATTGAAAAGATACTATATAAAGTGGTACAATGGTAGAAAAATAAGCTAGTAAGAATCACTCTTATTTTAGCGAAAAATTACAGAAATGAATGGTTTTTCTTGATGAAACAGAGAAAAGAATTGTACCTTTTTCTTGGTCGGACAGCCTTGTATTTTCTTATCTTTCTAGGGCTGCTTTACTTCTTTAGCTATCTTGGTCAGGGTCAAGGAAGCTTTATCTATAATGAATTTTAACTTGAAGGAGAATTCCTATTGTGTCAAATAAACCAATAGCAGATATGATTGAAACCATTGAGCATTTTGCTCAGACACAGCCTAGCTATCCTGTCTATAATGTTTTGGGGCAGGAACACACTTATGGCGATTTAAAGGCTGATTCGGATAGTTTGGCTGCAGTCATTGACCAACTAGGCTTGCCTGAGAAGTCTCCTGTGGTTGTTTTTGGTGGCCAAGAATATGAAATGTTGGCAACCTTTGTAGCGCTGACTAAGTCAGGTCATGCCTACATTCCAATTGATAGCCATTCGGCCTTGGAGCGAGTTTCATCTATTTTAGAAATAGCAGAGCCAAGCTTGATTATTGCCATCTCAGACTTTCCCTTGAAGCAGGTTTCTACACCAATGATGACTCTAGCTCAGGTTCAAGAGGCCTTTGCTCAAGGGAATAACTATGAAATCACGCATCCAGTCAAGGGCGATGATAACTACTACATTATCTTTACTTCTGGTACGACTGGTAAGCCTAAGGGAGTGCAGATTTCCCATGATAACCTCCTCAGCTTTACCAACTGGATGATTACAGATAAGGAATTTGCGACGCCAAGTCGTCCGCAAATGCTGGCCCAGCCACCTTATTCTTTTGATCTGTCTGTCATGTACTGGGCACCGACCTTGGCACTGGGTGGTACACTTTTTGCCCTCCCTTCAGCCATTACTCAGGACTTTAAGCAACTTTTTGCGGCTATCTTTTCATTGCCAATCGCTATCTGGACTTCAACACCATCCTTTGCGGATATGGCCATGTTATCAGAAGACTTTAATAGTGAGAAAATGCCTGGCATCACGCATTTCTACTTTGATGGTGAAGAATTGACGGTCAAAACAGCGCAAAAACTGCGTGAGCGATTCCCAAATGCCCGTATTATCAATGCCTACGGCCCAACAGAAGCGACAGTAGCATTGTCAGCTGTTGCTGTGACAGACGAGATGTTGGCGACTCTCAAACGCCTACCAATCGGCTATACCAAGGCTGATTCTCCAACCTTTATCATTGACGAGGACGGCAATAAATTGCCAAATGGTCAACAGGGAGAAATCATTGTTTCTGGACCAGCTGTTTCAAAAGGTTATATGAACAATCCTGAAAAAACAGGGGAAGCCTTCTTTGAATTTGAAGGACTGCCAGCCTATCACACAGGTGATGTGGGAACCATGACAGATGAGGGCTTGCTTCTCTACGGTGGACGCATGGACTTCCAGATTAAGTTCAACGGTTACCGCATTGAGCTAGAAGATGTCTCTCAAAATCTTAATAAGTCTCGCTATATTGAGTCTGCTGTCGCTGTTCCGCGCTATAACAAAGACCACAAAGTGCAAAATCTATTGGCCTATGTCATCTTAAAAGATGGTGTTCGTGAGCAGTTTGAGCGTGATATCGATATTACCAAGGCAATTAAGGAAGACTTGACAGATATTATGATGTCCTACATGATGCCGTCTAAATTCCTTTATCGAGACAGTTTGCCACTGACTCCAAATGGAAAAATTGACATCAAAGGATTGATTAACGAGGTGAATAAGAGATGATGGAGTTCTTTCAACAGCTTCCTCATTTAGAGCCATACGGAAATCCTCAGTATTTTGTCTATGTGATTGCTGCAACCTTGCCTATCTTTATCGGTCTCTTTTTCAAGAAACGCTTTGCCTGGTATGAAGTACTGGTTAGTCTCTTCTTTATCGTTACCATGCTGGTAGGTGGGAAGACCAATCAACTAGCTGCCTTGGGTATTTATCTGTGCTGGGAAATATTGCTCGTACTCTTCTACAAGCATTATCGAAAAAGTAAGGATGGCCAGTGGGTCTTCTACTTAGTTAGTTTTCTGTCCCTACTTCCGATTATCTTTGTCAAGGTGCAACCAGCTATCAATGGAACGCAGTCTTTGCTTGGATTTTTGGGAATTTCTTACCTGACCTTTCGTTCGGTTGGGATTATCATCGAGCTGAGAGATGGAGTGATTAAGGATTTTACCCTCTGGGAATTCCTCCGTTTCCTTCTCTTCATGCCAACTTTTTCAAGTGGTCCAATTGATCGCTTTAAGCGATTTAATGAAAATTATCAGACCATTCCTGAGCGAGATGAGTTGATGGATATGCTGGATGAATCTGTTCGCTATATCATGTGGGGATTTTTGTATAAGTTTATCCTAGCTCATGTTTTAGGAGAGACCTTGTTGCCTCCTCTGAAGAATCTAGCCCTGCAGTCAGGTGGCTTCTTTAACCTCTATGCCTTGGCAGTTATGTATACCTTTGGTCTGGAGCTCTTTTTTGACTTTGCAGGTTATTCTATGTTTGCCTTAGCCATTTCAAATTTGATGGGAATCCGTAGCCCTATCAACTTTAACAAACCATTTTTATCAAGGGATTTAAAGGAATTTTGGAATCGCTGGCATATGAGTCTCTCTTTCTGGTTCCGTGACTTTGTCTTTATGCGAATGGTCATGGTGTTAACCAGAAAGAAGGTCTTTAAGAATCGCAATGTAACCTCAAGTGTGGCCTACATTGTCAATATGCTGATTATGGGATTTTGGCACGGTGTGACCTGGTACTACATCGCCTATGGACTCTTTCATGGACTGGGCTTGGTCATCAATGATGTCTGGGTTCGCAAGAAAAAAACGCTCAATAAGGAACGGAAAAAAGCAGGGAAGGCTGCCCTACCTGAGAATCGCTGGATTCAGTTGCTTGGCATGGTTGTCACCTTCCATGTCGTCATGCTGTCATTCTTAATCTTTTCTAGATTTTTGAATGATTTATGGTTTAAAAAATAAAAGGAAATAAAATATGGATATCAAATCAGAAGTTATCGAAATTATTGATGAGTTGTTTATGGAAGATGTTTCTGACATGATGGATGAAGATCTTTTTGATGCAGGTGTCTTGGATAGTATGGGAACGGTTGAATTGATTGTGGAGATTGAGAACCGTTTTGACATTCGTGTCCCTGTAACAGAGTTTGGTCGCGACGACTGGAATACAGCTAATAAAATCATAGCTGGTATTGTGGAGCTACAAAATGCTTAAACGCTTATGGATGATCTTCGGACCGGTCTTGATAGCTGGTTTGTTGGTTTTTCTGCTCATTTTCTTTTATCCTACTGAGATGCGTCATAATCTAGGAGCTGAAAAGCGTTCAGCAGTGGCTACTACTATCGATAGTTTTAAGGAGCGAAGTCAAAAGGTCAGAGCACTATCTGATCCAAATATGCGTTTTGTTCCCTTCTTTGGCTCTAGTGAATGGCTTCGTTTTGACGGTGCTCATCCTGCGGTATTAGCTGAGAAATACAATCGCTCCTACCGTCCTTATCTTTTAGGACAGAGGGGAGCTGCATCGCTTAACCAGTATTTTGGAATGCAACAGATGTTGCCACAACTGGAGAATAAACAAGTTGTGTATGTTATCTCACCTCAGTGGTTCAGTAAAAATGGCTATGAGCCAGCAGCCTTCCAGCAGTATTTTAATGGAGACCAGTTGACCAGTTTTCTGGAACATCAATCTGGAGATCAGGCGAGTCAATATGCAGCGACTCGCTTACTACAGCAGTTTCCTAACGTAGCTATGAAGGATCTGGTTCAGAAGTTGGCAAGTAAGGAAGAATTGTCGACGGCAGACAATGACATGATTGAATTATTGGCTCGGTTTAATGAACGACAAGCTTCCTTTTTTGGTCAGTTTTCCGTTAGAGGCTATGTCAATTATGATAAACATGTAGTTAAGTATTTAAAGACCTTGCCAGACCAGTTTTCTTATCAAGCCATAGAAGATGTCGTTAAAGCAGATGCAGAAAAAAATACTTCTAATAATGATCTGGGAATGGAAAATTATTTCTATAATAAGCAGATCAAGAAGGATTTGAAGAAATTAAAGGATTCTCAGAAAAACTTCACCTATCTCAAGTCGCCAGAGTATAATGACTTGCAGTTGGTTTTAACACAGTTTTCTAAATCTAAAGTAAACCCGATTTTTATCATTCCACCTGTTAATAAAAAATGGATGGACTATGCTGGTCTACGAGAGGATATGTACCAACAAACGGTGCAGAAGATTCGCTACCAGTTAGAGAGTCAAGGTTTTACCAATATAGCAGATTTTTCTAAGGATGGTGGGGAGCCTTTCTTTATGAAGGACACCATTCACCTTGGTTGGTTGGGTTGGTTGGCTTTTGACAAGGCAGTTGATCCTTTCCTATCCAATCCCACACCAGCTCCGACTTACCATCTGAATGAGCGCTTTTTCAGCAAAGATTGGGCGACTTATGATGGAGATGTCAAAGAATTTCAATAAATAATATAGAAGAGTTCAAGAATGAAGCCGATTTTTACGTTTTTTCTTGACTCTTTTTTTGCTTGTGATATAATTAACTGGTAAATAAAATTCTACAGAATAGTATTTTTCTCTTAAAAATGGAGAAATCCAAAAGGAAAGGAGTCAGATATGAGACAGCTAGCGAAGGATATCGATGCTTTTTTGAATGAGGTGATTTTGCAGGCAGAAAATCAGCATGAAATTCTAATAGGTCATTGCACTAGCGAGGTGGCTCTGACCAATACCCAGGAGCATATTCTCATGCTTTTGTCAGAGGAATCTTTAACAAATTCAGAATTAGCTCGTCGCCTCAATGTCAGTCAGGCGGCAGTTACCAAGGCCATTAAATCTTTGGTCAAGGAAAGCATGTTGGAAACATCTAAAGATCCTAAGGATGCGCGTGTGATTTTTTATCAGTTGACTGATTTGGCTCGTCCAATTGCTGAGGAGCACCACCATCACCATGAGCATACACTTTTAACCTATGAACAAGTGGCGACTCAGTTTACTCCAAATGAACAAAAAGTGATCCAGCGGTTTTTGACTGCTTTAGTAGGAGAAATCAAATAATGAGATATATTACGGTAGAGGATTTATCCTTCTATTATGATAAGGAGCCTGTTCTTGAACATATCAATTATAGTGTTGATAGTGGGGAATTTGTTACCTTGACGGGGGAGAATGGAGCGGCTAAGACGACACTCATCAAGGCCAGTCTTGGAATTCTCCAACCACGCATTGGTAAGGTAACTATTTCAAAGACAAATACGCAGGGTAAGAAATTGAGAATAGCTTACCTTCCTCAACAGATTGCCAGTTTTAATGCTGGTTTTCCAAGTACAGTTTATGAGTTTGTCAAGTCGGGTCGCTATCCACGAAAGGGTTGGTTCCGTCGTTTGAATGCTCATGATGAGGAGCATATCAAGGCTAGTTTGGACTCAGTTGGTATGTGGGAACACCGAGACAAACGCTTGGGGTCTCTATCTGGAGGACAAAAGCAGCGAGCGGTGATTGCGCGTATGTTTGCTTCTGACCCAGATGTGTTTATCCTAGATGAGCCGACAACGGGGATGGATGCAGGAAGTAAAAATGAATTTTACGAACTCATGCACCACAGCGCCCATCATCATGGCAAGGCTGTTTTGATGATTACCCATGATCCTGAAGAAGTTAAGGACTATGCGGACCGCAATATTCATCTAGTCCGTAACCAAGACTCGCCATGGCGTTGTTTCAACGTTCATGAGAATGATCAGGAGGTGGGTCATGCTTAGTTTATTATCTTATGACTTTATGCAGCGTGCCTTTCTGGCGGTTATTGCCATGAGTCTCTTCTCGCCAGTATTAGGAACCTTTCTTATCTTGCGCCGTCAGAGTTTGATGAGTGATACCCTCAGCCACGTCTCGCTTTCGGGTGTAGCTTTTGGTCTGGTCCTAGGGATTTCTCCGACTATTTCAACTATTGCTATTGTTTTGATCGCGGCGGTCTTTCTGGAGTATCTCCGTACGGTTTACAAGAGCTTTATGGAAATCGGGACAGCTATCCTCATGTCAACAGGTCTGGCTGTTTCTCTGATTGTCATGAGCAAGGGTAAAAGCTCGAGTTCTATGAGTTTGGACCAGTATCTTTTTGGTTCCATCGTGACTATCAGCGAAGAGCAGGTCATTTCCCTCTTTGTCATTGCGGTGGTTGTCTTGATTTTGACCTTCCTCTTCCTTCGTCCAATGTATATCCTGACTTTTGATGAGGATACGGCCTTTGTGGATGGCTTGCCAGTTCGTACCATGTCCATTCTTTTTAACATGGTGACGGGGGTGGCCATTGCCCTTATGATTCCTGCTGCGGGAGCTCTTCTGGTATCGACCATTATGGTCTTGCCAGCTAGTATTGCCCTGCGTCTGGGGAAAAACTTTAAATCGGTTATGCTGCTTGCCAGTGCTATTGGATTTTTGGGAATGGTAGCAGGACTTTACATTTCCTACTATGCAGAAACACCTGCAAGTGCAAGCATTACTATTATTTTTGTAACTGTTTTCTTGCTAATTAGTTTAGTAAGACGTTTTATCAAATAGGAGACTAAGATGAAAAAAATTAGCTTATTACTAGCCAGTCTATGTGCCTTGTTTTTAGTGGCTTGTTCCAATCAAAAGCAGGCAGATGGCAAACTAAATATTGTGACAACCTTTTACCCTGTCTATGAATTTACCAAGCAAGTCGCAGGAGATACTGCTAATGTAGAACTCCTCATCGGTGCTGGTACAGAACCCCATGAATATGAACCGTCTGCCAAGGCAGTTGCCAGAATCCAAGACGCAGATACCTTCGTTTATGAAAATGAAAACATGGAAACATGGGTACCTAAATTGCTAGATACCTTGGATAAGAAAAAGGTCAAAACCATCAAGGCGACAGGCGATATGTTGCTCTTGCCAGGTGGCGAGGAAGAAGAGGGAGACCATGACCATGGAGAAGAAGGTCATCACCATGAGTTTGACCCCCATGTTTGGTTATCACCAGTTCGTGCCATTAAACTAGTAGAGCACATCCGCGATAGCTTGTCAGCAGATTATCCTGATAAAAAAGAGACCTTTGAAAAGAATGCAGCTGCCTATATCGAAAAATTGCAAGCCTTGGATAAGGCTTATGCAGAAGGCTTATCCAAAGCTAAACAAAAGAGCTTTGTGACTCAGCACGCAGCCTTTAACTACCTTGCTTTGGACTATGGACTCAAACAAGTCGCAATCTCAGGTCTCTCTCCAGATGCCGAGCCATCAGCTGCTCGTCTGGCAGAATTGACAGAGTACGTCAAGAAAAATAAAATTGCCTATATCTACTTTGAAGAAAATGCTTCACAAGCCCTTGCTAACACACTTTCAAAAGAGGCAGGTGTCAAAACAGATGTTCTCAATCCTTTAGAAAGTCTGACAGAAGAGGATACCAAGGCTGGCGAAAACTACATTTCCGTTATGGAGAAAAACCTCAAGGCTTTGAAACAAACAACAGACCAAGAAGGTCCAGCAATCGAGCCTGAAAAAGCAGAGGATACCAAGACAGTTCAAAATGGTTACTTTGAGGATGCCGATGTCAAGGATCGTACCTTGAGTGACTATGCAGGTAATTGGCAATCAGTTTATCCTTTCCTTGAAGATGGCACGTTTGACCAAGTCTTTGACTACAAGGCTAAGTTGACTGGTAAGATGACCCAGGCTGAGTACAAGGCTTACTATACAAAAGGCTATCAGACAGATGTCACTAAGATTAACATTACTGATAACACTATGGAATTTATTCAAGGTGGACAAAGCAAGAAATATACTTATAAGTATGTTGGTAAGAAAATCTTAACTTACAAGAAAGGTAATCGTGGTGTGCGCTTCCTCTTTGAAGCGACAGATGCGGACGCTGGACAATTCAAGTATGTTCAGTTTAGTGACCACAATATCGCCCCAGTTAAGGCAGAACATTTCCATATCTTCTTTGGAGGCACAAGCCAAGAAGCCCTCTTTGAAGAAATGGACAACTGGCCAACCTACTATCCAGATAACCTATCTGGCCAAGAAATCGCCCAAGAAATGTTGGCACATTGATTAGAAACCGACTAGTTCATAGGAGCTAGTTGGTTTTTTGATACTAGATGGCTAACTTCATTATAGACCTTTCCAGAACTTTAAAAAATAAATAAAACTCTTGAAATATCTGGATCTGTATGTTAGAATAATTTTATCGGATAAGGTTCATTAGAACACCAAAGCCCCTAACTACTGCCATAGTTAAGGGGTGTTTTGGTATATTCTACAGGAATAGAAAAAGACCCTCTAAACTTTGTAGAGAGCCTTAAAAAATCAAAATAAAAAGATACCCCCCAGCACATAGGAATGCTCAACCTTTCAGTCTACCCCATTCTGGGACCCAGCGTTTATCCTTCACAAGTTATCTTATTGAGTCCATTATATCACACTTATGGAAAATGTAAGAAATTTGTATAGTATTTTTAAATGAATTGATGAAAAATCAAATACCTTTCAGAACTAAGGAACTTTAAATAATAAATAAAACTCTTGAAATATCTGGGCCTGTATGTTAGAATAATTTTATCGGATAAGGTTCATTAGAACACCAAAGCCCCTAACTAGTGCGATAGTTAAGGGGTGTTTTGGTATATTCTACAGGAATATATAATCCTAGTTTTCTAATTTGCTCTTTGATTTTTGTTGAGTATAAACATTTTAACAAAAAAGTTAGTCTTTAATAAAAGAAGCGATATAGTGATATTAGAAATTCTCTTGTAATTCTGATATGTCTGCGTATTTTTCGTAAGTTACCTGTTTAGTAATCAGATGTCAGTTAAGGGCTTGATGTTTTATAAAAGAAAATTATGGAGGAAGGGAAATCCGACTTTATAAACTAAACTGTAAAAACAGCAAATTTGACAAATGAATAAGAAAAAAATAAAAAGCAACTGTTTTTATTAAAAAGATTGCTTAATAGTTAGATTGGAGGGAAGAAAAATATGAAAAATTTAAGTCAACGACTTGTTGATAAAAGTGTTGAGGCCTTTATTATGGGGCTGGAAATTTACAACAAGCCTACAATCAAATATCGTATTGAAGGATTCAGTTTTTTCATATGTAATGCTTGGGAGTTGATGTTGAAGTCTGAAATGCTAAATAGAAATCTATCAATCTATTTTAAGGATAATCCAGATAGAACTCTCAGCCTTGAAAATGTTATCAAGAAAATTTATTCCGATGATAGTACACGAATTCGACTAAATCTGGAGCGTATTATTGAGCTTAGAAATATCAGCACACATTATATTACAGAGGATTACGAACTAAAGTACGCTCCACTATTTCAAGCGTGTGTACTTAACTATGTCAATGAACTTCAGAGATTTCATGGTAGAGACATCACTGAGACCATTGCACAAAATTTCCTAACTATATCAGCAAGTTATGAGCCTCTGACAAATGAACAAATCAGACTAAAATACCCAGCGGAAATTGCAGAAAAGTTTATTCAGCAAGCAAATGCTATAGATGTTCTTGTTTCTGAGTATAATTCAGATAAATTTGCAATCGGTGTAAAACAAAACCTATACATCACAAAGAAAAAGTCTGAAGCTGACTTCGTTGTCTCAATTGCAAATCAATCTCCCTCTCAAGTAGCAATAGTAAAAGATTTAAAAGATCCATCAGAGACTCACAAATATTCATACGGGAATATCATCTCAGTTGTAAATGATCGATTAAACAAGAAGAATATCAAATTAAATTATAAATCTGGTTTCAATCAATATGTTCTAACCTTAATCATTGATTTCTATTCAATAAAAACTGACGAGAAATTTGCATATTGCCATAAAATAGGTAAGTCTGAGCACTATACCTATTCACAGCAATTTGTTGACTTTATCATTACAGAAATAGAAAAAGACCCTCTAAACTTTGTAGAGAGCCTTAAAAAATCAAAATAAAAAGATAACCCCAGGCACATAGGAATGCTCAACCTTTCAGTCTACCCCATTCTGGGACCCAGCGTTTATCCTTCACAAGTTATCTTATTGAGTTCATTATATCACACTTATGGAAAATGTAAAGAAATTTGTATAGTATTTTTAAATGAATTGATGAAAAATCAAATACCTTTCAGAGCTAAGGAACTTTAAATAATAAATAAAACTCTTGAAATATTTGGGCTTATATGCTAGAATGTAGTTAGTGTATAAGGTTCATTAGAACACCAAAGCCCCTAACTACTGCCATAGTTAAGGGCTTTTTTGACGTATCTTAGCGATTTAACGGGTGTTTATAGGCTAGTCATTCGGTCTACTTCTTACCATCTAGCCATTTGCAGACGAAATACAAGATAATTCCAGCTATAACATCCGCTATAATAGTAAGAGCAAGCTCTGGTATAAGGTTCATTAGTTTCACCTCCTCTCACGAACCCATAGGAACGTAATCGGTAACCGATGACAAAAGTATTATACCACACTAAATTTAGATCATCAAGGTCACTTAATGCTTGAACTATTGTAGATTATATGCTAAAATGTAGTTAGTTGATAAGGTTCATTAGAACACCAAAGCCCTTAACTATTGCCGTAGTTAAGGGCTTTTTTGACGTATCTTAGCGATTTAACGGGTGTTGATAGGCTAGTCACTCGGTCTACCCCTTACTATCTAGCCATCTGCAGACGAAATACAAGATAATTCCAGCTATAACATCCGCTATAATAGTAAGAGCGAGCTCTATGATAAGGCTCATTAGTTTCACCTCCTCTCACGAACCCATAGGAACGTAATCGGTAACCGATGACAAAAATAGTATACCACAATAAATTTATATCATCAAGGTCACTTAATGCTTGAAATATAGGGTCTAGGCGACAAAGTCTTTAAAATCAGAAAAACGTATAGTATCAGATGTATAAAAGCTTGATGTTATATCAATTAAAAAAGTGGATAGGAAAGTTTTCTGATTATCAGAATTCCTTCCTATCCACTTTTTGAAGATTGTAAGTTAACCTTAGTTTATATAGAATCAGCTTATTTGTTTTATTTATTAAAACCTTGCAAAGCCTTTTGGCGTTCTTCCACTTGACCTTTAGCATCCAATTTATTGCCAGCGTAGACAGCTGTTTCCCATGATCCGTACATTGGATTTGGGAAGATGATGAATTTTTCACCGAATTCTTTTTGCAATTCTTCAAGTTGTTTATCACGGTCAGATTCAGAAATCTTCGAAAAATCTGCAAAGTCTACGAGGTTATCACCAAATAGTAATACTAGATTAGTTTTCTCTTGAACTGCTTGGCGACGCCCTTCTTTGGATTTTACACCACTTTCTAAGAGCATGAGGTGATCACGCCCTTGTACAGGGATTCCTTCGTTTTCTAGATTTTTAATCGTAGCATCTATTTGATTAACTGAGCGGTCAGAAATATAGTAAATTTGGATGCCGTTTTGATTGGCAAATTGAAGAAACGTCTTGGCTCCTGGGACGGCTTTTGCTGCAGCTTTTTGAACCCAAATATCCCAATTTTCAGGTGTGAATGCTGTTCCGTCTTTGATATTTTGAACTTGATAAGGACTATTATCTAAGACTGTTTCATCTAAGTCCAAAATGATTGAATAAGGCTTGTCTGATTCTGTTTTCAGTAATTCCTTTAGACGATCTGTGGCAACATTATAACCTTGTAGATACAAGGCTTTGGTTTCAGCTGATTTTTGATACCAAAGGGTTGACATAGTATTTTCTCTTGACCGTAGTTGGTCATATGTCATTGTAATCTGATTATCAGATGAGCTCTTATTGCTTGTCTGTGTTTCTGTAGACTTTGTTGCACAACTAGATAATAAGACGACAGATGCAAGTGCAGAAAGGATTGTAACAGTAGTTTTTGCTGATTTCATGAAATATCTCCTATTCATTAATTTCATAAATAGTATAGCACGAGAGAAAAGTTAAGGCAAGTCATTCTCTGACTATGGATGAAGATTCTATAGAAGTTAATGCAGTGAAAAAAAGAGATTACTAACTTGAAATGCAGTCTCACCTCTAATTATTGACATTTCAGGAAAAATCGCAGTAAAAACGGCACAGCCTTCTTTAAATGTGATATAATACTAGAAAAATACTTGTGGAGGTTCCATTATGGCAATATTTTTCATGATTTTTCTGATTGTTTGTGTGCTCCTATTGGTGATAGTCACACTGAGTACAGTTTATGTGGTTCGTCAGCAGTCGGTGGCGATTATTGAACGCTTTGGGAAATACCAAAAGGTTTCCAACAGCGGTATTCATATTCGCTTGCCTTTTGGGATTGACTCGATTGCAGCACGCATTCAGTTGCGCTTGCTGCAAAGTGATATTGTGGTTGAGACCAAGACCAAGGACAATGTGTTCGTGATGATGAATGTAGCGACTCAGTACCGTGTCAATGAGCAGAGCGTGACAGATGCCTACTATAAACTCATGCGTCCAGAATCTCAGATTAAATCTTATATCGAAGATGCTCTTCGCTCTTCTGTTCCCAAATTAACCTTGGACGAATTGTTTGAGAAAAAAGATGAGATTGCCCTTGAAGTTCAACACCAAGTAGCAGAAGAAATGACCACTTACGGCTACATTATCGTGAAAACCTTGATTACTAAGGTGGAGCCAGATGCAGAAGTTAAGCAATCCATGAATGAAATCAATGCGGCGCAACGCAAACGGGTCGCAGCGCAAGAATTGGCAGAAGCCGATAAGATTAAAATTGTCACTGCAGCTGAAGCCGAAGCAGAAAAAGACCGCCTTCATGGTGTGGGGATTGCCCAACAACGTAAGGCAATTGTGGATGGCTTAGCAGAGTCTATCACCGAACTCAAGGAAGCCAATGTTGGCATGACAGAAGAACAAATCATGTCCATCCTATTGACCAACCAGTATTTGGATACCTTGAACACCTTTGCCTCTAAAGGAAATCAAACTATCTTTTTACCAAATACGCCAAATGGTGTGGATGATATCCGTACACAAATCTTGTCAGCTCTTCGCGCTGAGAAGAAATAATAGACTAAAGAGCTTGGCAACAGGCTCTTTTTGCATTGCGTTTATTAAGAAAAACAAAAAATATTGATATACATTTATACTCAATGAAAATC
>NZ_MWSM01000063.1:22283-24411 GCF_002087075.1 Streptococcus pseudopneumoniae ATCC BAA-960 = CCUG 49455
AGTAACCATACCTACGGCAAGGCGACGCTGACGTGGTTTGAAGAGATTTTCGAAGAGTATTAAATAAAAATTATTGTATGTTGTTGCCCTTAACTTGGAATGATAAGGGAATAACTAGAAAGATTTGTGAATATAGACTATTTCTGATATACTAAATATACAGTAATAATGAATGATGGGAGATGGGATGAAAGAATTTCAATTTGAGAGAAAGCAGCGTTTTTCTTTGAGGAAATATGCAATAGGAGCTTGTTCAGTCTTGCTAGGAACGAGTTTATTTTTTGCTGGTATGGGTGCTCAACCTGTACAGGCTACAGAAACGAGTTCAACACTAATTTCAAGTCATTATTTGGATGAGCAGGATTTATCTGAAAAGCTGAAATCTGAGTTGCAATGGTTTGAGGAAAATAAGATTGAGGTAAAAGAGGGAAAAGAATACTACTTTATCTATCGAAAATTGGCTACAAGATTACCAGAAACAGGTCTGTTTTCTAATGATGGGATGTTTATCTTGGGGGCAGGATTATTATTGCTTTCCTTTACTTTAATCAAGAGAAAAAAGGGAGCGTCTTACTTCCTTGTGAGCGTCTTTGCTGTTGGTGGATGGGGAGTATCCATCTCTGCTATTGAAAATCTGGTAGAATTGCAACCAGCCCTTGTTAAGAGAGTAGAAGGTCAGTTTCTACCAAGTCCTGAAAGAGTCCAAGGATATGAATTTACGGGATATTATTTGGTAAGAGATAGTGCTAGCAAGGAACTTTCTGTTGATAAGGTAGAATCGCCAGCATTATCTCAAAAGGAGGACAGTTCAGAACCTCAATCTAAGAAGATTGTACCACAGACTGCATCTCATTTTAGCTCGACTGAAGACCTTGTGCAATCTCCTCAACCATCCTACGCAGTTGAGAAAATTGTTGAAGCTCCTGATGAAATTGTGCCTATAGGGCCTAAGGAAGAAGTTGCAGGAAATCCCAAAGTAGAACAACCGAAAGCAGAAGATAATAGTGATTATAAAACAAGTCCTGAGGAAGGTGTGTTAAATGCCACAGTAGAGAAACCAGAATTGCTAGTCACTACAGAGGAGGTTGCTTTCCAAACGATAGAACAAGAAGATGCAACCTTAGCTAAAGGGCAAACTAAAGTTGTTCAAGAAGGTGTTGTTGGTGAACGCACCATCTATACGGAAGTCACTATCGTTAATGGGGAAAAATCTAGCAAAGTTATAGAAAATATAATCACAAAAGAACCGGTGAACAAGGTGATTGCAGTTGGGACTAAGGAAGAAGTTGAACCCAAATCTGAGGAAAGTAGACCAGTTCAACCTGAAAAAACTCCAATAGTAGAGAATGAAACAGAGAAAAAACCAGCTGATGGAATAGGACAACCAGGACCAGGAGCAGAAGAAACGCCGGGTACAGAAGCAACACCAGGAGAGAAACAAACACCTGACAAACCCAAAGCCGAGCCGAAGCAACCAGAACCAGCAAGCCCAGCCGTGGAATCAGGGGGCAAGGAGAATCAAACTCTTGCCCCACAAGGTACTGAGTCTAATCAACCATCTAAAGAAACTGCTGAGACCAAAGATTCTGAGCCAGAAAGCCCAGCCATGGAATCAGGGGGCGAGGAGAATCAAACTCATGCCCCACAAGGTACTGAGTCTAATCAACCATCTAAAGAAACTGCTGAGACCAAAGATTCTGAACCAGCAATCCCAGCCGTGGAATCAGGACGCGAAGAAGATCAATCTCTTGCGGAACAAAAGGGTGAGGAGAAACAGCTGGAGAATTCAGTTGAGGGGGTAAAAGATGTTGGTAAGTCTGCCCCACAAGGTACTGAGTCCCAGCCACCATCTAAAGTAGCTGCTGAGACCAAAGATTCTGAGCCAGAAAGCCCAGCCATGGAATCAGGGGGCGAGGAGAATCAAACTCATGCCCCACAAGGTACTGAGTCTAAGCTACCATCTAAAGAAACTGCTGAGACCAAAGATTCTGAACCAGCAACCCCAGCCGTGGAATCAGGACGCGAAGAAGATCAATCTCTTGCGGAACAAAAGGGTGAGGAGAAACAGCTGGAGAATTCAGTTGAGGGGGTAAAAGATGTTGGTGAGTCTGCCCCACAAGGTACTGAG
>NZ_MWSM01000063.1:24511-44410 GCF_002087075.1 Streptococcus pseudopneumoniae ATCC BAA-960 = CCUG 49455
CCCACAAGGTACTGAGTCTAATCATCCATCTAAAGCAACTGCTGAGACCAAAGATTCTGAACCAGCAACCCCAGCCATGGAATCAGGACGCGAAGAAGATCAATCTCCAGAGGTCAACCCAAGTCAAGGAAACGAACCAGCTCCAGCTGTTCAGCCTGAACCCTCAGCTCCCCAAGAGCAACCAACTGTCCCAAGTCCAGTAATGAAAGAAAAAGTACTGGACTATAAAACAATCTATACAGCATCGCCAGCTTTAAATTACAAAGAGCAACGAGTAGAAGTAGCAGGCGAAAATGGTAAGGAAGTGACAACTACTTCTTACAGTTTTGATGAAAGTACTAGGAAAATAGTAGAAAACACTTCAACAAAGATAGAAAAACATCCAGTAGATAGAGTTGTTAAGGTTGGAAATGTAGAAGAAACAACCTCAACAACCAAAAGAGGTGAACAGTTTGTTGCGGATGAGTCACTTGATAAAGGTGTCAAAGAAGTCAGAAATCAAGGTCAGGACGAAGAAACGACAACAATAAAAGTTTACAAAGTAAATGAACAAACAGGAGACTTGACTGAGCCAGATGTAACGACAAAAGTCGCTAAGCCAATGCAAGCGAAAATAACGGCAGTAGGAACTAAGTCTAAGGTTGAAATAAAGGATACTCCGTTTGAAACACGATATGTAGCAGATGAGACGCTAAGTTATAAGGAAAAAGTAGAAACACCAGGTGAAAAAGGGCGTACAGTATCAACTACAACATACACAGTAAATCAAGAAACAGGAGCTATCTCAGAAGAAACTACAACAGAAAACACTCCAGCTAAAGACAAAATAGTAAAAGTTGGAAATGTAGAAAAGATCGTGTCACCTATAGAAATCACCGAGTTGAGAAAAGATAACCCTGAACTTCCAAAAGGAAAAGAAGAGGTTGAAGATGCAGGTGAGCAAGGGGAAACAACCGTCACTAAAACTTATGAAGTTAATCCGGAGACAGGAGAGTTAACAAATCCAATTGAGAAAACTGAAATAACTAAAGCTATGCGACAAAAAGTAATCTTGGTTGGTACTAAAGAAGACACTCAAATTCCTCAGACCAAAGTAGAGACCAAAGCTGTTCCTTATGAAACCATTTATGAAAAGAATGAAGCGCTAGACCACGGCGTTACAAGAGTAAAAATTTCGGGTGTTGAGGGACAAGAACAAGTTACTACTACCTATACCAAAGATCAAGCAAGTGGCAATATTTCTGAGAGTAAAACTGTCAAAATAGTAGCCAACAAAGTTGATCAAGTTGTAGAAGTTGGAACTAAACCGAGTGTTGAAACCACTGTCCTATCTCATAAAATGATCTACCAGGTGAATCCTGCTTTGGAGTTCAGAAAAGAGGAAGTAGCGGTTGCAGGGCGTGATGGTTCGGTGGAAACTAGGACGACTTATCAACTAGACCAGGCAACAGGTCAGGTGACGGTATCTGACACCACTAGACAAGTAAATCCAGCAGTCGATAAAGTGATTCAAGTTGGTAATGTGGAAAAAGTAATACAACCGATTGCTGTTACTGAGGAACGAAGAGAGGATTCTTCTCTTGCTAAAAAGATGGAAAAGGTAGCCTCTGAAGGAGAAGTTGGTGAGAATACACTGACCAGAACCTACGCTATCAATGAACAAACTGGTGAATTGGTTAATCCTCGAGAAGTGAGTCAAATAACAAAACCAATGAAACCGAGAGTTGTTTTAGTTGGTAGTCAGGAGGATAAACCACACATCCTTCCAACAAATAGTGAGAGAGAAGATGCTGTGGATGTGTCTGCTCTGACCACAAGCGCGAGGTCAGTAGACTTCTTACATGACAGTAAACTAAAAGCACAGTTAGAGCCTACCTATGATCCTCGAGATATTACCCTGCGTAAAATCTTTCTCAGAAAAACACAACCAAATATTACTGACCAAGAGGTCAAAGATATGTTGCGCATAGAGTATCTTCAAAAACTGTCAATCCAAGAAAGCTTTGATCAGACGAAGAGGCAAGCTGAGTCAAGTTTCAAAAAGATTGCCTCGCATACATTAGGAATTATAGGAGATACCCCTAAAAATCGCAGCAAGGTCAAACAAGAGCTGGAGCAATACAAAGAGCAGATTTTGTTGGGACTGTCTTATATCAATCGTTTTTATAATATTCAATTTGGGGACACGAATATTCGTGATATTCTGGCCTTTAATCCAAGTTCATTTGGCAATAAGACAATGACAGCCTTGGCTAGTTTGAAAAAATTAGGATCCATGTCTTATGAAGAGATGAAATTGACCAATAGTCCTCAAACATTTACAAAATATTTATCGACTATCACCGGTAAGGCTAGCTTGAAGGAATTTTTAGACAGCAATCGCCAACTCTTTATGTCAGATGATGCGGATACCTGGCTTAAAAAATCTAGCCAAGCTATGATTGTTGAAAAACCATCTAAGGAAAATCCTTCAGCGCATGTCGGGCTGTATAGCAAGTTGACAGCTGGGGAAAAGGATCCTCGTAAACAAGAGGCTAATATGGCTGCTATTTTGGGACTTTTGAATGTGAAAGAACCAAATGTTTATGTGATTAGTAATATGGCGACGATTACTTACGGTAATATTGGTTCCTATATAGATACTTCTCTCGCCCAGTCTAATCCAACTAAGTACCAGGCTGAGCTTGCTAGAGTCAAGTCTTTAATTGAAAAGGCGGCTGTACAACAAGCCAACTATGTTGATACTCTTTATCGTATAACAAAACCAGAAAATCGTGATAAGTTGCTGACAAATCGCTTGATTATTGATACGATGAAGAAATATACAAGTAATCCGAATGCCCAGATTGATAGCACTTGGTCACCAGCTACTGGTAGTGGAGCTGATAAGGGGGTCGACCAGTTTATGACTCCTATGAATTACTATTCTCCAGTAAGTAAGGTGGGAGCTGAGGCTAATGGATTAGGTGTCCGTTACTTTATAGATAGAGTTCTGGATGATAGAGGTTCAGCGACTTATTCTCATGAAATGACGCACTTACTAGATAGAACGGTCTTGTTTAATAATCACGGTCGTCGAGATGGTACAGCCGCAGAGTTTTATGCGCGTGGTATTTTTGAAAACTCCTATAATCCAGAAAAGGATACTTATTTCAATCTCAACTTTGTATATGATGAGAGTGATAAGGATGGATTTTACAATAAGACACCTGATCGATTTAAAACGGCAGAAGATTTGCAATCTTACATGAAGGGAAGTTTTGATGTCCTTTATACTCTAGATTATCTAGAAGCTGAGGCAACGAAAAATCTAACTGATGAAGAAAAAACTAAATATTTCAAGAAAATAGTTCCTATTAGTTCACCATTTAGAAGATGGATAGATTACCGTAATACAGCAGTTAAACCGACTCATAAGAGTGAGGAGATTCAAGCTCTGACCTTAGAAGATGCCAAAAACTTGACAGATATTGATAGTTTAATTGACAATCATATCCTGGTCAATCGTTATATCATTGCTGGCTTTAAGGATAAAGGTAAAATTGCACCAAATGGTTACTATACCGTTGATATGTTTGATACCATTTATGGTGTTAGTCAAAATGACTCTGGTATGAGTGGGGACATCACCTTTAGAAAACAAGCCTTTGAATTGATGGCTGCTTTGGGCTACTATGAAGGATTTGTTCCTTATGTATCAAATCAGTTTAAAGAAGAAGCTGAAGCAGAGGGAGTACCGTTATCAGATAAATATATTTTTGATAAAATTCTAGGAAAAACATATGCTGAGTTCAAAAAAGAGCAAATAAATGAGCGTGTTGAGAAATTAGGTAAGTTAACACCAATTACTATAAATTACAACGGAAAAGAAGAAGTGATTGATAGTAAAGAAAAATTACAAGAGCTTATGAATAAAGCTGTTAAAGAGGAACTTGCTCAAATAAAAGCAGGAAACACAACAGCTCAGAAATTTATGTTTATCGAAACACCCGTTCAAAAACTGAAAAAAGCGATTTATAAAGCTTATCTCAAAGATTCAGATGACTTTAGACAGTCGATTTATAATAGCTAAGACAAAAGGAACATCTCTCTGGAATGAACATTCAGAGAGGTGTTTTTTGCGCTCTTGTAAGGTTTGACCTTGTTTCTTGAAAATGACAGTTTATATGAACATGGAGTGATTTTCAGACTTTTCCACAAATTATAGAATCTTTTCTGAGGATTTAGGGAGTGATGGAGGAAGTCTTGAAAGCGCTTTTGTTTTGTGCTATAGTCAAGTCAATAGACTTGTTTAACGAGGAATGCTTGTATGAGAAGAGAAGAAGTTTTACGAAATCACTGGTTTTTTAGTCAAGAGGTGGGGAAAGAAGAGGCCTTGGCGCCGGATTTTCAGAGGGAAAATTGGCAGGCCATTCAAGTACCACATGACTGGAGTATTTACAATGATTTTGATCAGTATTCGCCAGCGCAAAATGAGGGTGGTCAGTTAAACGGGGGTCAAGCTTGGTACCGGACACAGTTTTACTTGGAAGAAGATGCCAGTCTTGTTTCGGTGCGTTTGCTCTTTGACGGGGTTTACATGAATGCCCAAGTCTATATTAACGGACAAGTGTTGGGCTATTATCCCAATGGCTACACACCCTTTTCTTATGATATCACCCCTTATCTAAGAAATGATGGGACGGCCAACCAGCTTGCGGTTTTTGTGGAAAATAAGCAACCTAGCAGTCGTTGGTACTCTGGTAGCGGTATTTATCGAGAAGTAAAATTATTGATGACAGATTCGGTGCATCTGGATTTGTATGGGATTACGATAGCAAGTCCTAAGCTAAAGGAACAAAGAGCTGGGTGGGTGGAAACCCAGCTTGAAAGCAAGGTTTCAAATAATGGGCCTCAGTCCGTGTCGGTATATTTGGAGCAGAGTATCTGGTATGATGGACAACAGGTTTCAGACTGGCAGGCGACAGACTCTCTAGTGATTGAGTCTGGAGGCAAACATCATTTCCAACAAGCCATATCAATTTTTCAACCCTTGCTTTGGGATATTGATCATCCTCACCTTTACCAATTGAAGACTCGCCTCTACAAAAATGGCATTTTGGTTGATGAAGAAGAGGAGACTTTTGGTTACCGCTATATGGATTGGCAAGCGGATAAGGGTTTCTTTCTAAATGGTCGCTGGTTGAAGATTCATGGGGTTTGTTTGCACCATGACTACGGAGCATTGGGAGCTGTGGAAAACAAGTCAGCTGCTGAGAGACGCTTGCGCCAGATGAAGGAAATGGGGGTCAATGCTATCCGAATTACCCATAATCCAGCTAGTAGTATTTTGCTGGATCTGTCTGCCAAAATGGGCTTACTTATCCAAGAAGAAGCCTTTGATACCTGGTATGGAGGCAAGAAAGAATATGACTATGGTCGCTTTTTTGAGGAAGAAGCGACTCATCCAGAAGCGAAAGCAGGCGATTTCTGGTCAGATTACGATTTGCGCACCATGATTGAGCGTGGCAAGAACAATCCAGCGATTTTTATGTGGTCCTTGGGAAATGAAGTCAGCGAAGCAAATGGAGATGCTCATTCATTGAAGACTATCAAACGCTTGCTGGGAAGGGTTAAGGAAGTGGATGATAGCCGTTTTGTGACCATGGGAATGGACGAGTTTCGCTTTGGAGATGGGTCTGGAGGCCATGAAAAGATAGCCGATTTGCTGGATGTGGTAGGCTTGAATTACTCGGAAGACAATATTGATGGGATTCGCAAAAGACATCCTAAGTGGCGACTTTATGGATCTGAAACCTCATCGGCTACAAGGACGCGTGACAGCTATTTTCGCCCAGATAAGGAATGGGTTGGGGATAATCGCCGCGTGCGGAATTTTGAACAGTCAGACTATGGCAATGATCGAGTTCCTTGGGGGAAGACAGCGACGGCTTCTTGGATAGCAGATAGAAATCGGCTAGACTATGCGGGTCAGTTTATCTGGACAGGAGTGGATTATATTGGTGAGCCCACTCCTTGGCACAATCAAAATGACATGCCTGTAAAGAGTTCCTATTTTGGGCTTGTGGATACGGCAGGGATTCCTAAAAATGACTATTATTTCTATCAAAGTCAGTGGTTGGACCTAGATCAGTATCCCATGGTTCATATCCTACCCCATTGGAATTGGGAAATCCACAAGAGTTATCAACAAGTTGTGGATAAGTATGGGGATATCCCTGTTCGAGTGTATTCAAATGCCCGTTCTGTAGAGCTATTTCTCAATGGAAAATCCCAAGGTAGGAAGACCTTTCAGGAAAAATGGACTTCAGACGGTCGAAGATACCAGGAGGGACAAGGTTCTGACCAGCTCTATCTAGAATGGCGATTGGCTTATCAACCGGGAGAATTGCGTGCTGTGGCCTATGACCGTCAAGGTCAGCTTGTGGCAGAAGATAGGGTGGTGACTGCAGGTAAGCCAGCCAAAATCGGGCTACATGCTGAGAAGACAAAACTGGAGCCAGATGGGCAAGACCTCCTCTATCTCTATTTTGATGTATTGGACAAGGATGGAAATTGGGTGCCGACTGCTTCCAATCAGCTTCATTTTGAAATTGAAGGCCCTGCTCTTATTGTAGGTGTGGATAATGGTAGGCAGGCCAGTCGTGAACGTTACCAAGCCCAGAAAAATGGTCGGTTTAAGCGGAAAGCCTTTCATGGCAGAGGTGTCCTCTTAGTTCAGAGCTTGGAGCGGGTAGGTCAAGTGAGAGTAAAGGCCAGTGCCAGAGGGCTAGAGCCGGCAAGTTTCGATCTCTTAGTGGGAGAGGATTTGGCTTGCCAGTCAGTGAAAAATCAGCGCTTATTTGAGATTCGAGTGGACAAGCAGGCAGGATTACAAGAAGGGGATTCCCCAGCTATTGGACTTTATCCACAAACTGTGGATAACCTTGTGAACAAGGTGGGGAATAGTGAAGTGATTTGGGAGACGAGTGGTAGTGCCCACGCCATTATCAAGCAGGGAGTGCTTCATTGCTTGTCTGCAGGCGACTTGGTTATCAGTGCTATTTATCAAGGAAAGACCTATCAAACTCATTTGCAGGTGGCAGAAAATACCTCACTAGGGCAGGCAGTTTTTGTACGACCACTTCGCTTGTATACAGCTAAGGGGACTTATCCACATCTTCCATCTTCAGTTTTGGTGGACTATGAGTCTGGCGGTGCAAAACGAGTCAAGGTTGTTTGGGAGGCAATCTCCGAAGAAGATATGGCAAGCTTTCATGAGTTTATGGTATCTGGTCAGCTGGAAGGGCTGGATTTAAAGGCTTCTGCTCAGATTTGTGTCCAAGGGATTTGCGCTATTGAGACTGAAAGGATTTGGACGCTTGTCAAGGAAGCCCCACACCTACCAGACCGAGTTAAGCTAGTCTTATCAGATGGCAGACGAGATACGGCCAAGGTGACTTGGGATGAACTCGATCCTCAAGTCTATGCTCAGGTAGGAGAATGTATTCTTACAGGACAAGTAGCGGGCTGTGAGTTGCCAGCAACAGTCACCATTCATGTGACAGATGCCAGTGTAGATGGGGAAGTCATTTCCAATCAGTGGACAGGATCCAACCTGCCTCTGGTATTTGCTTCCCACTCAGAGCCTAATCACCCAGTCTCTTACCTCAATGACAAGGTCATTTCTCGGAAGAAATCGACAGCCAATACTTGGATTGCCAAGTCAGAGCAAGCCAATGTCGGCATTCTTTTTGGAGATGCAGGGATTTTAAAACCGCGATTTGTGGATAATGTGACCTTGTATTATGTCGAAAATCAAGACTACGTGGCGGTGGATCCTACCCATATCGATTATTATGTAGGGAATGAGCCTAGCTTGCCTCGGACTCCAAATCATTTGGACAAGGATTCTCTGCTCAAACAAGAGGAGAATTGGCGCCCTGTATCAGCTATCCGAAAAGTGTCAAGTGACAAGGATGAGGAGCTTCGTTTTGAATTTGACAAGGTGGAAACCTATGCCCTTCGTCTTCGATTTGAAAACTTGGCAAGCCCCCTAGCCTTAACAGAATTGCAAGTGTATGCCAAAAAAGTAAAGAAAAATGTAGATAGGAAGTAGTATGGTAAGAGCAATAAAACCGCATGGCCCCTTGCCTAGTCAGGCCCAGTTAGCGTATTTAGAGGATGAACTAGCAGCCTTTATCCATTTTGGGCCTAATACCTTTTATGACCAGGAATGGGGGACAGGTCAGGAGGATCCTGAACACTTTAACCCGACACAGTTAGACGCGCGTGAGTGGGTTTGTGTACTCAAGGAAACGGGCTTCAAGAAGTTGATTTTGGTGGTCAAGCACCACGATGGCTTTGTCCTCTATCCGACAGCTCACACAGATTATTCGGTTAAGGTCAGTCCTTGGAGGAGAGGAAAGGGAGACTTGCTTCTTGAAGTATCCCAAGCTGCCACAGAGTTTGATATGGATATGGGGGTCTACCTATCACCGTGGGATGCCCATAGTCCCCTCTATCATGTGGACCGAGAAGCGGACTATAATGCCTATTATCTGGCACAGCTGAAGGAGATTTTATCAAATCCTGCCTATGGAAATGGAGGGAAATTTGCTGAGGTCTGGATGGATGGAGCCAGAGGAGAGGGCGCGCAAAAGGTCAGTTATGAATTTGAAAAATGGTTTGAAACCATTCGTGACCTGCAGGGCGACTGCTTGATTTTTTCAACAGAAGGCACCAGTATCCGCTGGATTGGCAATGAAAGAGGGTATGCAGGTGATCCCCTATGGCAAAAGGTGAATCCTGATAAGCTAGGAACAGAAGCAGAGCTGAACTATCTTCAGCACGGGGATCCCTCGGGCACGATTTTTTCAATCGGAGAGGCAGATGTTTCCATCCGTCCGGGCTGGTTTTACCATGAGGATCAGGATCCTAAGTCTCTCGAGGAGTTGGTCGAAATCTATTTTCACTCAGTAGGGCGAGGAACTCCACTCTTGCTTAATATTCCGCCGAATCAAGCTGGGCTCTTTGATGCAAAGGATATTGAACGCCTCTATGAATTTGCGGCCTATCGCAATGAGCTCTATAAAGAAGATTTGGCTTTGGGAGCTGGGGTATCTGGTCCAGCTCTTTCCGCAGACTTTGCTTGTCACCATCTGACAGATGGTCTTGAGACCAGCTCTTGGGCAAGCGACGTAGGCTTGCCAATCCAGTTAGAACTAGACCTAGGATCTCCTAAAACTTTTGATGTAATTGAGTTAAGAGAAGATTTGAAGCTAGGGCAACGAATCGCTGCTTTTCATGTGCAAGTAGAGGTGGATGGTGTCTGGCAGGAATTTGGCAGGGGCTTCACAGTTGGTCATAAGCGCCTCTTGCGAGGGCCGATAGTAGAGGCACAGAAGGTGCGCGTGATGATTACAGAGACACAGGATTTACCTGTACTGACCAAGATTTCCCTCTATAAAACTCCTAGCTTATCAAAAAAAGAAGTTGTTCAGGGATTAGCATTTGCAGAAAAAAGCCTAGCTGTGGCAAAGGGAGAGACTCTTCATTTTAGGATTGAACGTAGCGAAAGTAGTACTCCTTTGGAAGCTAAGATTTCGATTCAACCGGGGACAGGTGTCCATGGTGTCGTCTATCAGGACGAGATTCAAGTCCTTCAATTCCAAGCTGGGGAAAGCAAAAAAGATTTGACCATACCAACCCTGTATTTTGCTGCCGATAAGACCTTGGATTTCTATCTGAATCTGACTGTTGATGGACAGCTGATTGATCAAGCTCATATTTTAGTTGAAACGAGATAAAATATCTTAACAACTCATTTCTTTTCCGAATAAATAGATAGTAGCAGTGAATCTAGTAAACCTAGATTTAAAAATGTGCTATAATGAAAGGAGAAGAAATATGACATTACGTCATCCGGGCATTAGCCCAACTAATGACTTGGTTGCTAAGAAAATTTTCAGCAACCCAGAAATCACTTGTCAGTTTATTCGCGATATGCTGGACTTGCCAGCCAAAAATGTGACCATTTTGGAGGGAAGCAACATTCACGTCTTGCCTTCCCTGCCGTACTCGGCACAGGATTTCTATACCAGTATAGATGTTTTAGCTGAACTAGATAATGGCACTCAAGTAATCATTGAGATTCAAGTCCATCATCAGAATTTTTTCATCAATCGCCTGTGGGCTTATTTGTGTAGTCAGGTCAATCAAAACCTAGAAAAAATTCGCCAACGTGAAGGTGACACCCACCAGAGTTACAAACACATTGCACCAGTATACGCTATCGCAATTGTGGACAGCAATTACTTTTCAGATGACCTAGCTTTTCATAGTTTTAGTATGCGCGAGGATACGACAGGTGAGGTTTTAACCATCACCAATAATGGACAAGAAAATCATCTGGTTAAGATGGCGTTCTTGGAACTAAAAAAATACAGAGAAACCAGCAAAGACGAGGTTCGCAAGCCGTGGTTGGAGTTTTTTGGTAATAAGCCCTTTACTCAGGAACCCGAGCGAGCCATCAGCCAAGCAGATCAACTGCTGGACTACAAGAGCTGGTCCGAGGAGGACAGGGAGATGTTTAGTGAACAACGCAGACGCGAAGAACAAGCCTTGCTAGCGCAGGACTATGCCTTGGAACAAGCTGAAGAAAAAGGGTTGGAGAGAGGTCGTGCAGAAGGTCTTGAACGTGGTCGAGCTGAGGGGATTGAACAAGGCATCGAAAAAGGTTTAGAGCGTGGACTTGAACGTGGAAAACTTTTTGCCTTTCTGGATATGGTTCGGCAAGGACTTCTGACTTCCGAGGTTGCCAGCCATCAGCTGGGTATGAGCGTCGCTGAGTTTGAGTCGCTATTGAAAAAACATTACAAATAAGACCTAAAAAAATACAGAGAAACCAGCAAAGACGAGGTTCGCAAAGCATGGTTGGAGTTTTTTGGGAATAAACCTTTTACCCAGGAACCCGAGCGAGCCATCAGTCAAGCAGACCAACTGCTAGACTATAAGAGCTGGTCCGAGGAGGACAGGGAGATGTTTAGTGAACAACGCAGACGCGAAGAACAAGCCTTGTTAGCGCAGGACTATGCCTTGGAACAAGCTGAAGAAAAAGGGTTGGAACGCGGTCGTGCAGAGGGGATTGAACAGGGTTTAGAGCGTGGTCACATGATTACAGCCTATGAGAATGTGGCTCTCTGGCATGAACACGACATTTCCCACTCATCAGCTGAGCGTATCATCACACCTGATACGACCATCTTGATTGACTACATGCTCAACCGTTTTGGAAATATCGTCAAGAACTTGACGGTCTTACCAGAAAACATGATCCGCAACATGAACGCGACTTTTGGTCTGATCTTTAGCCAACGTGCCATGTTGACCTTGATTGGTAAAAGGCATGACCCGTGAGCAAGCCTATGACTTGGTACAACCAAAAACAGCCTACTCTTGGGACAAGCAAGTAGACTTCAAACTACTTCTGGAAGCAGATCCAGAGATGACATCACGTTTGACACAAGAGGAAATCGATGAGATTTTCAACCATCTTTACTATACCAAACGAGTGGAGCCTATCTTTGAACGTCTAGGATTAGAATCATTAGAAAAAATCGAATTTCTATGACTCCATTTATAGGAGTGAGAGAACTTCGATTTTTATGTTATCTCAAAGCCCATTGCTAAAAAATATAATAGATTGAAACTAGAATAGTACACCTCTGCTTCTAAAACATGGTTAGAAATCGATTTGATTGTCCTGATTGATTTGTCCTATTTCTATTTCATTTTACTATAGAACCGTCCCATAAGGAGGGAGATTGGAAAATCTCCAGACTAGAGAAGTCAGCGACTTTCTTTGAATCTTGTTCCTTAAAGCTAGTCGTCTTTTTCAAGTGACCTGAATCTGCTTTAAAGCTGCCCTACTGAAGGGAGAGCACAATCAAACTGTGCCGCAATTTCCCTGAAAGCAGCCTCGATATGAGCCTCTACAAAAGCTTTCGACTCCTCTAAAGGAAGCTTTCGATTTTTGATGACTGGCTCTTTCCGCTCTCAGTGTCCTTGTTCACCTCATTTCTTTTCTTAGCTGAAGAGAGTTCTGAGACCAAGATCAAAAACTTTGGCTGCCTCGGCAGGCCTGTGTTCTTTTTTGATGCCATCCAATGCTCCTTGTTTAAAATCAGTAGGCCAGGCCAGGGCTTTCTGATAACCTGCTTGTTTAAAACTGAGCAGCTATAGTAAGTGGTCAAGGCTAGTCAAGTAGTCAGGAGAGGCAAGGAGCCGCTATCTTCTGTTCTATGGCAAGCAATCAGAATAGCTAGTGGTATCACTGGCTGTTTCTCTTTTTTAGGCTCCTTGCATGTTGTCATCTTCAAATGATGCCAATGAAAAAGGCGCACCCCCTTACATTTTTTCTACTTATTTTGTCGAGGCTAGTGAAAAAGATAGAGTTATTTTGAAAAAATAATATTTATAGAAATTAAGGGCTGATTGAATCCTAAAGAATCAGAGCATAAGATGTCATAAGAATCGGTAAATCCTTAACAAATTCATAAAATAATGAAAAATACGGATAAAAAACCGAATAAAATTCACGAAAATCGAAAAAATGTTTTTTTTTTAGCAAAATATTAGCAAACAAAAAAGTTGCATATATCTTGGTAATTATGTATCATAGTAAAGTAAATCTATGCATAGAGGAAATCTCCTTCTATAAGGAAGGAGGAGCCTCTCTTATGTAGAAAAATATAATCCTAAAGGAGATTTAAGTAATGGACAAGAAAGTATCCATGAGTCGTTCTGAGCGCCTGCGTCGTGAGAAGGTCACGCGTTATTCTATTCGTAAATATAGTTTTGGTGCGGCCAGTGTGGCAGTAGCGGCTCTATTTATGTTTTTGGGGAACGGAGCAGTGTCAGCTGCTGAGAATGGCACAGACTCACAAGGCGGAGCCGCTGTGGCAGCTAGCCCTAACGGAGGGGGGGAGACTGACCCAGGAGATGGAGCACCGTCTACTGGTGCAGAAAATGGAGTAGCAACAGCTGGGAGTGAGGCCCCTGCAGCTACCACTGATCAGCCTCCAGTGGTAGAGATTCCATATTCTAATACTACTGAAAGAGAAATCTATGTCTATGGTGCAGAAGAAACCTCATTTAAAATCAAAATTAAAGATGATGCAGGTAAGATTAAGGGAGCTACATTACTACAAGGTGGGAATAAAGCTTTTAATTCTGTAGCAGGTGAAACTGATAAAATCAATACTCAGTATGGATATACAGCCAATGAGTTTAAAACTGAAACACCAGCATCGGATGCGATGCCAGCAGTTATTACCTATTCAGGTACGCCTAAGGCAGAAGGGGGTTTTAATCAAACTAAATTAGATAATGCGACAAAAGGGGAAACTCCATCGGGATTTCCTCTAGGTTGGCGTTACGTGCGAGTACGTGATACTAACAGTATGGACTTTACGGGCTCTAACACTAGAAAGGATAATGACCATGCCTTTAATGTTGTGCTGAAACCTCAAAATCAAAAATATGATATGACAACACCAGCAACAGAAGCTGAAAAAATGGCAGTGGGGGATGCCAACAATGTAAGTGAGCGAGAGTTTGAAGCCATAAAGAACTCACTGAAACTAGAGTACTCTAGACAAAATAACGACCTGAACCTAACGTCGAAAGGTGGTCAAAACGTAGAAAATAGAGACTCTAAGATTAAAACTATTGAAAAAGAAGCTAATAATATTGTAGTAACCTATAAAGACGGATCTGTAGATAAAAAACCATTAACAGAGTTTGCGCGTACAAATGTTGCTCCGACAGTTGAGCTTCCATACTCAAATGAAGCTAATAAACAAATCTATGTTTATACAGGTGAAAACACTGATCTAACTTTCAAAGGTACAGATGAAAATGAAGTTAAAAATCTTTACCTACGTGGACCTGGAGATATTACATCGAATAACGCGAATAATTATGGATTTACAACAGGTAAAGTTGAAAATGGTGCGGTAACTGGCGAAGGATCAATCTCTGACGATAAGAGAACAGCTACTATCAAGATGACTGGCGTTACTAGACTTAGAGCTGGTCAACAGTGGACAAGTTTTATTGTTTCTAAAGATAATGACGATAAACTTTCAAACACTGATTACAGAGCGCTAGATAAAGATCGTAATGCGAGACAAAAACCAGGATATGTTCAATTTATAGTTAAAAATCAAACATCTAAATATGATATAGCAGCTCCAACTGAAAAAGTTGCTGTAGCAGACCCAGCTAACGTAACAGAAGATGACTTAGCTAAAATCAAAGAAAAACTACAACTTGAATACAATAAGGATAATGATGATGCGAATATCTCAAAAGATTCTCCAGTTACAGATAAAGATTCTAAAATCAAGTCATTAACAAAAGATGCTAATGGAAATCTTGTTGTAACCTATACAGATGGATCTACAGATAAAAGACCATTATCAGAATTTGTAACTCTTGATAAACAACCTGCGATTGATGCAGTGAACAAGGCTGCAGAAGATAAGATCGCAGAAATTAATGCTAGTACAGATCCTAATGCTACTGATGATGAAAAACAAGCAGCTATCGCTAAGGTAAATGCAGATAAAGAGAAAGCATTAGCAGCCATTAATGATCCTAACCTAACAACAAAAGCTGCCTTGGATCAAGCTCAAACTGCAGGGACAACCGCCATTGCAGCAGACAATCCAGTAGTAGCTAAAAAAGCTGAAGCCAAAGCGGCAATTGAAGCAGCACGTAAGGCCAAAGAAGATGCTATTAATGCAGACATAAATCTATCAGAAGCTGAAAAAACAGCCGCTATTGCTAAAGCCAATGAAGCAGCCCGGGCAGCAACTGGGAAAATCGATGCAGCGACGACAGATGCAGCTGTAAATGAAGCGCAAACAGAAGCCACTACAGCCATTTCTAAAGTAAACCCAATCGCTAAAGAGAATGCTAAGGCAGCAATTGCCAATGCCTTAACAGCTAAAAATGATGAGATTGATAAGCGCACAGACCTAAGTCAAGCAGAAAAAGACGCAGCTAAAGCAGAAGCCCAAAAATTAGCTGATGCAGAATTAGCTAAAATCAACGCTCAACCTGATAATGAAGATACAGAAGATGCAGCTCGAGCAACCCAAAAACTTGTGGACGCTGCAGAAGATAAAGGTGTAGCGGATGTTACCTCTGTAACTCCAGTAGCCAAAGCAGCTGCTAAACAAGCAGTGGCAGATGAATTAGCTGCTAAGAATAAGGAAATCGATGATCGCCAAGATCTAACAGCTGAAGAAAAAGCGAAAGCTAAGGCAGAAGCTCAAGCAGCTGCTGACGAAGCGAACAAGGCTATCGATGCTCAACCAGATGTAGCCGCAACACCAGAAGAAGCCAAAGCAGCTCAAGATAAAGTAGAAGCCGCTAAGACACAAGGTGTAGCAGCGATTAAAGCTGTGAATCCAGAAACAACCGCTAAAGCAGCCGCTGACAAAGCCATTGATGACGCTCTTGCTGCTAAGAACAAGGCCATTGATGAGCGTACAGACTTGACAGATGCAGAGAAGAAAGCTGCTAAAGACAAGGCTAAGGAAGAAGCAGACAAGGCTAAGGCAGCAGTAGCAGCCGCAACAAGTGATGCAGAAGTAGCCAAAGCCAAAGAAGCCGGTGAGTCTGCAGTTGGTGCTGTGAATCCAGTAGCCAAAGCAGCTGCTAAACAAGCAGTGGCAGATGAATTAGCTGCTAAGAATAAGGAAATCGATGATCGCCAAGATCTAACAGCTGAAGAAAAAGCGAAAGCTAAGGCAGAAGCTCAAGCAGCTGCTGACGAAGCGAACAAGGCTATCGATGCTCAACCAGATGTAGCCGCAACACCAGAAGAAGCCAAAGCAGCTCAAGATAAAGTAGAAGCCGCTAAGACACAAGGTGTAGCAGCGATTAAAGCTGTGAATCCAGAAACAACCGCTAAAGCAGCAGCTGACAAAGCCATTGATGACGCTCTTGCTGCTAAGAACAAGGCCATTGATGAGCGTACAGACTTGACAGATGCAGAGAAGAAAGCTGCTAAAGACAAGGCTAAGGCAGAAGCAGACAAGGCTAAGGCAGCAGTAGCAGCCGCAACAAGTGATGCAGAAGTAGCCAAAGCCAAAGAAGCCGGTGAGTCTGCAGTTGGTGCTGTGAATCCAGTAGCCAAAGCAGCTGCTAAACAAGCAGTGGCAGATGAATTAGCTAAGAAAGAAGCAGAAATCGATGCCCGCCAAGATCTAACAGCTGAAGAAAAAGCGAAAGCTAAGGCAGAAGCTCAAGCAGCCGCTGACAAAGCGAACAAGGCCATCGATGCTCAACCAGATGTAGCCGCAACACCAGAAGAAGCCAAAGCAGCTCAAGATAAAGTAGAAGCCGCTAAGGAAAAAGGTGTAGAAGCGATTAAAGCTGTGAATCCAGAAACAACTGCTAAAGCAGCCGCTGACAAAGCCATTGATGACGCTCTTGCTGCTAAGAACAAGGCCATTGATGAGCGTACAGACTTGACAGATGCAGAGAAGAAAGCTGCTAAAGACAAGGCTAAGGCAGAAGCAGACAAGGCTAAGGCAGCAGTAGCAGCCGCAACAAGTGATGCAGAAGTAGCCAAAGCCAAAGAAGCCGGTGAGTCTGCAGTTGGTGCTGTGACTCCAGTAGCCAAAGATGCTGCTAAACAAGCAGTGGCAGATGAACTAGCTGCTAAGAATAAGGAAATCGATGATCGCCAAGATCTAACAGCTGAAGAAAAAGCGAAAGTTAAAGCAGAAGCTCAAGCTCGAGCAGCCGAAGCGAACCAGGCCATTGATGCTCAACCAGATGTAACCACAACACCAGAGGAATCAAGGAAGGTTCAAGGAGCAGTAGATAGTGCTAAGGAACACGGTGTAGCAGCGATTAAAGCTGTGAATCCAGAAACAACAACTAAAGCTGCAGCCAAGAAAGCTATTGATGATAAGCTAGCTGAACAACTAAAAGCCATTGAAAACACACCAGATGCTACGGATGAAGAAAAAGCTGAAGCTGCTGAAAAAGCGACAGCCTTAGCCAAAGAAGCTAAGCAAGCAATTGATATTGCTACAACAGATTCAGAGGTTAAGAAACTTCAAGATGATGCAAATGCTGAAATAGGGAAAGTTTTACCTGTTGTAGAAGATAAACCAAATGCTCGTAAAGCCATTGATGAGCAAACAAAAGCGAAGAAAGAAGAGATTGACGCGCGTACTGACTTATCTCCTAAAGCGAAAGAGAATCTTAAAGATAAAGCAGATCAAATAGCAGCCGAAGCTAAGAAATTAGTAGATGCTGCGAATAAAGAAGCAGATGTTAATAAGATTCAAGACGCAGATAAATCGGCAATTAGAGCAGTTGGGGATATTAACAGACCAATTGATAAAGTGCTAGTTAATGATCCAGCCAACCTAAAAGCTGAGGAAAAAGCTAAAATCTTAGAAGAAGTGAAGAAAGTGAACCCAACAGCCAAAGAGGTTAAATATAACGACGCTGGAAATATTGAAGTTACTACAGCAAATGGTGATAAGGGAATCATTAATCCAACTGATCTGGTGAAAACGTTGGAGAATCTAGATAATGGTAAAGGTGGAAACGATATTAACAAACCACTTGATAAAGTTATCATCAAGGATAAATCGATGTTGACAGAGTCAGAAAAAGCTCAAATTATTGCTGCTGTTAAGTCTGTAAATCCAAATTCTATCGTGCTACTCGATGCAGACGGAACTGTTTCAGTGTCTACACCAGAAGGTCAGACTGCAACGATTCCATCAACTGAGTTAGTGAGAACTAAGGAAGATACAGCTAAATCTGACGCAGGAAATGGTGAAATTGTTAAACCAGCAGATAAAGTGGTTGGTGAACCGACTGATTCAGCTGCACAAGCCAAAGTAGAAGAAAAATTAAGAAAACTCAATCCTGAGGCTAAATCTGTTAAATTTGATGATAAAGGTAACGCTACTGTTACTTTAAATGATGGAACTGTGGCAACAATTCCATGGAAAGATTTATTCAAATCACCGGAAGATGCAACTAAACCAAACGCAGGCAACGACATCGTTAAGCCGGCGGATAAGACGGTTGTAGCGAACTCAGACAAGTTGACAGTTGCAGAGAAGAAAGCTATTGAAGAAAAGGTTAAAGCAGTTAACCCAGGAGCGACTGTAGTAGTGGACGATAAAGGAAATGCCACAGTCACAACACCAGAAGGTAAAACAGCCGTTATTCCAGCAACAGACTTGACGAAGTCAGCAGCAGATGCAGCTAAACCAAATGCAGGCAATGATGTCAATACACCAGCAGCTAAAACTGTAGCAGCGAACCTAGACAAGTTGACAGACGCAGAGAAGAAAGCTATTGAAGAGAAGGTTAAAGCAGTCAACCCAGGCTCAACTGTAGTAGTAGACGATAAGGGTAATGCTACAGTTACAACACCAGAAGGTAAGACAGCGGTCATTCCAGCCACTGATTTAGTGAAAACACAAGATGATATCACTAAAGAAAATGCAGGCAATGATGTCAATACACCAGCAGCTAAAACTGTAGTAGCAGATCCAGATGCCTTAACTCCAGAAGAGAAGAAAGCTATCGAAGAGAAGGTTAAAGCAGTCAACCCAGGTTCAACTGTAGTAGTAGACGATAAAGGTAATGCAACAGTAACTAAAGCTGATGGTACAGTTCTGAATATTCCAGCTTTAGACCTAGTAATCCCAGCTGGAAACCTAGCTGACGAAGCTAAGACTGCTAAAGTGAAAACACCAGCATTCCGTACATTAGTTGGAAACAAAGATAACTTAACGGAAGATGAAAAAGCGGCAGTTAAGAAAGCAATTGAAGCCGTCAATTCAGGAGCGACTGTAGTAGTAGACGATAAAGGTAACGCCACAGTAACACTAGATGGAAATACAGTATCGATTGCAAAAGACCAATTAGTGAAAACAGAAAGTGATGTAACAGCTAAGAATAGCGGAGATAACATCAACCTTGACTTTGAAAAAGAAACAGTAGCAGACTTTACTAACTTAACAGACTCAGAAAAAGAAGCTGCAAAAGCTAAGATTAAAGCAGCAAATGCTGATGTAGTAGATGTTCTCTTTGACAAGGCAGGAAATGCAACTGTTGTAACTAAAGATGGCAAAGTTTTAGCAATTACCGCTGAAGCTATCTTTAAACAAGCTCCTTCAGCTCAAAATAACGGAGCTACTAACACTGAAGCAAAAGTGGATAAAGCTAAGTTAGCAGATGCTATTCGTCAGTTAGATGGACTAATCATCCAAGAATCAACTAAGCTTGATGCAGAAACTGCAAAAGCAGCGAACGCATTATCAGCGGATGCTAAGAAAGTATTTGCTAATGCAGATGCAACTCAGGCAGATGTGGCTGCAACGGTTAAACGTATCGAAGACTTCCTGGCGAAAGTTTCTCCAGCAACTAATCATGCAAGTCCAGCTAATGACCAAGCTGCTCAAACACCAGCTGTAGTTCCAGCTCAAGCAGCAAATGCTAACCAAGCAGCAACAAACGTGCGTACAGTCGCTAAAGAGTTGCCAAATACAGGTACAGCAGATTCTACTGTAGCTATGGTAGCAGCTGCCGCAAGTGCCTTACTTGGTCTTGGTCTTGCAGGTCGTCGTCGTAAAGAAGACGAAGAAGCTTAATTGGTAGATGGTTTGATACTTATCGAATAATAAATCCAATTTTCAAAGCTTAACAAGTACCTCTCATAAGAAAATCTCCTAGCAGGAAAGCCTGCTAGGAGATTTTTGCATTTCAGGAAGTGGACGGCTGATTTGTAAGCGCGTCATAACAAGGGTAAGCGCGTCATAACAAGGTATCTATCATTCATGGAAGACCGTAAGCGCGTCATAACAA
>NZ_MWSM01000064.1 GCF_002087075.1 Streptococcus pseudopneumoniae ATCC BAA-960 = CCUG 49455
CCCGACTTTATCACTTAATTCTCCGCCGACCTTACTTAATCCCTTGGTACATCTGGATTTTCCGACTATTTTTCAACTTTTTTGTTTGTTGTATATAATTATGTATGCTATAATAGAGTATGGCATTTATTAAAACAACAACCAACAAAGAAGGGCGTACTCATGTCTATCTTGTGGAGGGATATCGAAAAGATGGAAAAGTCAGACAGCGTATTTTGAAAAAATATGGTCTCTTAGATGAACTAGAGGTAGAGGAACCTGATATCTTAGAACGTTTGAAACGTGAGGCAAAGGAAGGTCTACTAACAGAACCTCAATTCTTTCAAGTAAGCTATGACCTACTGGCTCCTATGAATGAGGTGGATCAGTCCTATGGTTGGATGGTCTTGGATAACCTGTTTGAAGAGTTAAAACTAACCGAGTTTCTAAAGACAGTGAAATCGAAATCAGAGTACGATTTGGCTCAAGTTTTAAAACTATTAGTTTTTCAGAGAGTCCTCAATCCAGATAGTAAGTTATCTACTTATGCTTCTCAAGTAAACTTATTTGGTCATTGGGAAATAAGCCTCAACGCTATTTATCGTTCGTTAGATAAGTTGGATACCTTGAAAGAAAAACTTCTGCTTCATCTTCATAAAGAAGTGAGTCGCATGACCAAGCGTGAAGCACGTTTAGTTTTCTACGATGTAACGAACTACTACTTTGAAACAGATATCCCCGATGAGACGGTTGTTTCAGTTGATGGTGAAATTCTAAAAGAAGGACTAAGAAGGCGAGGTCCTAGTAAGGAACATCGTCCCAAACCCATTGTCCAATTAGGATTATTTATGGATACGAATGGAATTCCCATCAGTTATAAGTTATTTAGAGGAAATCAAACAGATCCTATTACCTATCTTCCAGCTGTTGAGGAAGTTAAAAAACAGTTTGGAATTGAGCGTATTGTGGTGGTGGCCGATAAGGCTATGAATAGCTCTTACAATATTTCTGAGATGATTCATCAAAAAGATGGATGGCTCTTCTCCCAGAAGCATCGTGGACGGCGTGGCGCCTCAAAGGAGCTACAAACACAAATTCTAAATCCAAACGATTGGCAATTTAATAAGGAGTTGACCTTCGCAAAGAAGTCCTATCTACGTGAACGCAAGCTGGGAACGAAGAAGGATTCTCCACTTGTCAAAGAGAAAGTTCTGATTACTTGGTCTAAGAAATACGCTGATCGAGAACGGATTCGTCGGGAAGGTGCTTTAGAATATGCCAGCCAACTAACCAATGCGGAACTCTTTCGACAGACCAGTAAAAAAGGAGGCAAGAAATATCTAGACCTCCACTATCTGGATGAAAAAACAGGGGAACTAAAGCCTTTTTCCCCACTTGTTACCATTGACCATGAGCAGGTTGATTTTGATGCTCAGTTTGATGGTGTGAATGTTCTTGTAACAAGTGAAGTTGGAATGACAGATGAAGAGATGTTGGAGGCTTATAAAGAGTTAGCTAAGATTGAGGATTGCTTCCGCATCACGAAGACAGAGCTTGAAAGTAGACCTGTTTATGTATGGACAGAAAATCATATACAGGCACATTTTTTGACTTGTTTTATCGCTTTAATTCATCTTCGACTCCTCCAACATCAAATTAATTGGAAGATGAGTCCAAGGAGAATCGCTAATGCTCTCAACAGTGCCAAAGCAACTAGGTTACAAGATAATTACTATAGACTACAAGAAAGTCCAGATATGCAGCTACTAAATAGATTATTGGGCATGGAATGGAACAAAGGGTTCGTGAAGTTTGAAGAACTCAAAAATTACGCCAAAGCTCCATATACAACACCTAAACGAGATTAAAGAACAGCGAAATCCCTTGTCGCGCAAGGGGGTAGCTGCCCTTTTGTATTTTTTAAGTGATAAAGTCGGGATTATAACATAGATAGACGGGACTATCCAACAGAGGGGAAAAATTTCAAATAAGCGATTAGC
>NZ_MWSM01000065.1 GCF_002087075.1 Streptococcus pseudopneumoniae ATCC BAA-960 = CCUG 49455
AACCCCAATTATTCACCCCTAATCTAAAAACCCTCCAGAATCCTTGCCTTAGCTTAGATCCTGGATGGTTTCTTTTTTCACCCAATGGGTGTTTTTTACTAGACAAAAAAGAGTTTCCCCTTTATGGTATAAGTGTAGAAAAAAACACAAAAAGAAAGGAAACTCACATGAACAGTTTACCAAATCATCACTTCCAAAACAAGTCTTTTTACCAACTATCTTTCGATGGAGGTCATTTAACCCAGTATGGTGGTCTTATCTTTTTTCAGGAACTTTTTTCCCAGTTGAAACTAAAAGAGCGGATTTCTAAGTATTTAGTAACGAATGACCAACGCCGCTACTGTCGTTATTCGGATTCAGATATCCTTGTCCAGTTCCTCTTTCAACTGTTAACAGGCTATGGAACGGACTATGCTTGTAAAGAATTGTCAGCTGATGCCTACTTTCCAAAATTGTTGGAAGGAGGGCAGCTTGCTTCACAGCCAACCTTATCCCGTTTTCTTTCCAGAACTGACGAGGAAACAGTCCATAGTTTGCGATGCCTCAACCTTGAATTGGTCGAATTCTTTTTACAGTTTCACCAGCTAAACCAACTCATTGTAGATATCGATTCTACCCATTTCACAACTTATGGCAAGCAAGAAGGTGTTGCTTATAACGCCCACTATCGTGCTCATGGCTATCATCCTCTTTATGCTTTCGAGGGGAAGACAGGTTATTGTTTCAATGCCCAGCTTCGTCCTGGTAATCGTTATTGTTCTGAAGAGGCAGACAGCTTTATCACACCTGTTTTAGAACGGTTTAATCAACTTCTCTTTCGAATGGATAGTAGCTTTGCGACCCCAAAATTATACGATTTAATTGAAAAAACAGGGCAATACTACCTCATAAAACTCAAGAAAAATACTGTTCTGAGCCGTCTTGGATCCCTTGCCCACAGGATGAGGACTTAACCATCTTGCCCCACTCCGCCTACTCAGAAACTCTCTATCAAGCAGGATCTTGGTCGCACAAGCGTCGTGTCTGCCAGTTCTCTGAACGAAAAGAAGGAAACTTGTTCTACGATGTTATTTCTCTCGTTACAAATATGACGAGTGGAACAAGCCAAGACCAGTTTCAGCTTTATCGTGGACGTGGTCAAGCCGAGAATTTCATCAAGGAGATGAAGGAGGGATTTTTTGGTGATAAAACGGATAGTTCAGCCTTAATCAAAAACGAAGTTCGTATGATGATGAGCTGTATCGCCTACAATCTCTATCTTTTTCTCAAACATCTAGCTGGAGGTGACTTCCAAACTTTAACAATCAAACGCTTCCGCCATCTTTTTCTTCACGTGGTAGGAAAATGTGTTCGAACAGGACGCAAGCAGCTCCTCAAATTGTCTAGTCTATATGCCTATTCCGAATTGTTTTCAGCACTTTATTCTAGGATTAGAAAAGTCAACCTGAATCTTCCTGTTCCTTATGAACCACCTAGAAGAAAAGCGTCGTTAATGATACATTAAAGAACAGTCGAGATGAAAAAATCGTGTGACGCACCAAGGGAGGAGTATGCCCTTTTGAGGAAATCTAGCGAGGAAAAATGATACTGGAACAGCAGAAAGTAAAACTGGCCTCATGAGGAGGAAGAAAGTGGCTCATGAGGTCAGGGGTTTTGTAAGTTACATCTAGTTGAGAGAGGTATGAATGATTTGGGG
>NZ_MWSM01000066.1 GCF_002087075.1 Streptococcus pseudopneumoniae ATCC BAA-960 = CCUG 49455
GATGGACTAGAATGCTTTTTTGGCATAAATGAACAATTTTATTTTTCAGAATATATCAAATATAACAAATAACTCTTAAAATTCAGAAAATTCTATTGACAGAACTTGAAAAAGGGTCTATAATGAATAAAAAACAAAGGAGAATGCTATGAAAACAAGAAAAGTATTGGCTCTTGTGGGAGTAACTTTATTAGCAGCTGGTGTTTTAGCTGCTTGTTCTGGGGGTTCAGGCGCTCAAGGTGAAAAGACCTTTGCGTTTACCTACGAAACACATCCAGATAATCTCAACTATTTGACAACTGGTAAGGCAGCAACTTCTGAGATTACTAGTAATGTGATTGATGGATTGCTTGAAAATGATAAATACGGGAACCTTGTTCCTTCATTGGCAGAAGACTGGTCAGTTTCTAAGGATGGCTTGACTTATACTTATAAGATTCGTCAGGACGCCAAGTGGTATACATCTGAGGGAGAAGAGTACGCTCCTGTTAAGGCTCAGGACTTTGTGACAGGTCTTAAATATGCAACAGATAAGAAAGCGGATGCTCTTTACTTGGTACAGGATTCAATCAAAGGTCTGGATGCCTATGCAAAAGGTGAAATCACAGACTTTGCTCAAGTTGGGATTAAAGCCCTTGACGATCAGACAGTTCAATACACCTTGAACAAACCTGAAACTTTTTGGAATTCTAAAACAACTATGGGTGTGCTTGCGCCAGTCAATGAAGAGTTTTTGAATTCAAAAGGGGATGATTTTGCCAAAGCTACGGATCCAAGTAGTCTCTTGTATAATGGACCTTATTTGTTGAAATCCATTGTGACAAAATCCTCTGTTGAATTTGCGAAAAATCCGAACTACTGGGATAAGGACAATGTGCATATTGACAAGGTCAAATTGTCATTCTGGGATGGTCAAGATACTAGCAAACCTGCAGAAAACTTTAAAGATGGTAGCCTTACAGCAGCTCGTCTCTATCCAACAAGTGCAAGTTTCGCAGAGCTTGAGAAGAGTATGAAGGACAATATTGTCTATACTCAACAAGACTCTATTACGTATCTAGTTGGTACAAATATTGACCGTCAGTCCTATAAATACACATCTAAGACCAGCGACGAACAAAAGGCATCGACTAAAAAGGCTCTCTTAAACAAGGATTTCCGTCAGGCTATTGCATTTGGATTTGACCGTACAGCCTATGCCTCTCAGTTGAATGGACAAACTGGAGCAAGTAAAATCTTGCGTAATCTCTTTGTGCCACCAACATTTGTTCAAGCAGATGGTAAAAACTTTGGCGATATGGTCAAAGAGAAATTGGTCACTTATGGGGATGAATGGAAGGATGTTAATCTTGCAGATTCTCAGGATGGTCTTTACAATCCAGAAAAAGCCAAGGCTGAATTTGCTAAAGCTAAATCAGCCTTACAAGCAGAAGGTGTGACATTCCCAATTCATTTGGATATGCCAGTTGACCAAACAGCAACTACAAAAGTTCAGCGCGTCCAATCTATGAAACAATCCTTGGAAGCAACTTTAGGAGCGGATAATGTAGTCATTGATATTCAACAACTACAAAAAGACGAAGTAAACAATATTACATATTTTGCTGAAAATGCTGCTGGCGAAGACTGGGATTTATCAGATAATGTCGGTTGGGGTCCAGACTTTGCCGATCCATCAACCTACCTTGATATCATCAAACCATCTGTAGGAGAAAGTACTAAAACATATTTAGGGTTTGACTCAGGGGAAGATAATGTAGCTGCTAAAAAAGTAGGTCTATATGACTACGAAAAATTGGTTACTGAAGCTGGTGATGAGACTACAGATGTTGCTAAACGATATGATAAATACGCAGCAGCCCAAGCTTGGTTGACAGATAGTGCCTTGATTATTCCAACTACATCTCGTACAGGGCGTCCAATCTTGTCTAAGATGGTACCATTTACAATACCATTTGCATTGTCAGGAAATAAAGGTACAAGCGACCCAGTCTTGTATAAATACTTGGAACTTCAAGACAAGGCAGTTACTGCAGATGAATACCAAAAAGCTCAAGAAAAATGGATGAAAGAAAAAGCAGAATCCAATAAAAAAGCGCAAGAAGAACTTGCCAAACATGTCAAATAAAACAAAAAGAGACTGAGTCAAAAGTCCTAAAAATAAGAAAAACGCATAGTATCAAGGTACAATTCTGAACTGCACCCCAAAAGTT
>NZ_MWSM01000067.1 GCF_002087075.1 Streptococcus pseudopneumoniae ATCC BAA-960 = CCUG 49455
GAGGTATGAATGATTTGGGGTTAAGTCTTATTCTTAGCGGTTATTTATATTGTTTAATAGCGCTGATATTTCATCAATGATGTTTGACTTTGTGATTTTGGTAGTGGTTCAATTTGATTGCTACTATTTTTGATGGTGTGAATGTTCTGACAATGTACCCCAGCTAACTACGAAAGTTTTTGACTCTATATTTTTAATGTGTATTAAAAAATAAATTAACACATATTAATTTTTCTTGACTTAAATTTAAAAAATGATATACTATTTTTATGGAGAGCTAACAATTATATATAAATGTACTACTCTATTTCCTAGATAATACTTAGTAAAACTTTTTATAACAAAGGCTAGCAAAGTTAAAGTTTTCTATCTATTGGAAGTTAAATAAATATGTAAGGAATTAAAATGAAAAAAAGTACAGTATTGTCATTAACCACAGCTGCAGTTATTTTAGCAGCCTATGCCCCTAATGAGGTAGTCTTAGCAGATATATCTAGCTCTGAAGATGCTTTAAATATCTCTGATAAAGAAAAAGTAGTAGTAGATAAGGAAACAGAAAATAAAGAGAAACATGAAGAGATTCATCATGCTATAGAAGCTTCAAAGGATACTGAAGAAAAGAAAACAACAATTATTGAGGAAAAAGAAGTTGTTAGTAAAAATCCTGTGATAGACAATAGCACTAGCAATGAAGAAGCAACAAGCAAAGAAGAAAATTCCAATCAATCCCAAGGAGATAAAGCGGACTCGTCTGCAAGTAAAGACTCAGAAAGTCCCAAAAAAGAGGATAGACTTGTCTATATTGCTGAATTTAAAGATGAAGAGTCTAGAGAAAAAGCAATCAAGGGACTATCCAGTCTTAAGAATACAAAAGTTTTATATACTTATGATAGAATTTTTAACGGTAGTGCCATAGAAACAACTCCAGATAACTTGGACAAAATTAAACACATAGAAGGTATCTCATCGGTTGAAAGGGCACAAAAAGTCCAACCCATGATGAATCATGCCAGAAAGGAAATTGGAGTTGAGGAAGCTATTGATTACCTAAAGGCCATTAATGCTCAATTTGGAAGAAATTTTGATGGTAGAGGTATGGTCATTTCAAATATCGATACTGGAACAGATTATAGGCATAAGGCTATGAGAATCGATGATGATGCCAAAGCCTCAATGAGATTTAAAAAAGAAGACTTAAAAGGCACTGATAAAAATTATTGGTTGAGTGATAAAATTCCTCATGCTTTTAATTATTATAATGGTGGTAAAATTACCGTAGAAAGAGCTGATGATGGAAGTGATTATTTTGATCCCCATGGGATGCATATTGCAGGGATTCTTGCTGGAAATGATACTGAAAAAGACATCAAGAACTTTAATGGCATAGATGGAATTGCACCTAATGCACAGATCTTCTCTTATAAAATGTACTCTGACGCAGGATCTGGGTTCGCAGGGGATGAAACAATGTTTCATGCTATTGAAGATTCTATCAAACACAACGTTGATGTTGTTTCGGTATCATCTGGTTTTACAGGAACAGGTCTTGTAGGTGAGAAATATTGGCAAGCTATTAGAGCATTAAGAAAAGCAGGCATTCCAATGGTTGTCGCTACGGGTAACTATGCGACTTCTGCTTCAAGTTCTTCTTGGGATTTAGTGGCAAATAATCATCTGAAAATGACCGACACTGGAAATGTAACGCGAACAGCAGCACATGAAGATGCGATAGCGGTTGCATCTGCTAAAAATCAAACAGTTGAGTTTGATAAAGTTAACATAGGTGGAGAAAGTTTTAAATACAGAAATATAGGGGCCTTTTTCGATAAGAATAAAATCACAACAAATGAAGATGGTTCAAAAGCTCCTAGTAAATTGAAATTTGTATATATAGGCAAGGGCCAAGACCAAGATTTGATAGGTTTGGATCTTAAGGGCAAAATTGCAGTAATGGATAGAATTTATACAAAGGATTTAAAAAATGCTTTTAAAAAAGCTACGGATAAGGGCGCACGCGCCATTATGGTTGTAAATACTGTCAATTACTACAATAGAGATAATTGGACAGAGCTTCCAGCTATGGGATATGAAGCGGATGAAGGTACTAAAAGTCAAGTGTTTTCAATTTCAGGAGATGATGGTGTAAAGCTATGGAACATGATTAATCCTGATAAAAAAACTGAAGTCAAAAGAAATAATAAAGAAGATTTTAAAGATAAATTGGAGCAATACTATCCAATTGATATGGAAAGTTTTAATTCCAACAAACCGAATGTAGGTGACGAAAAAGAGATTGACTTTAAGTTTGCACCTGACACAGACAAAGAACTCTATAAAGAAGATATCATCGTTCCAGCAGGATCCACATCTTGGGGGCCAAGAATAGATTTACTTTTAAAACCCGATGTTTCAGCACCTGGTAAAAATATTAAATCCACGCTTAATGTCATTAATGGTAAATCAACTTATGGCTATATGTCAGGAACCAGTATGGCAACTCCAATCGTAGCAGCTTCTACTGTTTTGATTAGACCGAAGTTAAAGGAAATGCTTGAAAGACCTGTATTGAGAAATCTTGAGGGAGATGACAAAATAGACCTTACAAGTCTTACAAAAATTGCTCTACAAAATACTGCGCGACCGATGATGGACGCAACGTCTTGGAAAGAAAAAAGCCAATACTTTGCATCACCTAGACAACAGGGAGCAGGCCTAATTAATGTGGCCAATGCTTTGAGAAATGAAGTTGTAGCGACTTTCAAAAACAAGGATTCTAAAGGTTTGGTAAACTCTTATGGTTCTATTTCTCTTAAAGAAATAAAAGGAGAAGAAAAATATTTTACAATTAAGCTTCACAATACATCAAACAGACCTTTGACCTTTAAAGTTTCAGCATCAGCGATAACTACAGATTCTCTAACTGATAGATTAAAGCTGGATGAAACATACAAAGATGAAAAATCTCCAGATGGTAAGCAAATTGTTCCAGAAATCCATCCAGAAAAAATCAAAGGAGCAAATATCACATTTGAGCATGATACTTTCACTATAGGCGCAAATTCTAGCTTTGATTTGAATGCGGTTATAAATGTTGGAGAGGCTAAAGACAAAAATAAATTTGTAGAATCATTTATTCATTTTGAGTCAGTGGAAGAAATGGAAGCTCTAAACTCTAACGGGAAGAAAATAAACTTCCAACCTTCTTTGTCGATGCCTCTAATGGGATTTGCTGGGAATTGGAATCACGAACCAATCCTTGATAAATGGGCCTGGGAAGAGGGTTCAAAATCAAAAACAATGGAAGGTTATGATGATGATGGTAAACCGAAAATTCCTGGAACCTTGAACAAGGGTATTGGTGGAGAACATGGTATAGATAAATTTAATCCAGCAGCTATTATTCAAAACAGAAAAGATAAAAATATTACATCACTAGACCAAGACCCAGACTTATTTGCCTTTAACAACCAAGGTATTCATGCAGAATCCACTAGTGGATCTAATGTTGCTAGGGTATATCCACTTGACTCAAAGGGAGAACCACAAAGTGTTTCACTAGAAAGAGGATTAACACCTTCTCCACTTGTATTAAGAAGTGCAGAAGAAGGATTGATTTCAATAGTAAATACAAATAAAGAGGGAGAAAATCAAAGAGACTTAAAAGTCATTTCGAGAGAACACTTTATTAGAGGAATTTTAAATTCTAAAAGCAATGATGCAAAGGGAATCAAATCATCTAAACTAAAAGTTTGGGGTGATTTGAAGTGGGATGGACTCATCTATAACCCTAGAGGTAGAGAAGAAAATGAACCAGAAAGTAAGGATAACCAAGATCCAGCTACTAGGATAAGAGGACAATTTGAATCAATAGCTGAGGGTCAATACTTCTACAAATTCAAATATAGATTAACCAAGGATTATCCATGGCAAGTTTCTTATATACCAGTAAAAATTGATAATACAGCTCCAAAAATTATTTCAATTGATTTTTCTAATCCAGATAAAATTAAATTGATCGCAAAAGATACCTACCACAAGGTAAAGGATGAGTACAAACACGAAACCTTGTTTGCTAGAGACCAAAAAGAACATCCTGAGAAATTTGAAGAAGTAGCCAACGAAGTATGGTACGCAGGTGCAGCTCTTGTCGATAAGTATGGAGATGTTGAGAAAAGTCTTGATGTAACTTACGCCGGAGAGGGTGAGGGAAGAAATAGGAAGCTTGATAAAGATGGAAATACTATCTACGAAATTAGCGGAGCAGGAGATTTAAGAGGAAAAATCATCGAAGTAATCGCCCTAGATGGTGCAAGCAACTTCACCAAAATCCATAGAATTAAATTTGATGACCAAGCTGATGAAAAAGGAATGATTTCTTATTACCTAGTAGATCCTGACAAAGATGCTTCTAAATATGAAAAACTAGGTGAAATTTCTGAAGAAAAACTCAAAAATGCAAAGAGCCCAGAGGAAAATACCAATAATAATCAAGCTAAGGATGAAGATTCAAAACCAGCTGAAGAAAGTTCAGTTGAGGGAGAAGCTAGCCTTGAAATAAATAAAACTATTTCAACAATTAGAGACTTTGAAAATAAAGACCTAAAGAAACTCATTAAAAAGAAATATAGGGAAGAATATGACTTTGTAACTGGTGGAAAAAGAACAGTAGAGCTTGATTATCAATATGACGATGAAGGAAATATAACTGCCTATGAAGATAAGAGTGCTCTAGAATATGAAACTGAGAAACTTGATGATGTTAAATCAAAACTTGGTGGAGTATTAAGCCCATCAAAGGATGGACATTTTGAAATTCTTGGAAAAGTAAGTAATGTATCCAAAAATGCTAAGGCTTACTATGGCAATGACTTCAAATTAATAGAAATTAAGGCAAGTAAATACGACCCACAAACTAAAACTCTAACCTTTGACTTATTTGCAAACACAAATGATGTAGTCGATGGTCTATCCTTTACGGGTGATATGAATATCCTTGTAAAAGATAAGGGTGAAACAAAAGCTAAAACTAAAATTAGAATGCCTGAAAAAAATAAGGAAACTAAAACAGAATATCCCTATGCATCAAGTTATGGGAATGTAATCGAATTAGGAGAAGGAGATCTTTCAAAGAACAAACCAAACAATTTAACTGAAATGGAATCTGGTAAAATCTATTCTGATTCAGAAAAACAACAATATCTGTTAAAGGATAACATCATTCTAAGAAAAGGCTATGCACTAAAAGTGACTACCTATAATCCTGGAAAAACGGATATGTTAGCAGGGAATGGAGTTTATAGCAAGGAAGATATAGCAAAAATACAAAAGACCAATCCTAATCTAAGAGTCCTTTCAGAAACAACAATTTATGCTGATAGTAGAAATGTTAAAGATGGAAGAAGCACTCAATCAGTATTAATGTCGGCTTTGGACGGCTTTAACATTGTAAGATATCAAGTGTTTACCTTTAACATGAATGATAAAGGGGAAGCAATCGATAAAGATGGAAATCTTGTGACAGATTCCTCTAAACTTGTATTATTTGGTAAAGATAATAAAGAGTATCATGGGGAGGAATATTCTAATGTAGAAGCTATAAAAGAAGATGGCTCCATGTTATTTATTGATACCAAACCAGTAAACCTTTCAATGGATAAGAACTACTTTAATCCATCTAAATCTAATAAAATTTATGTACGAAATCCAGAATTTTATTTAAGAGGTAAGATTTCTGATAAGGGTGGTTTTAACTGGGAATTGAGGGTTAATGAATCGGTTGTAGATAATTATTTAATCTACGGAGATTTACACATTGATAACACTAGAGATTTTAACGTTAAGCTTAATGTTAAAGACGGTGATATCATGGACTGGGGGATGAAAGATTATAAAGCAAACGGATTTCCAGATAAGGTAACAGATATGGATGGAAATGTTTATCTTCAAACTGGCTATAGCGATTTGAATGCGAAAGCGGTTGGAGTCCACTATCAATTTTTATATGATAATGTTAAACCCGAAGTAAACATTGATCCTAAGGGAAATACTAGTATCGAATATGCTGATGGAAAATCTGTAGTCTTTAACATCAATGATAAAAGAAATAATGGATTCGATGGTGAGATTCAAGAACAACATATTTATGTAAATGGAAAAGAATATACATCATTTGATGATATTAAACAACTAACAGATAAGACACTAAATATTAAGATTCTTGTAAAAGATTTCGCAAGAAATACAACCGTAAAAGAATTTATTTTAAATAAAGATACGGGAGAAATGAGCGAATTAAAACCTCATAGGGTGACTGTGACCATTCAAAATGGAAAAGAAATGAGTTCTCAGATAGTGCCGGAAGAAGATTTTATTTTACCTGTCTATAAGGGTGAATTAGAAAAAGGCTATCAATTTGATGGTTGGGAAATTGCTGGTTTCGAAGGTAAAAAAGACGCTGGCTATGTTATTAATCTATCAAAAGATACCCTTATAAAACCTGTATTCAAGAAAATAGAGGAGAAAAAGGAGGAGGAAAATAAACCTACTTTTGATGTATCCAAAAAGAAAGATAAGGTGCAAGCAAATCATAATCAATTAGATGAAAGTCACAGAAAAGAGGATTTACAAAGAGAAGATCATTCACACAAATTTGATTCAACTAAAGATGTCAAAACTACAGTTCCTGTACAAGTAAATTATAGTCAATTAGATGAAAGTCAAAGATCTGATTCAACTAAGGATGTTACAGCTCCAGTTCCTGATAAAAATGATAAAAACTTTGAAAATGAGAAGGAAGTTTATCTTAATGAACCAGAGAACATAGCTAATAAAGATACCAATATTGATAGTAAATCAACTACTAACAATGATAGGTTGCCAAAAACCGGAACAGTTAGCGAAGTCTTCACGTCATTGGTTGCCGGAATAATGTTTACCGTAGGTGCATTTCTTGGATTAAAGAAAAAAGATTAAGATTAAGACAAAAGCTATAGATGAAAAAATGGTTTATGTACTGAGATGGTGTGATGATGAAACAGTTTTGTGAAAATAGCTATTTATAACTCAATTATTTAGTTTACTTTACTATTGATACTCTTTTTGGATTTATTAATAGACTTAGTTTAGAAAACTAATGAATTGATTGAAAGGGTTAGTATTGACAAATATTGATTAGCAAATAGAGTCTTTCAAAATTTAAAGGCTAATAGAGGTGATGAGACAATTTCAAGGAATTAAGTAGCGTTTGGTTGCTTAATTCCTTTTCATTTGGGAGGTAGTTTTTCACCTGCTTCGTAACCGCCCAATAACGAAGTATAGTAGTAACCGCCCAATAACGAAGTATATTGAAAAATCTCCAGACTAGAGAACTCACGGATAGTTCCTAATCTGGAGATTTCTTATTTGCACTTTTCTTGTACAACTTTAGTCCATAGTAAATAAGCCTCTAAAACC
>NZ_MWSM01000068.1 GCF_002087075.1 Streptococcus pseudopneumoniae ATCC BAA-960 = CCUG 49455
GCTACAGTCAATGTCTATGGTAACAAAGATGGTAAAGCAGATTTGACAAATGTCGTAGCAACTAAACAAGTTACTATTAACATAAACGGTTTAATTTCTAAAGAAACAGTTCAAAAAGCCGTTGCAGACAACGTTAAAGACAGTATCGATGTTCCAGCAGCCTACCTAGAACAAGCCAAGGGTGACGGTCCATTCACAGCAGGTGTCAACCATGTGATTCCATACGAACTATTCGCAGGTGATGGCATGTTGACTCGTCTCTTGCTTAAGGCATCTGACAAGGCTCCATGGTCAGATAACGGCGACGCTAAAAACCCAGCCCTATCTCCACTAGGCGAAAACGTGAAGACCAAAGGGCAATACTTCTATCAAGTAGCCTTGGACGGAAACGTGGCTGGCAAAGAAAAACAAGAACTCATTGACCAGTTCCGAGCAAACGGTACTCAAACTTACAGCGCTACAGTCAATGTCTATGGCAACAAAGATGGTAAAGCAGATTTGACAAATATCGTAGCAACTAAAAAAGTTACTATTAAGATAAATGTTAAAGAAACATCAGACACAGCAAGTGGTTCTTTCTCACCTTCTAACTCTGGTTCTAGAGTGACTCCGATGAATCACAGTCATGCTACAGGTGCGACTCATCAAATGTCTACTGACCATAAGGACATGATGGCACCAGCCAAAGAGACTGATAAAGCAATTCCAGCAAATGACCAAATGGAAAAATCAGGTATGAAGACTGAGACTCCAGCTCCAAGTACTACAGATAGCATGCCTGCTGACACCATGACAAGCTCTACCAATACGATGGCAGGTGAAAACATGGCTGCTTCTGCTAATAAGATGTCTGATACGATGATGTCAGACAAGATGATGTCAGATGATAAAGCTATGCTACCAAATACTGGTGAAGCTCAAACATCAATGGCAAGTATTGGTTTCCTTGGGCTTGCACTTGCAGGTTTACTCGGTGGTCTAGGTTTGAAAAACAAAAAAGAAGAAAACTAATCAGCTAAGGAAATAAATGATGGATAGTGGGCTGACTAAGGCTAGTTTACCAACTCAATCAGCTATCAGGACTTTCTTTCAATAGCAGATTAAAATCATCGTAAAACAATAAAAATAGTGTTATACTTAAAGCAGTATAGCACTGTTTTTATCAAAGGAGAGACAGATGGGAAAGACAATTTTACTCGTTGACGACGAGGTAGAAATCACAGATATTCATCAGAGATACTTAATTCAGGCAGGTTATCAGGTCTTGGTAGCCCATGATGGACTGGAAGCGTTAGAGCTGTTCAAGAAAAAACCGATTGATTTGATTATCACAGACGTCATGATGCCTCGGATGGATGGTTATGATTTAATCAGTGAGGTTCAATACTTATCACCAGAGCAGCCTTTCCTATTTATTACTGCTAAGACCAGTGAACAGGACAAGATTTATGGCCTGAGCTTGGGAGCAGATGATTTTATTGCTAAGCCCTTTAGCCCTCGTGAGCTGGTTTTGCGGGTCCATAATATTTTGCGTCGCCTTCATCGTGGGGGCGAAACAGAGCTGATTTCCCTTGGCAATCTAAAAATGAATCATAGTAGTCATGAAGTTCAAATAGGAGAAGAAATGCTGGATTTGACTGTTAAATCATTTGAATTGCTGTGGATTTTAGCTAGCAATCCAGAGAGAGTTTTCTCCAAGACAGACCTCTATGAAAAGGTCTGGCAAGAAGACTATGTGGATGATACCAATACCTTGAATGTGCATATCCATGCTCTTCGACAGGAGTTGGCAAAATATAGTAGTGACCAAACGCCCACTATTAAGACAGTTTGGGGCTTGGGATATAAGATAGAGAAACCGAGAGGACAAACATGAAACTAAAAAGTTATATTTTGGTTGGATATATTATTTCAACCCTCTTAACCATTTTGGTTGTTTTTTGGGCTGTTCAAAAAATGCTGATTGAGAAAAGCGAGATTTACTTTTTGCTTGGGATGACCATCGTTGCCAGCCTTGTCGGTGCTGGGATTAGTCTCTTTCTCCTATCGCCGGTCTTTACATCGTTGGGCAAACTCAAGGAGCATGCCAAGCGGGTAGCGGACAAGGATTTTCCTTCAAATTTGGAGGTTCAAGGTCCTTTAGAATTTCAACAATTAGGGCAAGCTTTTAATGAAATGTCCCATGATTTGCAGGCCAGCTTTGATTCCTTGGAAGAAAGCGAACGAGAAAAGGGCTTGATGATTGCTCAACTTTCGCATGATATTAAGACTCCTATCACTTCGATCCAAGCGACGGTAGAAGGGATTTTGGATGGGGTTATCAAGGAGTCGGAGCAAGCTCATTATCTAGCAACCATTGGACGCCAGACGGAAAGACTCAATAAACTGGTTGAGGAGTTGAATTTTTTGACCCTAAACACAGCTAGAAATCAGGTGGAAACGACCAGCAAAGACAGCATTTTTCTGGATCAGCTCTTGATTGAGTGCATGAGTGAATTTCAGTTTTTGATTGAGCAGGAGAGAAGAGATGTCCACTTGCAGGTAATCCCAGAGTCTGCCCGGACTGAAGGAGATTATGCTAAGCTTTCTCGTATCTTGGTGAATCTGCTCAATAACGCTTTTAAATACTCTGCTCCAGGAACCAAGCTGGAAGTGGTGGCTAAGCTGGAGAAGAACCAGCTTTCAATCAGTGTGACCGATGAGGGGCAGGGCATTGCCCCAGAGGATTTGGAGAATATTTTCAAACGCCTTTATCGTGTCGAAACTTCGCGTAACATGAAAACAGGTGGGCATGGTCTTGGTCTTGCGATTGCGCGTGAATTGGCTCATCAATTGGGTGGGGAAATCACAGTCAGCAGCCAGTACGGTCTAGGAAGTACCTTTACCCTCCTTCTCAATCTCTCTGGTAGTGAAAATAAAGCCTAAAACCCCTTTACAAATCCAGCTATTCATGGTAAAATAGATTTTGTGTGAAATATCAGCAGGAAAGCATGAAGCTCGTCAACAGGTGTCTTATGATAAGTAACCTTGGCTGTTTAGGCGAAGGGCATCTGCACGAATCAGGGCTTTCTAAGTGACTATTTCCACCGAAATATTATTTATATCAGGAGGACATTCACATGTCACGTTATACAGGACCATCTTGGAAACAATCTCGTCGCCTTGGCCTTTCACTTACAGGTACAGGTAAAGAATTGGCACGTCGTAACTACGTACCAGGACAACACGGACCAAACAACCGTTCTAAATTGTCAGAATACGGTTTGCAATTGGCTGAAAAACAAAAACTTCGTTTCACTTACGGTGTAGGTGAAAAACAATTCCGTAACTTGTTCGTACAAGCTACAAAAATCAAAGGCGGGATCCTAGGTTTCAACTTTATGCTTCTTTTGGAACGTCGTTTGGATAACGTTGTTTACCGTCTTGGTCTTGCGACTACTCGTCGTCAAGCTCGTCAGTTCGTAAACCACGGTCACATCCTTGTTGACGGGAAACGCGTTGATATCCCATCATACCGCGTAACTCCAGGTCAAGTGATCTCAGTTCGTGAAAAATCATTGAAAGTTCCAGCAATCCTTGAAGCAGTAGAAGCTACTCTTGGACGTCCAGCATTCGTATCATTCGACGCTGAAAAATTGGAAGGTTCATTGACTCGCTTGCCAGAACGCGACGAAATCAACCCAGAAATCAACGAAGCACTTGTCGTTGAATTCTACAACAAGATGTTGTAATATTTTATTAAATATGATAGGCTGTAAAGCCTTGAAACTAAGCACTTTAGGCCTCTATCCTAGAGTGCTTTTTTGATTTCTCTTAGTATCCAGCTATAATCGTTGAGACATAACTAGACCGATATAGTCCAAAGTGATATAATAGTCTAAAGGAGGTGCTACCATGAATGTTTTAGAAAAAAACACACAGGTAAATTTTAAGACTAACAGAGACTTGTTAGAGAAAGCTAAAGCTATTATCACAGCGCAAAATCTTGATATGACAGCCAGTTTTAACTTGTTTTTAGAACACATTGTAGAAAATAAAGCCTTGCCATTTGAAACTCAAGTAGATAAAGAAAGAGAAGAACTTCTATCAAGGTTGCGTGCTGAAATTGCTCGTAGCTTTGAGGATTTAGAACATGGAAGAACTTACAGTCTTGATGAAGTGAGGGCTAACCTTGGAATTTAACGAGAAGGCATATAGCATCATTATCTCCGAAACGGTACAAGAACAGCTAAGAGGTATTAAAGATTATATCTCAGCTAACTACTTTTCAGAACAGGCAGGAGCAAACACAGTTAAGAATGTTCTTTATGGTTTGGAGCGTCTTGAAGTCTTCCCAGAAGCAGGATTTGATGCTGACGAAAGAGTAGGAGGGATTATATACCCACCCCACAAAACTCGATGCATCATTTTAGGAGATTACCTAGCATTCTATCATATTTTAGAGGACAGAAAAGCTGTCTTTGTATCAGATATTATTCATAGCAAACAGGACTACATCCGCTTGTTCAAGAAAAAATAGCGCCTATATATGAACTGCACCCCAAAAGTTAGATTTTTTCTGTCTAACTTTTGGGGTGCAGTTCAATTGGAATGTCCTTATTTTTATTATGGGATTGACAAATGAGGTTAAGGTTCAGATCTATGAACTTAGAAAGCAAGTACAAATCTTTAATCAGCTTTCAAAAAGATTTTGTGTAGATGTTTCGGGCTAAGGTATGTGACAAGATGAATTGATCGTTATGGAATAGAGAGTGTTAAAAATGGGAAGAATCGTTACTATTCCCCTGAATTAAAACAAGAAATAATCAATAAAAGCCTATATAATAACAAATGTATTAAAACTAAGAAAGACTTAGCTCAGTGTAATACAGAACCAAATCTTATAGATAAATTATTTGTCTAATTTTTTAGGAATTATATCTCTAAACAATATCATTTAACAATTAAATTGTTAGATCTAGCTTAAATTTCTGGTTTAATTCATTTATTGTATCACTATCATTATATTCCTTAAATATTCTCATAGCTTTAGAACATTCTTTTTTACCTAACTCTATTTGATTAGTTTTTATAAGATAAATACCTTTTAGGAAGAGTAAATAATTCTTTTCAAAATAATATCCTTGTCTGGTCAGTAAATTTTCTAAATCATCTATAAAAAATTGAGCGTTATTTAACAAATTATTTTTTAATAATAATTCTAAATTAAATAAATATAAAGGAATTACTCTATGTGTTCCCATATTTGTTTTTAAAAAATGTCGTGTTTTCTTGATTACCGCTCTATATAATAAGCTTATGGTTTTAGTGTTCATAAAAAACACCGAATTATAAAAAATTTTCAGTTCATACTCCATCCAAGTATCTACCGAAAGCAAATACTTTATTATCTCATTGCATTTAGATGTATTATAAGGAAGATTTACAAGGCGATTAATCTGTTGTTCAGCAATCAATTTTATGTGAAAATTGCATAAACTTCTTTCCTGCTTTTGTTTTAGCTCTATTTTCTTTATTAGTTCTTGTAACAAAATGATATCTGAAGAGTTTACAGCATGTTCTAATTCTTCAAAAAAGCATTCTTTTTTGGAATAATAGCAATGAACTAATTCTTCAAATTCCGAAAATGATATCCCCAGGCGATTTAACAATATGTAAAAATGATCAATAGATAATTTTGTAATCCCATTTTCGAAACGAGAAATAGTTGACTCACTAATCTTATCACAAGCCAAATCTTTAAGACGAAAATTTTTTGAAATACGGATATCCTTTAAAACTGCTCCAAAATTTTCCATAGTATTCCTCTTCCATTTCTGCAAAAAATAAAACCTGTTTTTTTATTTGTGATATGATTATACAAAAATAAAACAGAAAGGACAATATGATTATGAAAAAAATTTTATTGTCATCAGTTGCTTTACTGAGCCTAGTGGCAACACTACCAGTAAATAGTCCAGTTTCTGCTCAAGAATCTATCTCTCCCAAGTCTTATAGTCACTCTAATGGCAGTTGGATTCAATCGAATAGCCGTTGGTGGTATAAACACTCTGACGGTTCTTACACTAAAAACGGGTGGGAAAAGATCAATGAAACCTGGTACTATTTTGATAGTGAAGGTTGGATGAAAACAGGTTGGTTTAATGAATATGGAAATTGGTATTATCTAGATACTAGTGGTGCTATGAAAACAGGATGGTGTTTGATTTCTGGTAGTTGGTACTATTTAAATACTAGCGGTGTCATGCAAACTGGCCTACAGACTATCGAAGGAAAACAATATTATTTGGCTGCCAGCGGTGCTATGCAGACAGGTTGGCACAATATTGGAGATGATACTTATTTCTTTGCTAGTAGTGGAGCAAGACAAACGATTAATCGCCGTGCTTTAGTTCTTGGTGAAACATCAACGAGAGCAGTACCTATCGAAGACGTTAATGCTATGGAAAAGGTTTTTGGTAACCAAAACTTTAGTAAAGTTGTTCGTTTCCCAGATAAAACTAAGTCCGAGATTATTGCAAAAACGCAAGAGCTTTTCAAATCTTCTATCGAAAGCGATGTGAACTATCTTTACCTTACTTGTCATGGAGGAAGAGACGGAAGAATCTATCTTGGTAGCGATGGTCAGACATTTTCAGGCTGGGAATTGGCATCTATACTGAAACAATATAAAGGTAAGTTTGTGGTTATGCTGGATTGTTGCTATTCAGGAACAATTATAGATGTAGGTAAGTCAGACAAAAAGGTTGCCTCCAAGTCTGAAGAAAAATTTGATGAACAAGCATTTTTGGCAGGATTTTCAACAGGAGATGTAGCAAGCAAGAATGGTGAAATGCTTGATTCTAAATTCCTCGTACTATGTGCCTCTTGGAAAGGCGAAGAATCGTATAGTGTAGTCGGAGTAGGTAGTCTTGCCACCAGATACTGGGCAATGGGTACAGGTTGGGATTCACTTCAAAATAGAATGATTTCGCCTATGGCAGACACCAATACTAACGGAAAAATTACTTTAGAGGAACTGTATCAATACTCTTATCCTCTAGTCCTTGAAGCTGCATCACAAATTCACGAAGAGCAACATGTATCAGTTTATCCTAAAAACAGTCAATTTGTTTTATTCCAAAAATAAGGAGTTAAGAAAATGAAAGTATCAAAAAAAATCACACTATTTGGTTTATCTCTAGCAGGTCTAGCTTTATTAGCTTTCCCTCATTCAGGTCAAGCCTTTGAGTTGGAAGAAGAATGGGTTATTAAGGGTGGGGTTAAGTATCAAGATGGCAAAATTCTTCGATTTAACAATGGCCATGAAGTGGATATCAAAGTCTTGGATTTGCCAAAAACTGAGAAAATCGAGTGGACGGTTAGTCTCAATGGTCAAGATCAGACTATCAATTTCCTAGGTCAAGAAAAGGACAAATCTATGGTCGGTACAGAGGGGCGTTACCTGAATTTCTATGTACCTTATGGCTATAGAGGAGATATCAAGGTAGAAGCCAAGAGCGGAAATGAAGTAAAGACCTGGTCCACTAAAGTAGTAGATGATGTATATAATGATGGCGGAAAGAGTGGTTACTTCCGTATTGACGAATCAAATGATCAACACACCTACCTTGATGCAAAATGGGACTATCAAACTAAGACCTACACTGCTACCTTACCAGAGACTCTCAATGGTCAAAAAGTGTTTGCTTGGGAAGACGACTATGTAGAATTGAAACTTCAAAAACCAGGAGTTATCAGTCATTCCTACAGAGGGGGAGGAGCCTTCAAAATACTTTATCCGATTCTAAAAGCAGAAAGCTGGCTAAAAAAGAATTACAGTGAAAAGTGGTACTATCAAAAACAAGGTCAATTAGTTAAAAATGCTTGGGTTAAGGACAAGGGAACTTGGTACTTTATGAATGATAAAGGAGTCATGTTCAATCAAACTTGGCTCTATCAGGGTGGCAACTGGTATGCCTTTAAATCATCAGGAGCTATGATTGCTAGCAATTGGCTATATGATAATAACTCTTGGTATTACCTAAAGGACTCAGGTTCTATGGCGACAGGTTGGATCAAAGATAGTGGATCTTGGTATTATCTAAACAACTCAGGTTCTATGGTAACAGGATGGGTAAAAGATAGTGGATCTTGGTACTACCTTGCTTCAACTGGTAAGATGCTTCACAACACCTATACACCTGATGGTTACTATGTAGATGCCAGTGGCGCTTGGAAATAAATTTTAAACAGAGAAAATCTACTGAGAAGGTAGGTTTTCTTTTTTAGTCAGTGAATAATATATAGTAGATTGAAACTAGAATAGTACATCTGGACTTCTAAAACATTACTAGAAATTGATTTGATTGTCCTGATTGATTTGTCCTATTTTTATTTCATTTTACTATAGAATAAAGTAGATCAGAAATTTAGCAGGGTTATTCTCTTTTACTAACAATCTGCTTACAAAAATTAAACAAGAGTATTTTAAAAATTAGACCCATTGTGAACTTTAGTAGTAAACAAAAATCTGGGAAAAAAGTTTTATAGTCATTTAGTTTTTAAAAAGCGTTCCAAACATTCAAAAATAGTTGGGACTTCCCTTAATAAATCTGTTACTTTCTTTTTCAAGATAGCCCAAGCTTGCTCAATAGGATTCAAATCCGGTGAATATGGCGGTAGAGGTAAGAAAAAGTGTTTATCTTGGATGCAGAGTTCATCCAAAATGTTCTTGG
>NZ_MWSM01000069.1 GCF_002087075.1 Streptococcus pseudopneumoniae ATCC BAA-960 = CCUG 49455
ATCGGGAAGACAGGATTCGAACCTGCGACACCTTGGTCCCAAACCAAGTACTCTACCAAGCTGAGCTACTTCCCGAGTTAAATAGAAAAATGCACCCTAGAGGAGTCGAACCTCTAACCGCCTGATTCGTAGTCAGGTACTCTATCCAGTTGAGCTAAGGGTGCTCATTATATTATGCCGAGGACCGGAATCGAACCGGTACGATCGTTACCAATCGCAGGATTTTAAGTCCTGTGCGTCTGCCAGTTCCGCCACCCCGGCCTCTCTAAGCGAACGACGGGATTCGAACCCGCGACCCCCACCTTGGCAAGGTGGTGTTCTACCACTGAACTACGTTCGCACTGTTTTCTTCTATCTAAAAATGCCGGCTACATGACTTGAACACGCGACCCTCTGATTACAAATCAGATGCTCTACCAACTGAGCTAAGCCGGCTCATTTATTATATCTCAATGCGGGTTAAGGGACTTGAACCCCCACGCCGTTAAGCGCCAGATCCTAAATCTGGTGCGTCTGCCAATTCCGCCAAACCCGCATATATGACCCGTACTGGGCTCGAACCAGTGACCCATTGATTAAAAGTCAATTGCTCTACCAACTGAGCTAACGAGTCTAAAATAACTTGCGTTATTTTAAACGGTCCCGACGGGAATCGAACCCGCGATCTTCGCCGTGACAGGGCGACGTGATAACCGCTACACTACGGGACCTATGGGAGTTAACGGGATCGA
>NZ_MWSM01000070.1 GCF_002087075.1 Streptococcus pseudopneumoniae ATCC BAA-960 = CCUG 49455
AGCTGCTAAAGCAGACTTAGAAAAAGCAGCGCAAGCAGAAAAAGCAGCCATCGCAGCAGATAAGAGCTTAACAGCAGCGCAACGTGCTGAGAAAGAACAAGCTGTAGAAGAAGCACGAAAAGCTGCCGAAGCTAAGATTGACTCAGCAGAAGACGCTGATAAAGTAGCCGAAGCTAAAACAGCAGGTGTAACAGCCATTGAAGGCGTCCACACAAATGGTGACTTAGAAGCTCTTAAGAAAGCTGCTAAAGCAGACTTAGCGAAAAAATTAGCAGATAAATTAGCAGCAATTGACAACACTCCAAATGCAACAAAAGAAGAAAAGGATGCAGCTAAAGATCGAGCTAAGCAAGCAGCGGACAAAGCTATCCAAGCCATTGACGCAGCAAGCGACCAAGCAGGCGTAGATAAAGCGCAAGCAGACGGAATTGCCGCAGTAGCAGCAGTTAACCCAGTGGCTAAGGACAAAGCTAAGGCAGCAGTAGCAGCTAAGCTTAAGGAAAAAGAAGCCGAGATTGATGCGAACGCACAACTTTCAGATGCAGAAAAAGCAGCGGCTAAGGAACAAGCTAAAGCGGCAGCGAACCAAGCTATCCAAGCCATTGACGCAGCAAGCGACCAAGCAGGCGTGGACAAAGCGCAAGCAGACGGAATTGCCGCAGTAGCAGCAGTTAACCCAGTGGCTAAAGACAAGGCTAAGGACAAAGCTAAGGAAGCAGCATTACCTAATACTGGTAGTCGATCAGATAGCACTACAGCTGCTCTAGGACTTCTATCAATCTTTGGAGCAGTCGGTTTACTCTTTTCTAAAAAGAAAAAAGATGATGAAGAAGCTTAAGTAGATGATTCTATTTGATTCTCAATAGCCTTCACATGCAAAAATCTTTATCAATTAAAAAGAACTAGGGTAACCTACACATTAGCTGGATATACTCACCCTATAGCGGATAGTGAAGAAGCCTCTTTGCCAACTGTAGTAGATGGAAGTTAGCTAAGATTCAGAAAGGACAAATTTTGTCCTTTCTTTTTTGTCGTCCTTCTCTCTGTTGATGGATAGTAAGCGCGTCATAACAAGGTATCTATCATTCATGGAAGACCTCCTGTATACTATTAGTAAAGTAAAACTATTGGAGGATATTTTAATGCCACAACCTATTGTTCCTGTAGAGATTCCACAATCTCGTCGTTTTGATTCTAAAAAGAGAAATGATATTCTGCTTAAAATTCGTATTGGCAAGCTTGAAGTAAGTTTTTTTCAATCTCTCAATCTCGAAATGATAGAAGAGCTTTTGGATAAGGTGTTGCTCTATGACAATTCATCTATCTAGCCTAGGGCAGGTCTATCTCGTATGTGGGAAAACGGATATGAGACAAGGCATTGATTCACTGGCTTATCTCATTAAAACCCACTTTGAATTGGATCCTTTCTCAGGTCAAGTCTTTCTCTTTTGTGGTGGACGTAAAGACCGCTTTAAAGCCCTTTACTGGGATGGTCAAGGATTTTGGCTACTATATAAACGCTTTGAGAACGGTAAGTTGACTTGGCCAAGTACAGAAAAGGATGTCAAAGCTCTCACACCTGAACAAGTAGACTGGCTGATGAAGGGCTTTTCTATCACTCCAAAAATAAATTCATCAGAAAGTCGTGATTTCTATTGAAATGAGGACTTTCTTTTTAGTATAATAAAGTTAGAAAACAAGGAGGGGAAGACGATGAAAGACTTATTAAAAATCATTCAACAACAGAGTGCTACAATTGATAGTCTCACCAATGAACTTGCCCTTCTTCGTGAACAAGTGGCTTATCTAACGCAAAAGCTCTATGGAAAATCCTCTGAGAAAAGTGTTTGTCCATCTGGACAAGTCAGCCTTTTTGAGGAGGAAGCTTCATCTGATGAAGATGGAGAGGTTCCCAGTTGAAAGAGAAGAAATCACCTATAAACGTAAGAAAGCTAAAGGAAAACGTCAAGCTCTTCTTGCCCAATTCGATTCAGAAGAAGTTCATCATCGCTTAGAGGATTGCATTTGCCCTGACTGTCAGGGAGAGCTAAAAGAGATTGGAGCGAGTCTTCAAGGCCAAGAATTAGTCTTTATTCCTGCGCAATTAAAACGCATAGATCATATCCAACACTCTTACAAATGCCAAGCATGCAGTGAGAAAAATCCGAGTGATAAAATTGTGAAAGCTCCTATTCCTAAAGCCCCTTTGGCGCATAGCCTTGGCTCAGCTTCTATTATCGCTCACACCATCCATCAGAAGTTTAATCTGAAGGTACCCAATTATCGCCAAGAAGAAGATTGGGCTAGGATGGGTTTACCAATCACACGTAAGGAAATCTCTAATTGGCATATCAAGGCGAGTCAATACTATTTGGAGCCCCTCTATAACCTCTTGCGAGAGAGACTATTGACTCAGCCCTTACTTCATGCGGATGAAACTTCTTATAGGGTGCTAGAGAGTGATAGCCATCTGACCTACTATTGGACTTTTTTGTCTGGAAAATCAGAGAAACAAGGGATTAGGCTTTACCACCATGATCAGCGTCGGAGTGGTTCAGTAGTACAAGAATTCCTAGGAGATTATTCTGGCTATGTGCATTGTGATATGTTGCGGCAGTAACTTAGGACCTTAGTCCTCTAGTTCTGCCTATGCAATAGCAGTCCAAGGTTTAGGAGCAAGGCAACGCTAAGCTTGGTAAACTG
>NZ_MWSM01000071.1 GCF_002087075.1 Streptococcus pseudopneumoniae ATCC BAA-960 = CCUG 49455
TAGGAACTATCCGTGAGTTCCCTAGTCTGGAGATTTTTCAATATACTTCGTTATTGGGCGGTTACGTTGTATCTACAGGAATGTTTTGACGCTCCAAGTATTGCGGTGTGACGATAAGGACATTGCCATTCGGGTTGTAATCGTGCCATTCTGTAGAGGTTATAAAGTTTTTGGAGGAAGCCATGCCATTTTGCAAAGTACGGTCAATTAACTGGTGTCTAGATAAGAAAGCCTTTTGTTCTGAAACAGCCAGATCCATCAATTGATACCAAGTTCTGAGTTTCCTTTGAGCTTGTTCATCAAAACCAGGACTCGTTCCTTCACGGCTGATTGATAGGGTAATCAGTTGCCTTTCCTGGCTCCAAGCCTCTTGTCCAATCCGATGCTGTTGCCAGGCTTGGGAATACTTTAAGCTACTCCCTATTCCCAGCGTTACAATAATAATCGCTAATAGTTGACCGATTAAAATCAAACTAATGATTCCTCTGACAGGCACTTGCCCTTTTATAATCTGCATCAGGTGTATCTTTTTTATCCCAACTGCGAAGAGTTGAGCGAAAAACAGGGAGATCGACAACAAGATGAGATTATAACTGAGCAAGCCTTCTCCTATGGTCATTAGGGATTGCGTTGGAAGCGACAGAATTTTTTGCATAAGAATGGCGAGCAAGCCAGCTAAACTGAAACCAACAGCTATCCCTTTCAAATCCTCACCAACTGGTCTAAGGAAAATGGACCACCGTTTCTCTCCTGAAATGAGGCGAATGCCCGACGACCGTAATTGGCTAATTTGACTAATTAAAGTCAGTGCTACAAAGGTTAAGATGAAAATCAATAGACTGATTAACTGAAATCCGTTACTAAAGATAGCCATTAACGTAGATAGTTTAGATGGAATTGTCAGGTGCATGTTAGTCAAGCCAAGTTGACTTAGCTCCTCCCTTAGCAAGTGAATATCTAGGTGTCCACCGAATACAAAATAGTTTGTTTCAACACTACTACTTTGAGCATCTTCTAGTTTTTTTCCTGAAGCCCATCAGGCAACTTTCCGTCCCCAAAGGTCGTATAAGAAAAAACTGTAGTACCTTCTGAGTTAGGATCTTGGTGTTGAATCGCAATAAAGCTATCCGTTTCTTCTGCTAGTTTTTCCAAGCGTGTAGCAATATGCTGAAAAGTTGTTTCAGGGGAAGAATCACGTACAACAACGTTGGGGTAGTAACGGGAGACATATGTATCAGTCCAAATGGTAAATACCCAAACAAAGAACAAACTAGCAAGCAGGTTGGATATGAGTATAAATAATTTTTTCATAGTGCATTCCTTATTCTAAAACAGAGGGCAGAAATACCCCTGCCCTCTATAAACTAACAAGCTTACTAAACTATTGATAGAAGTAACCGTATCAAGTGCTAATAATGCTTGAGTTAATTTACAAGAACCTACTCCAGTGAAATGATCCTATCACATTGCCGTGCTTGCTCCATGTTATGCGTAACAATCAAAATTGTTTTACCAAATTGATCTCTCAAAGTTCGAATCAAATCGAATGCTTTTTGAGACATTTCAGGATCTAACGATCCGGTTGGTTCATCTGCTAGGACAATATCTCCGGGCTTTAAAATAGCTCTCACAATCGCAATTCTCTGCTGTTCACCTCCCGATAATTCATTGACTTTACTATTTAACCGATTTTGTAGACCAACAAATTCTAGCGTTTCCTTGATTCTCTGCTCTTTCTCCTGTCTAGAGAAATTCGAAAAAGTCATGGCAAGCATCAGGTTATCTTTCACACTAGATGTAGAAATGAGTGCATTGGATTGAAAAAGATAGTTGATGACATTCCTTCGATAATGAACTGCTGATTGCGAATTTACCTTAGGCAAAACTTTTCCGTTGATTAGGATTTTACCACTGTCAACAGTATCCAATAGTCCAATCATATTGAGGATAGTCGATTTTCCAGAACCAGAAGGTCCTACTAAAGCTACAAATTCATTTTCCTCAATATCAAAGCTTAAGTCTTTGAAAATTTCTCTTGAACCAAATTGTTTTGATACATTTTGTACTGAAATTCTAGACATGAGATTACTCCTTAAATGATTGTATGATACTCTCTCCTTCTTTACGGAACAAACTGAAGTAAAGAAGCATTATCTGAAAAGCAAATGTAGCTAGTGTCATGACTATTCCCAACTTAGAACCCACCAAGATAGAAACGATTAGTTCCATCACAGAAAAACTAATAATGAGAGAAACCACACCAATATATCTTTTCCATGGTGAGAATCCCATAAAGTATTGGACATACAATTTTTCTTCAAATAACAAGCGGTACATTAAGACAAAACTCCAGAAAATAGCCATCATCGTAATGATGATAATCGCTATAATCGTGCCGAAAAGATAAAATGTATAACTCAGATCTTTTTGAAGACCATTGATAAAGTTCTTGACAGTTGTAAAACTCAACCGATTATCCGTTAAATCTGGAAATTCTGTTTCTAAAACGGACACTACCTGTTCCATTGTTTCCCTATCACGAATCTTCAAAAGACCATTATAGCCGCTGACAACTAAGTTTGCCGACTCCATGAAATATAGATTCTCTGGTGTTGAGACAAAAATAACTGGATTCTCACTAGTTGTACCATAAGAAATGGAATCTGACCAAGTAAATATTGGTCGAGACGGTTGGTAAACCTTGAACATAAATTTCGGATTTTCTGTGAAATTAGTTTGTAAATCTCCCGGTTTTACAGTGACACTTTCCTGTAAATAAGCCTTCATCGCCTCAAGTTCTTCTGTATTGAGCGTGTTAGGTAGAAGATAAAGTCGAGTACCATTCCTCATCTCTAGCAACTCCTCATCACTTAGGGGAATACCTAACTCTTGCAGGTAATTATAGGAGAATTTCAAATACCAAAATGGTTTTTTAGGGACATGTTGGTATGTCCCATAGACTGCATCAAGGTACTCCTGATTAAGAAATTTTCCTTGGGCAATATAGACACCTGGAAGCTCAGATATACGCTGGTAAAAGTTATACATACTACGCTCAAGGGAATTTGTAGTTCCTGCATATGTACCTACATCATCTCCCTCAACAAAGCTGGAGATAACGTACATATCTTCAACATTTTTCCACTCCCTAGATACTTTCATATTATCAATAAACTGATTCGTTGGAGCATCTAAAGAGTAACTGACTGCGATTAACAAACCAGCTACCAAGGTATAGAATAACAAGCAGGTTACCATTAAAGGCTTCATTGGTAATCGTTTATGAATTGCGGCTAATGGAGAAACCGAATAAACAATAATCGTTGGAATAATGAATATCAATAGTAGCAACAAGACTGAGAGGCTGACTCCAGCAAAAACTAGAATAAACGATGATAAACCAAAACTAGACCAGCCTGACAACAACCAACTACATAAAGAGATAATTGGAATAATGTAGATTGAAAATAGTAGAGAATTTTTGAAAAAAGCAGACCATAATTCTTTTCTATCCCATCCTAAAAGAATCAATGTTCCGAAATGTTTAAAGGATTGAAGAACACAGATTAAGAATAGAATCAGTAAAATGAAGGCATTTACTAAGATGCTGATAGCAAGTATTATTCCCCAAATTCCCTGATCAGTACTACTTCCAAAACTTTCTTTTGTCAAATCCTCAACAGAAATACCTGACATCTTTGAAAGATGCAACAGAAAGTTATCTCTTGAGACAGCATCGTGGAGACCATTGATATGGTATATCCCATTGATCGTATTAGTGTTTTGAAAAGTATAATCTAATCGTTCAATGACTACAGGTGTGCTAAATAATAAATCTGGAAGCTCGTAAAGCATATTATTTGAGCCTTTGTCAAGTCCAATAGTCATACTATTATCACTATGAGATAATAAATCTGCAAATTGTTGTTGTGAGACTACTATTTTACCCGTACTTTCAAAATCTGAAAAACCAGCAGAGCTGCCAAGGATGTCTATATAAATCCTATTTAGACCTTCTCCTGTATCACTACTTTCAGAACGTTTTGTCCATATGGACAAGTCACTCTGTTCTAAAAAATAATTAAATACATCTTGTGATTGCTCTTCTGTTAACTTCTGAAGATAAACTGTTACAGTTTCGGAATGATGATTATAACTCTGCCATGACTGTTGATACTGTAAACCTGCTAAAAAAATTGCCACCAGAGCAAGTAAGACACTCTGGATGGCAATCAAAAACAGGATTAAGTATTTCATTTTACCTAATAACATGTTTTTGTATGTCATAGGTACTTACCTACAATTCCAGTAACATTCAGCTGTAGCAGTTCCGATGAATTTAGAAACACGTGCTTCTACTCCAGGTGATTGCCAGCCTGAGAATGCCCCGTTAGCAGTTGCTGAGTGTTCGTAAACACTAGACTGAACATTTGAATAGCTCCAAAGGCCAGCAGTACGACCATAATCCCAATAAACTGCAGTACCTTTATACCAAACTGTTGCAGCTGAAACAATCGAACCACCTGCACCAGCTAAAGTCAGTGCAAGTAAAGATGTTGTAATTATTTTTTTTATGCTTTTCTTCATCGTAAAGCCCTCATTTCTTTCACTTAAAATCTAACAATAACAATGACTGCATTTAGAAATATCAACAAATCATACCCTAGTACATCGGAATCCCTTCTTTCTAATTAAAAATTAGATAAAACAGAAATACTATATAGTTAATAGTATTTTCATCATTTAATCAACTAATCAGCCTTCCCAACATCAAGACCATTGGACTTCTTTTGCGATTGCACTCGAATCTCCAATTGTTTATTCTTCTGAATAAACTGTTGGTAAGGAATTGTATTACTAAACATAAAAACACCTAGCAATGCAAATGTAACTAATTTTTTAATTCCACGTTTTTTTCTCATGCAATGAAACCCCTTTCTTTTTATTCTAACAGATATATTTTATTTAGTCAAGTATTTTTATGTAATTTTTAACTTTTTTTTTGTTTATTACCATAAAGAATTATTTATTCCTTTAACTTGCTATTTTGAACTAAAAACTTTATAATGAAATTAAGCAAATAGGAAGGTTTATTATCTTTAATGAATACACTCGCAGAGAAATTCAGATTGAAAAGAAAAGAGTTGAGACTCTCCCAACAAACTCTTGCAGAAGGAATTTGTGAACAAAGCCAGATTAGTAAAATTGAGAGAGGGCATTTCATTCCCTCCGCAGACCTTTTGTTCAAACTCTCCCAACGACTCGAAGTGCCATTAGATTATTTTTTTAATGAACAAATTGAAATTAAATCTAACCTCTCTAATTTCAAGCAATTATCTGCTCGACTATTAGATGACAGAAATTATGACAATTTGGAATATATTTATAGAATAGAGATTGAACGAAGTACTTTTCTAACACTAGAAGACCGAACTTACCTTGAATGGATTAAAGCTATTATTGACTTCTATCAATATGACAGTAAGTGTGAGGCAATTTCTTCATTGGAAAATATATTATTAAAAGTCTCCTCAAATACTCTGATTTATTTAAAGGCGTTGAATACTCTATCTAATTTCTATTCCTTAGAGGGTCGTGAACAAGAATATGAGGCAAACTACTCTCATTTGATGGAGTTATATCAGACAAAAAATTTTGAGCATCAAGAGTTTTTATTTGGCTACATCAGAGTTCGTTACAACTACGCTCACTACCTAGTGTCAAAGGAAAAATATAACGAAGCCATCCAAGAAGCTCTTGAGACGATTGAACTCTGTAAACAAAGACAGACAAGCTACCAACTGGCTCCTCTACTTATTCTTGTAGGAAATGCTGGAGCCAAATTTCTAGACAAAGAACAAGTCAAAAATTATTATATAGAAGCAAGAGAGTTATGTAAGATTTATAACAATCCTTTAATGTTGATGAAGATAGAAAATTATTTGAAGGAATTAGATACTGTTTAGTTAATCTTGACATTATAGTTTTTCTGAAACGTTAAATAACCTGTAAGGCTGATAGTGAAATGAATACTATCAGCCTTATGATTATGTGACTATTAGTTCGTCTCGCTCCGTTAGGTGCGAGACAAAAAAACCACCCGCTATGCGGGTGCAGTTCATTCAACACCTGATAGTATGCGTTTTTAGGATTTTAAATCCTGATTGCTTAGTCTCTTTTTCATTATAGTTCCGTTTGATTTATAGTTTCATTAATTCTATGGAGATTCATCATTTTGAGTAATAATAGTTCTTCCAGAAGTTAAAGATTTCATTTTATCCTTCAAGTGTCTGTATTAGATAATATGTTCTAAATTCCTTATATCTTGTTAGGATTTGGGTAGAATCATTGATAACAGACTGTTGCAAATCTAGTCAGCTGAATGATTTATATTTATCTATTTTTCTAGTAACCAATCTATGATATTTTTCTTCTCAATACCATTGTAATTTGCTGTTGGCTGAATCGTATCCATTGTTAATAGATATTTGGGGAATTGATCTTTAATGGCTTCTAGTGGTCTAAGTTCTCTGTCTAGTGTTTCTGGAGCAAGTGTTGTTTCACTGACTTGATAATAAGCGTAGTGACCAAGATCAGTTACAACAACAAAATCAACGTCATATTTATCTAAATTACCAACATATACTTGTGAATATCTACGTCTCAATTCCAAATAGACAATATTTTCCAAAATATGACCAATATCTTCTTTGTGGTCTGGCAATAAGAGATGTCGTAAACCTAAATCAACGGGATAGTATTTTTCTAAGCGTTGTAATAATGCTCTGCCTTTTACATCAAAACGTGGAACGGAATAAAAAAGCAAACTATCTGTCAAAGTCGTCAAATAATTTTCCAAAGTATTATGGGAGATTGAAACGTTTTGGCTGACCAGGGTATTACGAATCTTATTTGTTGATATTAAGCTACCTGTACTACTGAGAAGGGTTCGGACAATGCGCTCAATAATAGTAGGATTTGGATTTCCCAATCTAGTGACAATATCATTTAACAGTATGGAGTTATATATTCCTCTGAGATAGTCAATTTTTTCAGCGTAAGATGATGTTTGTAATAAGTAAGGGAAAGCACTAAAGAGATAATTGTTAAAAATTTCTGTTGTATTCAGATTTTCTGTGAGAGATTGACCTGATAGATATTCTTCAAATGACAAAGGAAGAACCTCTATCTCAACATACCGACCAGTTAAGTTTGTTGCTAATTGGCTGCTCATAAAGTAGGCGTTTGATCCAGTCAAATAGAGGTCAACATTTGGTAGGATGAATAGGCTATCTGCAACTAGTTCAAATTTTTCAACATGTTGAATTTCATCTAAAAAGATATAGTATGTTTTCTCCCCAACTAACTGCTCTTTTATATAAGCGAATAATGTTTGAAAATGTCGCAGATCATAGTAACTCAAATCTTCGAAATTGATGGATATAATCTGATCCTCGTCTACCCCAGTTGCTAGTAACTCTTCTTTATAGAGTTGAAAGAGAACAGATTTACCAGCTCGTCTAACTCCACTAACAACTTTGATGATTTGTCGGTCACGATGTCTTCTTAGAAAGTCTAAATAATGTGGTCTTTTAATATAGTTCATAATAGATACCTCAAAGATAGTATAATACAAACAGTAATTATTTTCAAATATTTAGAAATAATATTTAATTTGTTTGATTATTTCTAATTGTTTAGAAATAACATCTGGAACTATTTAAATATCTTCAAGATAGAAAAAGAAATTGTACTTGTTGATGTTGAATCATTTGTGTTAACAAGTCATTTAGAAGCATTTAAGAAATTAGTGAAATGAAAAACTCATGGCAGAACAAATTGTTGGGTATATGGTCTATTACTAACAACTACTGCTAGTTTATGAGATAGATATTTAATTATTCTCGGATAAATAGGATAAGCGTGCTGAAAACTTAGATATGACAAACAAAATAAAATTTTTAAAAGCTACAGAGAAACATGGTATAATGTATCTAAAGGAGGTAGCATATGTCCTTAGATATAGATAAAGAAAAGATGGCAATCATGGGAATAGCTTTTGAAAACCGATCCGTTTTTAAGAGTGTTTGGTATGCTTTAAGTACAAATATGATTGAAGGATGGCGACCTACGGTTAGTGATGTTGAAAAATTACGAGATGAAGCTCTTGCTCTGGGGATGACTTAATGAAGCGCAACTGTTATGAGTCTTATGACTATGTTGATCCGGATAATTTATATACCGATCCGGGTTCTTCAGTTCTAAGAAATAAGCAGGAAGGAAAAAAGCACGCGAGCTTGAATATCGTATGATTGCTAGTAAGAGTTTGAAATTATTTATCAATCCTATCTTAGTTAATAGTTTAAAAGTAGTTTGTTTCACAACTGCATAAGCTTAGAAAAGTTGAAAAGTGATAACTCTTTAATAAACTCTTGGTTTGTTAAAAGATATTTTGTCCACTACATTTTTTCAATTGACTATTATTTGTCATAGATATAACAGATAGAACATTGCATTCAGAATAATGAAAAACGCATCAAAAATGGTGCGTTCTGTTTTTATGCTACCATAAAAGGAGGACAACAAATTGAAAATTTTTAAGGGAGAGTTTTATCGAATCTCTGTATTAACAGACAAGTTAGTAAGGTTAGAATACTCTCAAGCTGGAAGTTTTGAGGATAGAACGACACAACTTATCTATAATAGAGATTTTGGTCAAGTTTCGTTAGATTATATCGAGACATCAAACGTACTAGATATTATGACGGACTATTTTCATCTGCACTTTAATAAAGGAGAATTTAACGCCGAAAATTTATTTATAGAATTAAAAGGAAATTTTGCCGTATATGGTAGTCGCTGGTATTTTGGTGAATCTATTGAAACGTTAAAAGGAACAGCTCGGACTCTGGATGAGGCAGATGGAGCAATCTCGTTAGAAGATGGAATTATTAGCAGAAATGGTATAGCCTTATTGGATGATTCTAAAGGATTTATTTGGGATGAACAGTCTGGTTATATTGAGAGAGAAAATCAAATTGACTTGTATTTCTTTGCTTATGGGCATGATTATAGAGGAGCAATCAGAGACTTTTACCATTTGACTGGTTCAACACCCTTGTTGCCAAGATACGCTTTAGGCAATTGGTGGAGTAGGTATTGGCCTTATACGTCGGATGAATACTTGGATTTAATAGACAGATTTGAAACAGAGAAAATTCCATTATCTATCGGTGTTTTAGATATGGATTGGCACATAACTGAAATTCCAGCCCGTTTTGGAAGTGGCTGGACAGGATATAGTTGGAATAAAAACTTAATACCTAATCCAGAACAGTTACTGCAACAACTTCATGATAGAAAGTTAAAACTCTCCTTAAATGTCCATCCTGCTGATGGTATACGGGCTTATGAAGAAGCTTATCCTCAAGTCGCAAAACGATTGGGGTTAAATGTAGAACTAGAGGAACCTGCTATTTTTGATTTTTTTAATCCCTCTTTTAGAGAAGCCTACTTTAAAGATGTTCATTATGAGCTAGAAAAGCAGGGAGTAGATTTTTGGTGGATTGACTGGCAACAAGGGACACAAGGCATGTTGGATCCACTGTGGCTTTTAAACCATTATCACTATCAGGATAGTTGTAAAAATGCAGAAGGTGGTTTGATTTTATCAAGATATGCAGGTCCTGGTAGTCATCGCTACCCTGTTGGTTTTTCAGGAGATACCATTATTAGTTGGAATTCCTTAAGATTTCAACCTTATTTTACAGCGACAGCATCTAATATCGGTTATAGTTGGTGGAGCCATGATATCGGTGGGCACATGCTGGGGGATTATGACGAAGAGCTACAAACCAGATGGCTACAGTTTGGCGTTTTTAGTCCGATTACTCGATTACATAGTTCTAGAAGTCCCTTCAATAGTAAAGAACCTTGGTTTTTTTCAGAAACAACATCTAAGATTATGAAGAAATACCTTCGTTTGAGACATCAGATGATTCCCTATCTATACACTATGAATGTAAAGACACACGAGGAAGGTGCCCCATTAATCAGTCCAATCTATTATTTCTACCCAGAGAATGATGAGAGTTATAATGTTCCAAATCAATACTTTTTTGGAACAGAACTGATGGTGGCTCCCATTGTAGAAAAGATGGATTTGGCATTCCAATCTGCAAAAGTGGATGTATGGTTCCCTGAAGGTGAATGGTATGACTTCTTTTCAGAGAAAAAATACACAGGTGGTGTGAAGTTAAGTGTTTATAGAGACATTTCGACTATGTCTGTGTTTGCAAAAAGTGGTGCCATCATTCCCTTGGTTGGTTCTGAGATAGGTATGGGTGTTGATTTACCTGAAGTTGTAGATTGGTATGTATTCCCAGGCAAACAACATTCTTTTGAAATGATTGAAGATCAAAATGGTCAAAGATATAAAACAAGATTATCAATCGACTGGGAAATGGGGATGGTAGAGTTAACATTACATGGAGATTCTAGTATCGTTCCAAACAATAGAAAACATAGAATTCATTTTAAAGGAACGAATGTGTCTATCATTGAATTGCCAAATAAGAATGATACAGCTAGATTTGAATGGAAAGATAATAAAAGGACATCCCTAAATGACGAAGTTTTTAGACTACTAAAGACGGCTTCTCTTCCATATGAATTAAAAGATAGATTGTTAAATCAATTCATCAATGCCAAAAATTCTCATGACTTAATGAATATCTTGCATCGTCAGGACGAGGAATTGAGAGGGCGTTTGTTGGAAATGATATTTACTAGCCAAAACTAATTGAAATAATTAGAAAGTCATTTGTTTAGTGTATATGAAGCTTCGGTATGGCATTTGTCATCATTGGTCACATTGAAAATGTGAAATAAGCACCTACAACATAGACTTTACAACACTTCATGTTTCATATCATGGGGTGTTTTTCTATTTAAGTCAAAGCCAATCAAAAAATCTCACTATTCATCAGGCTAAAAGAAACCTAATCATAGTGAGATTGTGAATTATAGTAATTTTTGTATCGCCTCTTCAATTTGTTTTGGGTTTGTTTTTGAAGAGAAGCGTTCAACGATCTGCCCATCACGACCGATGAGAAATTTAGCGAAATTCCATTCGATTCGTTTTCCTAGTGGGCCAGATTTCTGGTCTTTCAACCAAACATAGAGGGGATCTGCTTCTTTGCCGTTGACCTTAATCTTGGCAAAACGTGGGAAGGTGGTTTGAAAATGTAGGCTACAGAAGGCGTTGATTTCCTCTGCGCTGCCGGGTGCTTGTCCCATAAACTGATTGCAAGGGAAATCCAATATTTCGAAGCCCTGATCTTGATAGCGTTCATAGAGTTCTTGAAGTCCTTGGTACTGGGGCGTTAAACCACATCCAGTAGCAGTGTTGACAACCAAGAGAACCTTACCACGATAGGTCTCTAGTGGAGTTTCTTGCTTGTCTTGGTTCAAGACTGAAAAATCGTATAGTGAAGTCATTGCTTGCTTTTCTCCTTCTGTTTGGTATTTTTAGGAGTTTTCTCCTCCTGTAGTGATAGAAATCCGTAGGTCAGGGTTCCAAAAATGCTACCGATAATCAGGCCATACATTAGGAAAGGAACACTTTTATCGAATTGCACGAGCAACTTCCCAAAATCTGAAAAGGACATCTGCTAAACGAAGACTTTATGAAAGATGAGTAGGGTAAAGAGGCCAATCTGAATACCGATAAACACAATCCAGCTTCGGAATTTGATTTGGCCTTTGCTGTAGGTTTTGAGGATAATTTCTGACTTGTCATCTTTTTCCAGCTGGAGTTCTTTGACGACTCTTTGAGTTTTTAAAGTAATGAAAAAAATGAGTCCAAAATAGATGTAGGGTATAACATTTCGAACAATTTCTATAAAGCTTCCGAACAAAATATAGAATAGGAAGAGAATGAAGGAAGAGTAAAAGATTTGGATCATGGAACGGGCGCAAGCCTTGTAGATAATCTCTTGCCGGCATTCATCAAAAGGGCCTTGGATATGAAAGAGATTTCGAAGTAGGCGAGTGGTGAAGTCTTCTTTTTTCATGTTAGTAATCTCCTAGATGAGTGGTTTTACTGACTTTCTTTTACGAATTGATAGAGATAATAAAGATAAGTGATAGAAGAAAGGCTAGCGATAGTCAGCAGTAAATAATATTTCCAACCGCTTGAGATGAGCATCAGTTGTGGTAAAGATAGAATCATAAAGTACAGTGCTAAGTTGAGTATGCGTGTTTTTTGGGAGTCAATCTTTAGATAAGTTAGCCCTTTGTTAAGTGCTGGAATAAAGACTAGCCCGAGGAATATCTCGCTGATTGGCAAGTTCCCTGAAACGATGATGAAGATGAGCAGGGAACTGAACAAAAGATGATAGGTAAGTAAAGTTACTAGTGATTTCATAAGGCACCTCCTAATCCTGGTCTTTTTTAGCTCTTGCAATACGAAGTGAGTCGACAATATGTATCATCACTCCGAAAAAGAAAGCTCCCAGTATAGTTTTAAAAATATGTTTTGTATTTAGAAGAGAACTGATAAAATTTGGATTTTCACTTGTTAGGGTATCAATGAGTGGAATTATAAAAAATATCACTGTTCCATAAATCGAACCTGCTTTCAGACCAGGATAACGTAACTGTTTCTGTTCTTTTTTCATGAGTTTCCTCCTAATCATTATCCTGATTTTTCTTGGCTTTTGCAATGCGACGGGAGATGATAATTTGTATAATCACTCCGAAGAAGAAAGATTGGAGAATACTTGAAAAAATATTTTTAAAAGTGAGAAGAGACTGAAGATAGTCCTGACTCTCACCTAGCAGTATATGGAGAAGAGGGGTTGAAAAAAAACTCATTAATCCATAGAGTAGACCTGCTTTCATACCAGGGTAGTGTAGTTGATTGCTTTCTTTCTCGCTCAGCATATCTGGATCAATAGCTGTAATCCCTGTTTTTTTGGTTTGGGAGAGCACATAGAGAGCAGAAATCATCGAAATGCCGAATACCACAAGAGGATAGCCGATAGCGACAATTTGTGGGTATTTATAAGCGAGGACAAAGGGGATGAGATTTCCAAATGTCATCAGATAAAAGAGGATGATAAAGACTTGATTGCCAATACGATCAGCCTCGCGTCGTTTGTGTTCATCAAGTGGTCCTGAAATGCCATAAATGCGTTTGATCAGTTTTTCCGTGAAGGTTTCTTTTTTCATAAGTTTGCTCCTTTTTTAAAAATTATCCTCCCAAAAGAGACTGTTGAGGTCAGTTTGGAGGCTGCGGGCGAGATTGAGACAGAGTTCCAAGGTTGGATTGTACTTGTCGTTTTCAATCATATTGATGGTCTGTCTCGAGACACCGATATCCTTGGCTAGTTCTAGCTGGGAAATGCCCAGTTCCTTGCGAAATTCTTTCACACGATTCATCTGGTCTCCTTTCTGATTTATGTCGTATATATTTGACTATATTATATTCTTTTAAATATAAAGTGTCAAGTATTTTTGACATATTTTTGAAGAAATAGTAGTCTCCTTGTCCGATTATCACATTAAAATGAAAGCTCTTCTAGGCATAAGAAAACACCTCTGAGTTATACTTGTTGTTCAATCACAAACACAAGAAAGGCACAGAAATGCAAAACCATTATACTACAAAAGCCAAACATTTGACAATCGATAGCCGTCGCTTAATCGAACGATGGAAAAAGGAAGGGAAATCAAATAGAGA
>NZ_MWSM01000072.1 GCF_002087075.1 Streptococcus pseudopneumoniae ATCC BAA-960 = CCUG 49455
GCCTTTGACGCTGAATTTACTAAGCGTGAGAAAGCTATCACGGATGCCATCGAACTTGCCAAGGCTAAGGCGGAAGAAGTCAAGCAAGAAGTGTCTGACACTATCAATCAGCGTTTCAATAGCTTTCATGATGAACCTTTACGAGAATCAAGGCGCAAGGCTGAGGAAGCTTTGAGACAAGCTGGCGCAAGTAGCTCTCTTGCTCAGGAAGCCAAGCGGATTGGGCTGGATTCTGTTGCTAGACTTGAAGCGTTTAAATCGCAGACTAGGAATGCTCAGACGGCTTTGTCGGGTGATTTGAATCTTCTAAAGCAGACAGTTACCAATGATATAAGCTCCAAGCAAAGGCAACTTAAAACTGACATTTCCAAACAAGTTCAAGCTCTCGGTCAGATAAAGAATGACTTGGCTGGAGTCAGAAGCTCTCAGGCAAGATATGAAGAGACGACTAAAGGCAGGCTAACTGCACTGACGAACAGAATGGAAGGGAAAGCTAACAAATCAGAAGTCAGGCAAACAGCAGAGACTCTGACGAGTCAGATAGACCGTATACAAGAAGAGAGCTCTACTCGTATTTCAACAATGACCTCTCGTTTTAATCAGCGCGCTGATGCGCTTGATGCTGGAGTGAGGCGTTTGACTGAAGGTCTCAGAACCAAAGCGGATATCAGCTCCCTCAATGTGACTGCTGAGAATATTAGGCAGTCTGTGAGGAGGTTAGAAAGAGATACCCAGAGTCAACTAAATCAGAAGCTTAGTACGGCTGAATTTGAGGTGCAGGCTGGCTCTATCCGCCAGGAAATCCTGAACGCAACCAAGGACAAGGCAGATAAGACCTTAGTTGTGACTGAAGCTGGAAAATTGCGAGAAGAATTTTCAAATATGCAAGTTGGTGGTCGGAACTATTATCGTGATTCCGAGAAAATTCAACAGTCTCGTTTTGGTTTTGTGTTTGATAATCTAGATCCCTATCTTTCAAAGTCCGATATTGGGACAACTTGGACTCTCTCGTTTGATTGTAAACTCGATGAAGTTGATGGTTCTTTTCCTTTCCATATGTCGCATGGTGGGGCGAATGGCTTTGGTATAGAGGGACGAAAAGAGTTCACTGCGACTAGGGAGTGGCAGCGATTTAGGCTTACAGGTCCGGTATTTTTTAAAGAGGATGCGCCCTCTGAATCCAAGCTACAGATGACCCTATTCAATTCAGATTTAGGATACGGAGGAACTATTTTCATTCGTAGGATTAAACTTGAAAAAGGTACCCTAGCGACAGACTGGAGTCCAGCGCTTGAAGACACCAATGGTCTCATCACACAAGCTAAGGCTAGCTTTGAGCGAACAGCGCAGGAATTGCGAACGGATTTGTCGGCTGTTCAGGCCTATGTTGCTCAAGATGGTCAAAGACAGAAAAGCTTACAGCGCTATACTCGTGAGGAGAGCGCGAGACAAGCAAGAGCAGTTCGTGAGCAGATATCCAGAGATTATGTAGGGAAATCAAGCTATCAAGAAGACGTGGAGGGGATTCATCGGAGAATTGAAGGAGTTAAAACGAGTGCGAATAGAGAAATAACTAGCCAAATAGCTAGCTATCGTCAATCTGCCGACGGGACATTTAGGGATATTTCAAGCCAAATAACAACTTATAAGCAGGATATGACCAGGAACATTGCGAACCTATCCCATCAACTGGCAGGTAAGGTAGAGACTACTGACTTCCAGCGTGTTAAGGAAACCAGTGAACTTTACGAGCGGATTTTGGGCAATACTGAAAATGGAATTGCGGATAAGGTTGCTCGCATGGCTATGACCAATCAACTGTTTCAGGTTGAGGTTGGGAAATATAGTGTAAGCGGCCCTAACCTCATTAAGAATAGTGATTTTAAAAATGATACGAATAAATGGGTCTCAACTCAAAATTTAGGAAGATTGGTTAAGCATAGCTTTTATCACAACGGGCAGAAAGACCTTATGCGTTTAAGCAATGCAACTAAAAACAAAAACTTTTTGTCTAGTCAGCGTTTTAATCTTGAACGAAATACTGACTATGTACTGAATTTTAGAGGATTTAACAACAGTGCTCTAGCAAGCTATGATGTTTATATTTTGGGACGAAGAGCAGGCGAGAGCGATGTATTCACAATCTTTAGGAAAGTTGTTAGCAGCAAGAAACTATCTACCTCTAGATGCGAAGATGTCTCAGTAACTTTTAATTCCGGAGAAATGGATAATGCTTACATTCGTTTTGAGAACAATGGCTCATCATCAGGAACAGCTGATTTGTATATTACAGAAGTTGACTTGTACAAAGGTTATAAACCTAGAACATGGCAACCACATCCAGAAGATGCAGTCGCAGATGCGAATAAGAAGCTTGAAGCCACGCAAACAAAAATGACTCAACTAGCTGGCTCCTGGTTGGTTCAAAACATCAACAGTGCAGGTGATTTGATTTCGGGTATCAATCTAGGAGCCAATGGTCATAATCGTCTTTCTGGGAAATTAACCCATATAACAGGCGAGACCCTGATTGACAGAGCAGTCATCAAGTCTGCCATGGTTGATAAGTTGAAGACAGCTAATTTTGAATCAGGTTCAGTAACGACAGCTGTTTTAGCTGCCGAAGCGGTCACAGCTGATAAGGTAAAGTTTGATCATGCCTTTATTCGAAAACTTATTGCCAACGACGCCTTTATTGGAGAACTAACTTCTAAACGTATCTTTGCGACTAAGATTGAATCAGTTGTGAATCGCTCGATTTTCTTAGAAGCTTATCAGGGTCAAATAGGAGGGTTTACAATTGGTCGTTTTGCTCAAGGAAGAGGTCGCTGGATTTCTGGTGTCAACCAATTCTCGGTCGGCATGGGAAACGGCGAAGGCGGAAGCTACAATGGCGAAAATACCGCATTTTGGGCGAACTGGGGTTACAGTTGGAACAGTCCTGGCCCCAATGCTTGGTATGTAACAACATCAGGGAATATGTATTGCAGAAACGGAGCA
>NZ_MWSM01000073.1:0-187 GCF_002087075.1 Streptococcus pseudopneumoniae ATCC BAA-960 = CCUG 49455
CCGTTTCGCTAACCTTACCATTCTCTGGATTAACATCGTAGGTCCTTGTCGTAGTTACATAGCCATCCTCTCCATCAATCATCTCAATAGAAGCTCCTCGGTCTCTACTCTCATCTTTTTCATAACGTATAACACTTGTGGGAAGAACTTCACGCTCAACCTTACTTTTAGCTGGAACTTTGATAAC
>NZ_MWSM01000073.1:221-9539 GCF_002087075.1 Streptococcus pseudopneumoniae ATCC BAA-960 = CCUG 49455
GTATCCGTGGCTTCTTTTCTGTCTACAGTAACCTTTTCGGTAACATGACCATTCTCTGGATTAACATCGTAGGTCCTTGTCGTGGTTACATAGCCATCCTCTCCGTCAGTTGTAATAGGATTTTCACTACGGTCTTTTGTTTCATCTTTTTCAAAACGGATAACACTTGTAGGCAGAACTTCACGCTCAACCTTACTTTTAGCTGGAACTTTAATAACTGTATCCGTGGCTTCTTTTTTCTCTACGGTAACCTTTTCGGTAACCTTACCAGTCTCTGAATCAACATCGTAGGTCGTCGTCGTGGTTACATAGCCATCCTCTCCGTCAATTGTAACAGGATTTTCATTACGGTCTCTAGTTTCATCTTTTTCAAAACGGATATTTGTACTTTTTTCGGCGATGCGTTTTTCTACCTTATCTTTAGCTGGAACTTTTACAACAGTAGGTGTAGGCTGAGTTAGTATTTTTTCAGTTGTTTCTAGTTCTGAGACTTCTCCAGTATTTGTATCTAATTTGTATGTTGTAGTGATTTCCTTAGTTCCATTTTCTCCAGGTATAGTTTCAGGGTTACTTCCTCTTGGATGTTCTAAATCTTTTTCGAACTTAACTTCTTTTGATTCAATATCTCCAACACGAACAGTAGGTTTAGTTCCGACTTTTATGATTTTCTTTTCCATAGGAGTTGTTACTTTTTCTGTAGAAGTATCCTCTACTGCTTTACCATTTTCAATTCTGTAAGTAGTAGTAATAGTTCTGATACCTAGTTTACCTTGACGATTTGGATCATCTACTTTTTTCCCTTTTTCTAACGTGGGGTCCGCCTCGTATTCTGCTTCTATTGGAATATCTTTATGCTCAATCTTATCTTTAGCAGGGACTTTTACAACAGTAGGAGTAGGTTGAGTTAGTATTTTTTCGGTTGTTTCTAGTTCTGAGACTTCTCCGGTATTTGTATCTAATTTGTATGTTGTAGTAATTTCCTTAGTTCCATTTTCTCCAGGTATAGTCTCAGGGTTACTTCCTCTTGGATGTTCTAAATCTTTTTCGAACTTAACTTCCTCTGATTCAATCTCTTCAACACGAACAGTAGGTTTAGTTCCAATTGTTATCACTTCAGTTTTGGGTTCTGTTCTTTTTTCTATTGGTGTATTAGGAGTAGGTGTGCCATTAATAGGGGATACACTATATGAAGTAGTTGTAACTATTTTTCCATTTTCTCCTGGAGTTTTTACTTTTCGTGTTCTAACTTCAAGATTATCATCTTTTTCATATATTGTTTTATGATTAATCGTAGTTTCTTGAATTTTATCTTGAGCTCCGACTTTATAGACGATGTCTTGCGCTTTTTTCTCAATAGTAGTTGTGTTTTCTTTAACCGTAACTTTTCCAGTTTTTTCATCTAAAACATAGGTAGTGGTAATTTTCTTAATACCATCCTCCCCTTCACTTTCAGTTATAACATCACTTCCGATAGGTCTATTAGGGTCTTTTATATATTTAATAGAAGACTCAATTTTTTCAGTAACGACAGTAGGTTTAGTTCCGACTTTTATTACCTGTGTTGTGGGTTCTGTTATTATGACCTTCTCGGGAGTTCTTTCAAGAATTTTTGTTTTTCCTGTATTAAAATTATAGAAAACTTTATTCTTAAATGCTTTTGATCCCGGTTTTCCAGGTGTTACTTCTTTTTTAGTATTTAATTCCATAGCGTCGTCAGCTATATATTTTGTTTCAAAAGGTATATCTTCAGCTGTTTTGTTATCGGTTACGACTGTAGTAATTCCTTCATCGTTTACTTCATCAGTAAATTCAACCGATTCTGCTGATGGAGGTTGTTGTGCTGCTTGGACTTCGGTGCTGGTGCTATTCATAACCGCTGCAAACGATAATCCAATAACAACAGAACCTACATACTTTCCAATTTTCCTAAGAGAATATTGTTTTTTCATGTCTTTTCTATTCATTCTTTATCTCCTTTTTCTCCAGGTATAGTCTTAGGGTTGCTTCCTTTTTGATGTTCTAAATCTTTTTCGAACTTAACTTCCTCTGATTCAATCTCTTCAACACGAACAGTAGGTTTAGTTTCGACTTTTATAATTTTCTTTTCCATCGGCGTTGTTACTTTTTCTGTAGAAGTATCCTCTACTGCTTTACCATTTTCAATTCTGTAAGTAGTAGTAATAGTTCTGACACCTAGTTTACCTTGACGATTTGAATCATCTACTTTTTTCCCTTTTTCTAACATAGGATCGGCTTCGTATTCTTCTTCTATTGGAATTACTTTTGTTTCAACGCTATCTTTAGCTGGAACTTTAACAATAATATTTCCTACTTCATCAACATCAGTCTCCGGTTCCTCTCCTTTACGGCGGGTATCGTCTTTAATAAATGTCACTCTTGTTCCATCAGCATGAACAAAACTTGTATTCAGGATTCCTCCTAAAAATAAAGTTAGCCCGACTATCACAGAACCAAAAATCTTTTCGAGTTTACGTAATGCATAGCGCTTATTGGTATTAGATTTTGCCATTACATCCTCCTTCTAAAAGTTACTACTTAGTATAGCATATTTTCTGGCAAATGTTAAACAATATGTTTCATACATCAAATAAACTTAAAATGATATATTAATTATTGAACTAACACTTTAACTATATCGTAATCAATCTCATATATAAAGGATTGCAGACATCTTATCTAAATACATGCTAATATATTTAGATACAAACATTCCAACTTGATAACTTTCACTCATCTTTCATCATTCCTTATACAACTATGCAGTATAAATAGAATAGTTTGCGCATCAGAATGAGACTATTTTAATGTTAGATATTTTGATAGAAAAACATAAATAAAATTGGTGGAATTTAATTCCCTAACTCGATAGAGGATTCTATTTTAAATTTAACAACAGCTAGGATTACACTATAAAAAGCACATTACCACCTGTTCGGCTGGAGAATCTAGTCGATTAGCTCCCTCTTAGTTACAAGCTTAAAGCGATTTTTTAACTAATACTAAACCAGATTAAAGAAGGAACTAGAACATCTGTCTTGTACTAATCAATATGCTATTTTAAAGTTGCAAATAAACTTAGAATGCCATTTATTATATTTACAATAAATAGTTGACTTCGATAGAAACAGAAAATAGAATTCAACATTCTTCCCTACTTATCTGATAATAAATAAGATCCGCAAGATAGCCTTTTCTCTCCACACCATTAACAATCGTTTGTAGATAGGACATTCCAGCCTTCTCCATGACACGACCTGAAGCTGGGTTGAGACTGGCATATCGAGCTTTGACTTTTTGAAATCCTACTTGAGTAAAACAAAAGTCCAAGACAGCTTTTAAGGCCTCTGTCATAAGACCACGACCCCAATAGTTTTTTCCTAAAATATAGCCAATTTCACAAGAAGAATTGTTCTCATCTATTGCAACGATGCTGATATCTCCTATCACTTGCTCTGGGTTTTCTTTGAGACAAATAGCCCATTTGTAATAGTTGGGATTAGTATAGGAAGCAACCCAGTTACGAATCGAATTTCGAGTCACCACGACATCAGGATGGGGATCCCAGGTAACATAGGTCAGATTCTCAGCGGATGAAGCCCAATTTTGAAACATAGCTTCTGAATCACTCTCCACAAATCTTCTTAAAATCAAACGTTCTGTCTGTAATATTTGCGTACCGATAGCTTTCATGATGCTACCTCACTTCCTTATTTCTATGCTCGTAGTAAAAAGGCTCAACTCAGTAACAGCTAGAAAACGAGTTTGTCTTCTAATTTCTTGACGCAGTCGCTGCCTGGTTTGAAATGCGCTCTAGCAAGCTTTTTCAAACCTAGTCATCGTTGCAGGGGTAAGACGATGAAATCGAACTCTTCGAGTTACCGAATCTGCCTCATTTTCTTATTTCTAAACTCGGGGTTCAAGATCCCCCGGACCTTCTCTCACTTTCTTATTTCAAGATGAGAGGCTGAAAACCTCCACTGGAGGTTTTTCTTGCTTTTTAATTTCAGGGCAAGAAGCTAAAAAGGTCCCCCGGACCTTCCTCGCTTACCTGTTTCCATGCTCGGGGTAAAAACCTCCACTGGAGGTTTTTACTCCCAAAAGTCATCAAATACGGTGATGGGTAGGTGGCGTTTATGTTGGCCTTTGTGCCACCAGTTTTCGATTCTTGCTTGGGCTTCTGGGCTGATTGTTTTGCCTTCTAGGTAGTCGTCAATCTCTTCGTAAGTGACTCCGAGGGCTACTTCGTCAGCTAGACCGGGTTTATCTTCTTCTAGGTCTGCTGTTGGGATTTTTTCATAAAGGGCTGGGTCTGCACCAAGTTCCTTCAAGAGTTGTTTTCCTTGGCGTTTATTGAGGCGATAAAGAGGGAGAATATCTGCACCACCGTCACCAAACTTGGTAAAGAAACCTGTGATATTTTCCGCGGCGTGGTCTGTTCCAATGACCGCTCCGCTATGGGAACCAGCAAGGGCATACTGAGCAATCATACGGCAACGTGCCTTGATATTGCCCTTATTAAAGTCTGAAACAGGACTACCTGTCGCTTCAACTGCTGCCGTCATGGCGTCAGCTGATTCCTTGATATTGACGACTAAACTGACATCTGGTTGGATGAATGCTAAGGCTTTTTGAGCATCTGCTTCATCAGCTTGCACTCCATAAGGCAGGCGGACAGCGATAAATTTATAGCTGTCGTCTCCCGTTTCTGCTCGCAGTTCTTCCATAGCTAATTGGGCCAAGCGCCCTGCCAAGGTTGAGTCCTGCCCTCCAGAAATCCCTAGCACAAAGGTTTTAAGGAAGGGATGTTTTTTCAGGTATCTCTTTAAGAAATCAATGGAACGACGGATTTCTTCTTGGACATCAATCACTGGTTTCACGCCCAGTTCTTGGATAATCGTTTCTTGCAAACTCATTCTTCTTCTCCTTCACCAAGGGCTTCCTTACGCATTTTGTCTATCAAGTCCATCTTGTCTTGCCATACATCACGCGCCAAATCCACTGGATAATGCTGCGGATTGAGCACACGCTTGTACTCATCCCAAAGCTTGTCAAATTCCTTACGAGCATAAGCCTGAATCTCAGTTAAGCTAGGCAGGTTGTAAATCAATTTCCCGTCTTTGAAGATATCCACCAAGAGAGGAACAGCATCAAAATTACGAACGGTCTTCTTGATGTAGGTATAAGTCGGATGGAACATCTTGATTTCAGTCATGCTGGCAACATCAACACCATCATAGGTTATGTAGTCGCCTTCTGACTTGCCTTTTTCACGACTGGTAATGCGCCACACCTGCTTCTTACCTGGCGTAGACACTTTTTCCGCATTATTAGACAGCTTGATGGTATTGCGCATCTGACCATTTTCATCTTCGATTGCCACAATCTTGTAAACTGCCCCAAGAGCTGGCTGATCATAGGCTGTGATCAGCTTGGTACCCACGCCCCAGACATCAATCTTGGCCTTTTGCATCTTGAGGTTGAGGATAGTATTTTCGTCCAAATCATTAGAAGCATAAATCTTAGCCTCTGTAAATCCAGCCTCGTCCAGTTGCTGACGGACTTTCTTAGAAATATAGGCAATATCCCCAGAGTCAATCCGCACACCCATAAAGTTAATCTGGTCGCCCAGCTCACGCGCCACCTGAATGGCAGCGGGTACCCCAATACGAAGGGTGTCATAGGTATCCACAAGAAAGACACAATTTTTGTGGGTTGCAGCATAAGCCTTGAAAGCCTCATAATCATTGCCATAAACCTGCACCAAGGAATGTGCATGGGTCCCCAAAACAGGAATGTCAAAGAGTTTACCAGCACGCACATTGCTAGTTCCATTGGCACCACCAATCACCGCTGCGCGTGTTCCCCAGATAGCCGCATCCATCTCTTGAGCCCGACGTGTCCCAAACTCCATCAAGGGTTCATCTTCGATAACCGAACGAATACGAGCTGCCTTCGTCGCCACCAAGGTCTGGTAGTTGACAATATTCAAAAGGGCCGTTTCGACCAATTGACATTGGGCTAGAGGACCTTCCACCTGCACAATCGGTTCATTAGCAAAAACCAAGTCCCCTTCTTGGGCAGAACGAACGGTCAACTCCAACTTGAAATTGCGGAGATAGTCCAAGAATGCCCCATGATAACCAAGCGACTCCAAATAGGCAATATCACTATCTGAAAAACGCAAGTCTTCAAGATAATTCACAATTCTTTCCAAACCTGCAAAAACTGCATAGCCATTCTTAAAAGGCTGCTGGCGGAAATACACCTCAAAGACCGCCTTTTTATTGTGAATTCCTTGGTCAAAGTAAACCTGCATCATGTTGATCTGGTACAAGTCCGTGTGCAATGTCAAACTATTATCTGGATACATACTTTTCCTACTTCCTTAGCTAGAAATACATGAAAATTTTCAAGAACTTTCATGTATTCCAATAAATTAGTACTATTATATCACATTTTAGCTGGATTGAGAAAAGAGTAACAAGCTATTCACCACTCTCCAGTTCATCCATGTCTTGTTCAAATTTTTTCTGAGCCCATTCGCCATAGCTCTTCAGACCAAGATTGCCAATAAAGACCCACGGAAGGTAAATGACATAAGTAATGACCCAAGCAGACAGGTATTTAAAATTCAAAGGATTGTGCTGATAAATTTCTATGTTGAATTGATAATTCTGCAACATCAAAAGAGCCGTAATAGCCAAGGTTAGGAAAAAACAACCCAAAATCGTAAAATGAAAACGACTATAGTAGGTCACTCCCAGATAACGGGCGCGATTGAAAAAGTAAAATGTCCCTATGATGATAACGATTAGCAGCATATTAGAATTAAAAAGGCTTGGTGCTAATACTGAAATGATATAAGATAGGAGCGACAAAGCAATGCAGATATAGAAACTTTCAGAGCCCGCTTTATTGAACAGTTGTTCTTCTCTTTCGTCTAGTAATTGATAATAATAAAATCTATTTTTCATCTTCTTCCTCCCAAAATAGTTGGTCTAGGGTTTTCCCTAAACATCTGCAAATGGACTGGCAGAGCGAGAGACTGGGATTGTATTTCCCCGCCTCTATCAAACCAATAGTCTGGCGCGTCACCCCGACAGCATCTGCTAGTTGACCTTGAGTTAAATCAAGCTCTACCCGAGCTAATTTTAATTTTAAATTTTTAACCACCTTCGTCCTCCTTATAATTTTAATACTCATCTACTCTTAAAAAATTCCAAACTAACACAAGCTGTCAGCTATTTATTATAACCCCATTAATTTGCACTCCAGTATTATCTTCAGCCGAAAATCAGTATTTTAGGTTGTTTGAAATAAACTTCCTAGTTTACTCTTTTATTTTTATTTAGTATTAGCTTTAGTAGGATCTTTTAAACGAGTTTTTATTGCTTATATTTCTTGTTTAGTTTAGTTGGTTTCATATCACTATTATATAATGCTTTTGGAAATGAGCCTAGTATAAGTCAAAAACGTGTTGAATAGTGAAAGCAGGAGCATACCAAGATGACTGATTTTTTTACTAGATTTTAAGTTTGCAAAATAATACTAAATGAAACTAAAATGAATACTTCTTGCTTTTCTTGAGAGTGAAAAAGTACAATAAAATGATTGTAGTGATTACCACAAGATACTGACTAATAGACATCGTATTTGAAGCCACAAATACAGGTAAAGAATAAAAAGGAAGAAGTTCAATTGCTTTGATAAACAAATCATTACTAGTATTCATCATCATCGTATTTAATATATTAGGGATAAAGAGTAGTAAAGCTACTAAAATACCAAGCCACTTTTCAATTTGTATAAATAGAAAATGTAAGATAATAGAAAATAAAATAGGACTAACAAAATTGTATTGACTACAATAGCTACTATAAAATCTAATCCTAAAGCACCTGGAACACCCAATTTACTTACGATGACTAGTAGCACAATGCCATTCAAAGCATAAATAATGGAAACTCAGATGGCATATAGAAAATTAGATAAGACGTAAATCATCCGATTTTTCTGTTGATTATAAAACAAACTTACCGTATTGTGGGAAAAATCTCTACTAATGACTCAATTAGCATGTATAACAGCCATTAACATACTGGGCATAGCATAAAAGTTTGAAATATGCTTAATACCTAGCGATGTCCCTTGAGTCTTTAGAATAAAGAATGTAGCCAATATTGGCGGTATAAACGAGATAAGCAAACCGAGATATATTACGCCTGATGAATATAAATTTCTTATATTTCCCTTAAGAAAATTCAATTTATTTAATTTCATGATGATAACCTTCCTTTATTTTGAACGATTTAGATAAATATCTTTAAGCGTCTCTTTTTTAGTTTCAAAATCAACTACTTTAATAGAGTTTTCGTTAAAAAATTTAAAAAGCTCACTACTTTGAATATTACCAGACATCGTAATTCTCAGTCCCTCTTCCTGAACAATATCCCCAAATTCTTGTTTGGTAATGAAAATGTCTCTATCTGTAGCTGATGAAAAAGCTATCTCAAATAAGCAATTATGACTATCTTTTTCTACTTTTTAAAATGTCAAAAGCCCGTTCTCCAAGAAAAGAACCCTTTCACAAATTTCTTCAATGTCTTCTAATTTATGACTCGATATTAAAATTCCCACGTTTTCATTTAAAGCTAATTTTTTTAGAACCGCTAAAACTATTTGTGACGATTCAATATCTAAACCATTAGTCGGTTCATCTAAAATCAATATATCAGGTTCCGTAACGAGAGTTAGAAGCAAAGCTAATTTTTGTTTTGTCCCCAGAGAATAAGTCTTTACTTTTTTATTGATAGACTGAGTCAAATCTAACTCTTGGATCAAACTTCCAAATCTTTCTTGATTGTAGTCAACACCATATAAATTTGACAAATATTTTAAATTCTCTAAACCTGTTTTAGATAAAAATAATTTTGGTTCTTCAATTAAATACCCAACATTATCACTGCTTATAATATTACCTGAAGTCGGTTGATTATTCTGACCAAGAATTTTCATCAACGTACTCTTACCAACTCCATTTCTCCCTACTAGACCAACAATTTCACCCTTATTAAGTGCGAAATTTATATCTTTGAGAATGATTGAATGACCATAATGCTTACTTACATTTATAACTTCCATTTTTTATTCCTCCATTAATATTCTTGGTTTTCTCTTTGATTCTCATTAATTTTAAAAAGTTGCGCCTCTTTTTAACAACATTATATCATATATCTAACTTAATGCAATATATAAATGTCATTTTGTAAAATTTTATTAGTCATAACCACCCGTGAA
>NZ_MWSM01000074.1 GCF_002087075.1 Streptococcus pseudopneumoniae ATCC BAA-960 = CCUG 49455
GCCCAGGTCGACAAATCACAATTGGCAATCCAAAAATCTCTGGAAGAGCTTGAAACTTTGAAGAAATCTCTGATGCAGGAGTATTTTAGCTGATATTCTGCCATTGTAATTACGGTAATGATTTGTTATAATACAACAAAGGAGGAAATCAGATGGTAGTAAAAACAAGAAAACAAGGAAATTCAATCACCATTACGATTCCAAGTGAATTTAATATTCCAAGTGGTGTAAAATACGAAGCTAAATTGTTACCAAGTGGTGAGATTATCTTTACTCCTGAAGAATTGGATCAGCAGGTTTCTTATGTATCTGATGATGCCTTTGACTTAAATTTAGATAAAATATTTGACGAATACGACGATGTTTTCAAAGCTTTGGTGGAAAAATGACAATCTATCTAACAGAAAAGCAAATTGAAAAAATAAATGCTTTAGCAATTCAACGGTATTCTCCAAATGAGAAAATTCAAACAGTTAGTCCTTCTGCCTTAAATATGATTGTGAACTTACCAGAACAATTTGTCTTTGGGAAGCCTCTTTATCCAACAATTTTTGATAAAGCAACGATACTATTTGTCCAATTGATAAAGAAGCATGTTTTTGCTAATGCTAATAAAAGAACTGCTTTCTTCGTTTTGGTCAAATTTTTACAATTAAATAGCTATCATTTTTCTGTAACGGTAGAAGAAGCAGTAAAAATGTGTGTGACCATCGCAGTAGAATCTTTAACTGATGAAAAAATGACAAGCTACTCCAAATGGGTTTCTGAACATTCTGTTAGGGAAAAGGTCAAAAAGTAACCTAGTATGCTGGATTTGAATGAGCACAAGAAAATAAATGAACAGACAATATTAGAATTCTGTAATGCAGAAACTGATATTGTCTCTTTTTATTGATGAATAAGAAAGTGAGAAATTATGGAATCAAAAGTTACAATTATCATGCAAGAAATGTTACCTCTTTTAAATAATGAACAATTACTAGCATTGAGAGAGAGTTTAGAACATCATCTAGTAGACGGAAAAAAGCAGCAGAAGTATTCGAATAATAACCTGTTGAAACTCTTTATTACCGCCAAACAGGTAGAGGGCTGTAGCTCAAAAACAATTCGTTATTACCAGAGGACGATTGAAAACTTGTTTAATGGTATTAAGGAGTCTGTGACACAACTCACAACAGATGATTTAAGGAGTTATTTAGCAAATTACCAGTCTGAAAAGGATTGTAGTAAGGCAAATTTAGACAATATTAGGCGTATATTGTCTTCTTTTTTTGCTTGGCTTGAGCAAGAGGAATATATCATTAAAAATCCCATTCGACGGATAAAGAAAATTAAGACTGAGCAAAATGTGAAGGAAACTTATACAGATGAACATTTGGAAATTATGCGCGATAACTGTGAAAATTTGAGAGATTTGGCAATAATAGACCTACTAGCATCGACAGGTATGCGTGTAGGGGAGCTTGTACAGTTGAATCGTTCAGATATTGATTTTGAAAACAGAGAGTGTGTTGTCTTTGGTAAAGGAAAGAAGGAGAGACCAGTATATTTTGACGCTCGTACGAAAATTCATTTAAGAAACTATCTTAACGACAGAAAAGATAGTCACCCTGCTCTTTTTGTAACGTTAGTTGGAAAAGTCCAGAGGCTTGGAATTGCTGGTGTAGAGATTCGCTTAAGAAAGTTAGGAGACAAACTCGGTATACAAAAGGTTCACCCACATAAGTTCAGAAGAACTTTAGCGACTAAGGCAATTGATAAAGGTATGCCTATCGAGCAAGTCCAAAAACTGCTAGGTCATAGCAAGATTGACACAACCCTGGCCTATGCCATGGTCAATCAAAATAATGTCAAGCATTCACACCAAAAATTCATCTCTTAAAAGCAAATCCCGAT
>NZ_MWSM01000075.1 GCF_002087075.1 Streptococcus pseudopneumoniae ATCC BAA-960 = CCUG 49455
GATTTCTTATTTGCACTTTTCTTGTACAACTTTATTCCATGGTAAATAAGCCTCTAAAACCTCTTTGTTTACGAGAGTTTCCTCGTTTGGAAGACATTCTAGAAGATAGGATAGATATTTTTCACTATTTAGTTGATGACGTTTAGCTGTTTCCAACAAACTCATAATAATAGCTGTTGCTTTAGCTCCTTCAAAACTTTGAGAAAACAACCAATTTTTACGTCCCATAACCAATGATTTAATGGCGCGTTCAGCTAGATTATTGGAAAGGACCAGATGCCCGTCTTTCAAAATGGCCTTAAAGGTTTCTTCATACTTGAGACTGTATTCAATTGCCCTTCCTAGTTTTGAACCAGGTAAAACTGACTGACGCCGACACCAAGCAAAGAAGTCTTCCATTAGGGGTTGGAGCTCTTCTTGACGTTTCTGTAGTCGTTCATCAGCTGGCAAAACTTCCCAGTCTCTTTCCAAGGCAAATAACTGGTCACAATAAGCTAAACCTTTAGCTCCTAAGGATGAGTTATCTGCTTGCTTGGGGGTGGATTCAAAAAACTTCCTTCTCACATGCGCCCAACATCCAACAAGTTCAGCTTCTTCCAGTTGACGATAAGC
>NZ_MWSM01000076.1 GCF_002087075.1 Streptococcus pseudopneumoniae ATCC BAA-960 = CCUG 49455
CTCTTATTATCTGAATAACATTAAAATTGAAATAGATTTTCCAAGAAGATCAACTTGGTTGCTAGCTCCTTTAGAAAAAATTGTAACAACTATTTCAGCTAAACCTTATCAAATAAAACAGTCTGAAATTGTAAAAGAGGGCAAGATCCCAGTAGTTAGTCAATCTAAAATATTAGTTGAAGGATTTTCTAATAATTTTTCTAAGATTCTAGACTATAAAACAGACGTTGTAATATTTGGTGACCATACAAGAAATCTTAAGATTATAGACTTCCCTTTTGTTGTTGGTGCAGACGGAGTAAAAATTCTGTCTCCAATTTGCTTATCTGCAAAATTTTTAAAATACCACTTAGACTATACGCTATTATTTGTTAGGAACAGGGGCTATGCTCGACATTATTCGTATCTAAAATCTAAAATAATAGGTATCCCTTCAGTTTTAGAACAAAAGAGAATTGTCGCTAAAATTGACTTACTTTTTCAAAAAGTTTCTCAGCTTTAGTAATTATTAATTTTTGTGTACGTATACCTGGAAAATTAATTATAGTTTGAGAAAATCTAGTTTTGTTTAATATAGGAATAGTGGTAGATGATGTATTGTTCTTGAATTGTTTTTGCATAAAATCAGACTGTATAGCTAAAAGTAAAAATTTTGAGTTGACAAAATTAAATACTTCTATGCCATGCATTTGTTGATTGAACGCTCCATCAACACGAACAATCCCAGCAATTCCAATATTTCCAATACCATTTATTAAAATAGAACCTGCTTTTATTTTTCTGGATTTTGTATTTCCTAGAACCGATAAATATTCAGTTGCATTGTATAGTTCTCCTTGTAATAAATCAGCAGGTTTATAGAATGGTATTTCGCCACCGTAGTTTTCAGGGCTATTTTTAGATGGCGTGTTACCAGTACTAATTATTCCTATATAATTTAATGTTGTCTGTACCCAATTCATAGGTATCTTCCCATAATAAGAGTTATCATCT
>NZ_MWSM01000077.1 GCF_002087075.1 Streptococcus pseudopneumoniae ATCC BAA-960 = CCUG 49455
TATTTAGTCGTAATCAAGCCGTCTGGCTCTACTGTGAACTCTGGCTTGTCTGCCATTGTTCCGTCTGGTTTGAGGTAGTACCAGCCTGTTCCGTCCGCAGACTGGATAAAGGCGTTTGATACCATAGCACCTTCTTTACCGTCAAGGTAATACCAAGTATCTTTGTACTTGACCCATCCTGTCTTCATAGCGCCCTCTGTGTCAAAATAATACCACTTCTCAGCGATTTTCTTCCAGCCTGTCGCCAGTTCGCCTGAGTTATCAAACCAGTACCAGTTGCCGTCTGTGTGCTTCTTCCAGCGGTCTGCAAGCATGTAGCCTGAGCCGTCGAAGTAATACCAAGTGCCGTTGACCTTCTCAAACTTGTCTTTTGGATAAGAGCCGTCTGAGTGTACATACCAATAGCCTGTATCGTTCTTCTTCCAACCTACTTCAATTGTCAATCCACTTTCAATATCCTGCTTGAACTGTTCACGGCTAATGCCCCATTTGGCAAGATAAGGATACGGGTCAACGTGGTCTGAATGGTTGTCTGGTTGGTTATTGGTACAGTATTCATGTGTTTTGATACCTTCCAAACTGCTTGTATCAAGCGTTTTCGGCAAACCTGCTTCATCTGCTAGATTGCGTAAGAGTTCGATATAGAGACGGTAGTCTGTCATGAACTCTTCTTTAGTTGAATGGCTTTCAATCAATTCAACTGCCGCATAGCTTTCCGCATTCCAATCGCCCCCAACGTCCCAGGCACCATTGTTTACAGGACCGACCTGCAGGACACGACCGTTACCAACCACATGAGAGAAGAAACCAAGCTCAGGGTTCTTTCTGTAGTGGTAGTCTGCCTCATTTTGAGCGGTAGAATTACGGTTCCCCGTAGAGTGAGCGTGCACTTGTCGATATGGCGCATAGCCTACTTGTGGCAAGCCTGTACGTAGTCTGCTTGTATCGATATCCATCTCTACTCCCTCCAAGCGTCGTTCATCTGCTTCACTGCGGACTCCACAAAGGTATCCAAGTCCTTATCGGTCATGCTGATCTTATATTTGGTCAGCTCAGCTCTAACTTTATCACGAGCTTGCTCTAGCTTTTCATCACCTTTATAACCTGTCTCGGCAGCCACCTGCTCCACGGCATGAACTGCGTTCTTGGCTAGGATTTCAGCGATAATCACCGCTTTCTCTCCGCCTTTTCGCAAAAGATAGTCTTTCACCATTTTCACGATACTGCCTACTGCTACTGCTAAAAAGCCTGTCGCAAAAGCGATAATAAATTCATTAAATTGTGTCATGTGTTGTTTCCTTTCTATTCTCTATAAAACTTAACATTAACGGTACCTATATACTCCCTTAAGTTTGTACCAGTTAGATATATGACTCCTCGGTTATACATATCAGCCTGAATTCTTATTAATCTGCTATTATTGAGTTGTACATATCGTATAGCAGCAACCTTAATATCATTACCTTTAATATCAATATTGTACCCACCCCAGTACTGCCACATTCTTGTGTTTAACACTTCCAATAATAATGACGGTCCACTCGACCACACCAACCTATCGCCAATATAGCGCTTGACAATCTCTCTACTTCCTAACATGATTCTTACTCTATCTCTCATAGCTTCACCTACTTAAAAATATCGTAAATCGTGTGAGGGTCTTTGGTAGTAATAGCATCGTACTGCTCTTGCGTACCGGCCCAATAGTTGAGTGCCTGCGAACCGTTCTGATTGACAATGTTCTGACCTGGAACTCCACTTCGCCCTTGTTCACCATCGTTGACATTATCCAAATGGGTAAAAGCAGAGGCTCTCAATCCTCTGTAATTCACTTCAATGCGAACTTCAAACCAACCACCAGAACGCTGAGAAGCACTCCATGTGCCAAATTTTCCTGCTGAATCAGGGGTCTGATTTCTCAAAGAACGCCAGTTTGTATAGCCAAAACCACGATAGTAATAATCAAGAGTATAGCCGCTCGTGACTGCTTCGCCATCGTAGAATACATCCGCAAACAAATTCAATCGGCTAGTAGAGCCATTCTTATAAGAACCCTCAATACGAACGCTGGCATTCAAACTATGCCCATTATCCCCTTTTAAGCTATCCCGTTGAGTCGGTGTCAGCGTATCGAATGATGGACGATTTTCTAAGGCGGAAATCCTAGCCTTGATGGGGATATCATTGTACAACTCCCATTTTTGGGCATAAGTAGACAAGTCTTGGTGGGAGGTCAAGTAGCCTTTCTCTTCCAGCTCCGCTTTTGTAACGAGGGTTTCTGGATGGACTTTCGGTCTACTCTCAAGGGTGTCCAGTCTTTTCTTAACCTCCCTATCCTTTAGCTCTGAGTCTTCTTTGATAGCCTTGACATCCTCACCGATTGCTCTTGCTAGATTTTCAAGGTTACTCATAGCACTCACGCTTTCGCTGCGTTATAGGTTGCGACCAAGTCAAGGTTGGCAATCTGGTCTACACGTCCGCTGACTTCAGTTACTTTGCCAAGAAGTGCGCTATTTTCATCTTGTCCCATACTTGTGATTTTTTCCGCGATTTCTTTCAGTGTGTCAAGATTTTCAGGCGTCCCCTCACCCAAGATTTCAGCCTTAACCTCGGATTTAGCACGGGTAATTGCTTGGTTCATGTCAGACGTGCTGACTTTCGTTTTCAGCTCTTCGTTTACCTTTTTGTTATCTTCCCCCACTGCCTGCGCAAATGCTGTTAATTTTGTAGTATCCATTTTGTGTTACACCTTTCCTAAATTGTAATAAAAGAGTAGGTCTGGCAATTCCTGACCTACTAGGCTCTCGCCTACAGTTCTACCTGCAAGCTGTTTTTTTACTTCTTCTGCGATATCCAGCTCTTTTAAAGCATGGACTTCCTCTGTGACCAATTCTTTATCTGAGGCCACTATCTTGATATGGACAGATTTATCACTGGGGAAAACATAGCCTCCAGCCGTGATTTCCAAGCGATAACTCCCAATGGGCAAGATAGCGTCCAGATGAAAACTCACACCTTGACCGGTAACGGTTACCTGCTTCTTCCACTGGTAGCCCTCCTTGGTCAGACTGATCAGTGCCTCCTTCCCTTCCAGAGAGGAGATGACTTGGTAATCTTCGTCTAAGAGGGCAAAACCAAAGGTGGAAGCCAAGTCCCCTTGCTTAATCAGGTGCCCACCGTCAATTTGCCGCAAATTGGTCATATTGAGATTACAGACCATTCTGCACCTCTTTCTTTACTGTTTACTTTGTATCAAGGTTTTCAGTTCTCTCACATCTTCACCTAGCGATTTGACCTGTTCAGCCAGCACCAGAATAGCCTTATTTTGTTCGTCATGGTTATCCAATCTTTTGTTAGCCGACATTCGAAATTCGCGTAAGTTCTCAATGTCTTTTTCTATGGCTGTCATGCGATTTTCCTGCTTGGTTGCCCTGTCCTTCATGGAAAAGTACAAGACAACCACAGGAATCAGAGAAAAGAGAAACCGAATCAATAAGTGCTCAATCTCTGTCATAAACACCTCGCTAGTTTGCCAGATGGCTCAAACCACGTCGCTTCAATTCCTTGCGCACACGGTCTTTCCAGCGTTTATGTACCCATGAAAAGTCAACTGCTCCACGTTCCAGTAGGTTGATGTACATGTCGATTTTGGCTTGGTCTAGTGTAATCTTACTCATTGCTGCTACCTCCATTGTCTTCACTAGGGCTCTCTTGGTTTGTCGTTTCAGAAATGTCATCTTCTTTCTCGCTTTCTTTCTTATCTTCTACCGCTGGGGTTGGTTGTGCTTCTTCAGCTTGGTTTTCTGTGTCCGTAACCTGAGGGGTGTCCTCGTCGGTCTCCTCCTGGTCAGACTCTCCTTGAGCTTCCAGCTCTTCCAATCGCGCTAAGATATCCTCAATATCCTGAGCATTCTGGAGATTGACCTTCTGCATGCCATCCATGAGCTGGTTGGCTCTCTCCAGCGCTTCCGTCGTTTTAGCCAATTGTTCTTGGTTTTTGACAATGGCACTAGTCGGGTCAAGTTCGGTGCGAACCAATTCCAAAACCGCTTGGATAAGGGCGTCCTCACTATCCTGTGTATGGTCACCTGGCAATTCGCACTGCTCATAAGAATAGCGCCCCTTGTTTTCCATCTTGATTGCGACAACTGTTACATTTTCCCCACCTTTCAAGTAGGGATTGATTGCTACTTCGTAATTCATTCCTTATTTCCTTTCATTTT
>NZ_MWSM01000078.1 GCF_002087075.1 Streptococcus pseudopneumoniae ATCC BAA-960 = CCUG 49455
TCGGGGTGTATAGAGGGGAATAAATGACAATACAAAATAAACAGATTTTAAAGGCTTCAAAAAACTTTGAGAAAGTTCATTCAACATTTAAAAATAATAATAAATTCCGATTTTTGCCTAATTGGCTAGAAAAAGAATCTAATCTATTCTTGTCAGAAACACAAAACACTAGCAAGAGTTACAATGTTCTGAAACGTGGTTCTTTAATCTTTGTAGATTTTGGAATCAATATTGGCTCTGAATTATCAAATAGACACTGGGCTGTTGTCCTAAATAAAAATGATTCTCCAAAATCAAGGAATCTGACGGTACTTCCAATTAGTTCAAAAGAAAAAAAGTTTTCTGTTATGATTGACGAAGTTATACAGCAAAAATCCAAAAGATTCTTATTACCTATTCTTGACAAAATTGGTTTTGATTATTTTTCGATCATTCACTATGCACTTACAGAAATTACTCCTTTTGATTTAGGGAGTGCAGAAGAAATATATCAGGAATTTTTGATTCAATACGGAGATGCTTACAATTCAGAATCAGCTAAAGAAATCTATGACAACGGTGCAGGGATGGAAAAAGTGGAAAACACTAATAGAAAATTAAAAGATCTTGTTAACCATTATCAACGATTTAATAAAATTTCCTACGCAAAATGTGATCAGATAAAAACGATTAGTAAAGACAGAATTATTTACATAAACGAACTGGATCCTTGCGGAAAAATCAAGGTTAGTGACGAAACTTTAGATAGAATTGACGAAAAATTAAAAGAATTGTACTTAAAAAATTGACATTTATAAAAGTTTACTCTATAATTAGGTTACTTAGAGGTTTACCCTCATATTTTTAAACTTTGAGCCTTTGCGCTCCAGGGAAGTAGCTTAATTGTTACTTCCCTTTTT
>NZ_MWSM01000079.1 GCF_002087075.1 Streptococcus pseudopneumoniae ATCC BAA-960 = CCUG 49455
AGATGATAACTCTTATTATGAGGAAGTACTTTGTGAAATACCAGAAAGTTGGGAATGGGTGAAGTTAAACGATATAACCTCCTACATTCAAAGAGGGAAGTCTCCAAAATATTCAAATATTCCTATATACCCTGTGATTGCTCAGAAATGTAATCAATGGTCTGGCTTTTCTATTGACTTAGCAAGATTTATTGATCCCGAAACAGTTCATAGTTACCAGAAAGAAAGATTACTAAGAGATGGTGATTTAATGTGGAATTCAACAGGCCTAGGTACGTTAGGACGATTAGCTATTTACCATGAAAATAAAAATCCTTATGGCTGGGCTGTTGCAGATAGCCATGTTACAGTTATAAGAGTCTTATCGGGGTTTATTAATTGCCATTTCATCTATAATTTTCTTTCCTCTCCTATTGTTCAGTCAGTTATTGAAGAAAAAGCGTCGGGTAGTACAAAACAAAAAGAATTATTAACGAAAACTATAAAAGAATATTTAATCCCCCTCCCACCCCTTCCTGAACAATCCAGAATCGTTGATAAAATCGAAGAATCTTTCGCCATTATTGACGCACTAATTTAGTATAATAGTTTTACGTGCGGTGGAATTTCTATCAAACATAAGATAGGAGTTTTACGTTGAAAGATTTTGAATTACATTTGAAGAAAGCTGGTTTAGCTGAAAATACTGTGCGTTCGTACCTTTATGGTGTTCGATTTTTCTTGGAGAATTACGAACTCAAAATGGAAGATTTATTTGAATACAAAGGATATTTATTAGACAATTTTAAACCTAAAACTGTCAATTTGCGACTACAAGGAGTAAATAAATATCTGGCTTTTATTGGTCATGATGATTTGAAATTAAAATTTGTCAAAGTACAGCAAAAACCGTTTTTAGAAGATGTCATTAGCCATGCTGATTACCTTTTTCTTAAACGTAGTTTGAAAAAAGATGGTATTTTAAAATGGCATTTTGTCGTTTGGTTTTTAGGTGCAACTGGGGCTCGTGTAAGTGAACTTATTAAGCTAAAAGTAGAGCATGTAGAAATCGGTTATTTTGACATTTACTCAAAAGGTGGTAAAATTCGTAGACTGTACATTCCTAAAAAATTAAGAAATAGTTGTCTTAGTTGGTTAGAATCAGAAAATCGCCGAAGTGGTTATTTATTTTTGAATAAATTTAATGAACCAATTACAGCAAGAGGAGTTGCTCAACAGTTAAAAAATTATGCTGATAAATACAAAATGAATCCTAAAGTAATTTACCCTCATTCTTTTAGACATTTATTTGCTAAGAATTTTTTATCGAAGTATAATGATATTGCCTTGCTTGCAGATTTGATGGGACACGAAAGTATAGAAACTACTCGAATTTATCTAAGGAAAACAGCTACCGAACAACAAAATATTGTAGATAAAATTGTTAATTGGTAAAAAAATAACAGGTGGTCAAATTGACTATCTGCTATTTTTTTGTGATTATGGCTCTTATTATCTGAATAACA
>NZ_MWSM01000080.1 GCF_002087075.1 Streptococcus pseudopneumoniae ATCC BAA-960 = CCUG 49455
AAATCCCGATATTCCGAGGAGGTGGTTGCATGAAGAAAGTGAAATTAGGGGAATTAGTTTCTATTCAAACTGGTAAATTGGATGCCAATGCTGCAGTTGTCGGAGGTAAGTATCCATTTTTCACAACAGCAAAAGAAATTTTGTGGATTAACGATTATGTTTATGACGACGAAGTCGTTTTAGTTGCAGGAAACGGGGATTTAAATGTTAAGTATTATAAAGGAAAATTTAATGCTTATCAAAGAACTTATATTTTGAGTAATAATTCTAATGTAAAAATGAAATATCTATACTACTTTCTTGATAAGTATATAGAGATTTTGCGCTACCAGTCAATTGGAGGAGTAATAAAGTATATTAAATTTAATAATTTATCAAATGCTCTAGTTCCAATGATGAGTGTTTCTGAACAAGAAAATATTATTCAGAATTTTGAGAAAATAGATTATCTAATTTCAAAAAGAAGTCAGCAATACACGGAATTATCAAACCTTGTAAAATCCCGATATTCCGAGGAGGTGGTTGCATGAAGAAAGTGAAATTAGGGGAAGTGGCTACTTTTATCAATGGCTATGCTTTTAAACCTCAAGATTGGTCATCTGAAGGGAAAGAGATTATCAGAATACAGAATCTGACTAAAACTTCAACAGAGATAAATTATTATTCGGGTACGATTGATCAAAAATATATTGTTGAAGCTGGTGATATTCTTATTTCGTGGTCGGGTACATTAGGGGTTTTTCAGTGGTGTGGAAAATCCGCAGTGTTAAATCAGCACATTTTTAAAGTGGTTTTTGATAAGATAGAGATAGATAAATCATATTTCAAATATGTTGTTGAAAAAGGTTTACAAGATGCTGTAAAACATACTCATGGTTCCACAATGAAACATTTAACTAAAAAATATTTTGATAATATTATGGTTCCATATACAAATTTGGGAGAGCAACAAAGAATTGCAAGTGAGCTGGATTTGTTAAGCAAGCTGATTTTAAGGAGACAAGAACAACTTGAAGAGCTTAATCTACTTGTAAAATCCCGATTTAACGAGAT
>NZ_MWSM01000081.1 GCF_002087075.1 Streptococcus pseudopneumoniae ATCC BAA-960 = CCUG 49455
AATTGTGATTTGTCGACCTGGGCTACAAAGTCTGCGAACTCATTTTGGAGGGCTAGAGGGGGGAAAATCAGTTCAAAATTTTTAATCAGTTGACCGTTTAAATTAGGTTGATTTCCTCCTCGTCCAAGTTCTCGTAATTCGCTATACCTTAGCATTAATTGATGCCAAATAAAAACTGGATTGTCTATTTTATTTGGAAATATAGCCCCACATGCTTGGTTGCTAGTAGATTCAACTTTGAGGATTGCACTTCTTCCTCTTGTTTGTCCTTGACCATACATAGCAATTAATATTGTATCAACTGGAAAAAGTTTAAGAGATGTATTTTCTAAAGCAAATTTTGTGATTTTTTCCTCAGTTTCCGTAATTTCTCTATTTATTACCTCAGTTGTTTTTACCCAATTAATCGTTCCGCTATCCCAATATAATTTATTATCTCTTGATGGTGTACTTCCACTAGAAACTTCAAATTTTTCACCTATTTTATATTTGGGGAATAATGTAGTATAAAAATCCCCAAACATCTCGTTAA
>NZ_MWSM01000082.1 GCF_002087075.1 Streptococcus pseudopneumoniae ATCC BAA-960 = CCUG 49455
AGTCATAACCACCCGTGAAAACGGGTGGCTTGTACACCGGCTATAAGCCGTTTCTCTCCAGCGGCGTCTAAAGACGCTCGCTGAACTTCGTTCAGGTCGTGCTATATTACTTGACTAATGCCCGTCACAACGGGCTTTTACCTTGTTCTAAATCCGCCATCAGAAAACGGATCTTCATATTCTTTTACACTCAGCTTATCGAGTGCAATGTCATTCTTTTCCTGCTCGCGAATATATTTAGCTACGGTCTTTTCGTTTAGTCCAACGGTACTTACATAGTATCCCCTAGCCCAGAACTTTCGATTTCCATACTTATATTTTAAATTAGCGTGCTTATCAAATATCATCAATGCACTTTTGCTCTTGAGATACCCCATAAAATCGGAAATCGAAAGTTTGGGAGGTATCAGTACAAGCAGGTGTACATGGTCTGGCATCATATGACCTTCGATAATCTCCACGCCACGACAACCGCATAGATGTTTAATAATATCTATCAAATCCGACCTGACTTTGTAATATATCGCCTTACGGCGATACTTAGGTGTAAAAACTATATGATATTTGCACATCCATTTAGTATGTGATAAACTGTAACTGGTTTTAGCCATTTATTTTTCCTCCTTTATCTAACCTGAACAATTAGATTATACTTGGAAAAATAAATGGAAGCTAGAAGCCTTGTCAGCCACCAGCATAGCTGGTGGTTTTCTTGTTTTTCTCTACGAGAAAAACTGGCTTGA
>NZ_MWSM01000083.1 GCF_002087075.1 Streptococcus pseudopneumoniae ATCC BAA-960 = CCUG 49455
TTCGATTAAGCGACGGCTATCGATTATCAAATGTTTGGCTTTTGTAGTATAATGGTTTTGCATCTCTGTGCCTTTCTTGTATTTGTGATTGAACAACAAGTATAACACAGAGGTGTTTTCTTATGCCTAGAAGAGCTTTCATTTGACAAGAGGAACCCTTGAAGCAGTTTTGTCAGCTAAACCAAGGCTAATCTTAGCCTTGGCTTGTCAGCCTAACAGCATCAAGCCTCTTATCAAATGAAATCGAGGGCTAGCTATCAGCTAGTTGAACCATCTAATTTTTAGGAGGGCTGGGTGGCTAACTTCATTATAGAACTTTCACTTGGTTCTCTTTTTCGCAATGTTTTTATAAAAATGATAAAAACTATTGACAAAACAAAAATATAGTTTATAATAAAAACATAGATAATAAAAATATCAAAAACTATAAAAAGGCAATGCGTTTATGAAAAAGAAAACAGCAGTGATATTTGGGACATTTGCTCCGCTTCATCAGGGTCATATCGATCTGATCCAGCGAGCCAAGCGGCAGTGTGACCAGGTCTGGGTTGTCGTTTCAGGCTATGAGGGAGATAGAGGGGAGCAGGTAGGTTTAACGCTTCAAAAAAGATTTCGATATATCCGAGAGGCCTTTGGTGATGACGAGTTGACCTCGGTTTGTAAGTTAGATGAGACCAATCTTCCCCGTTACCCTATGGGTTGGCAGGAGTGGTTGGACAAAATGTTAGCGGAGATTTCTTATGATGAAACCCAACAAGAACTGATCTTCTTTGTGGGAGAAGCAGACTATCAGCAAGAATTATCAAATCGTGGCTTTGAGACTGTCTTGCAAGAAAGAAAGTTTGGTATCTCAGAGACTATGATTCGAGAAAACCCAAGCAAATATTGGAAATATATTGCTCAACCCTTCCGACGTCAGTTTACAAAGAAAGTGTTGATTATGGGAAGTGCTAGCAATGGGAAGACCACTCTGGCAAAGGATTTGGCTAGGTATTACGATGCACCAGTCAGCTTGGAATATGCACGTGAGTACCAGATCAAAAACAATGTCCGCGACGATGAATTGACTCCAAAGGATTACTATTATCTCCTGTTGTGGCAGTATGACCAGACCTCTAAGTTAATTGACAGTAATGCCAATAGGGGACTGGTGATAGCAGACACCAACTCCTTAGTAACCAAGGGCTACTATGATTATTACATGGAGTCAGAGGATCAAGGGGACTTATCGGGAGAGACTTTTGATAATCTCTTTGCCTCGATCTTGGCTAAGGAAAAATGGGACTTGATTTTCTTTGTGCAACCTATTGGCTCCTATGTCAATGACGGATTTAGAGATATGACTATGGCAGAAGACCATATTCGTCATAGTTTTTCCCAGCATTTGGACCAGATGAAGGAGCGCTACTTAGCAAACATTCCACTAGTTTATCTAGCTGAGGATTATCTAGGAAATTATGAAGCAGCAAAAGTGGCTATTGATACCATTTACCAAGCAGATTAGGAGAAACATATGAAAAAACTAACTGAAAAAATCACACAATTTATCGAAAACTTTAAAAATGTTCATGCAGAAGCTCGCAAAATCGGTTTTGCAGGAATCATGCACTTGCTCTGGAAAGATCTCTTTGTCGGTCGTAGCCTCTTCCAGTGGTTGTATCTCATCGCCTTGTCAAGTGTTCCCTTTATCTTGGAATTCACTCAAAATATAGATAGTCATGATTGGTTAAGCTTGTTTGCATCTTGGACTGGGATTGTCTGTGTTATCTTGGTAGCAGAAGGTCGTGCAAGCAATTATCTCTTTGGGGCTATTAACTCTGCTATCTATTTGATTTTGGCCATGGATGCGACTTTTTATGGCGAAGTCTTGACGACCGTTTACTTCTTTGTCATGCAGCCGATTGGCCTCTATGCTTGGCTGTCCAACCGTATTAATGACCAAGGAAAAGCAGAAGAATCGCATTTTGAAGCTAAGAAATTATCTATTTTTGATTGGCTCAAGTACTTGGCCTTGACTGCTATCATTTGGATTGGTATGGGCTTGGCTTATCAAAGTATCCATAGTGCTCGCCCTTTCCGTGATAGTGTTACCGATGCGACCAATGGTGTCGGTCAGCTCTTGATGACCCGTCTCTATCGTGAGCAATGGATTTTCTGGATTGCAACCAATCTCTTTAGTATTTATCTCTGGTGGGGTGAAAATATCCACATCCAAGGGATGTACTGGGTTTACACTCTCAATAGTCTAGTAGGTTGGTACCAATGGACCAAGGCAGTTCGTAAGGAGGCATAAAATGACGGACACGATGATTCCAGCAGGGATGGAAAAAGAATATTTTGAAATTCATGCTAGTCAGGAAGAATTTTTAGACTGGTACCACAAGCAGGAACTCCCTCAATACGAAAAACCAAGTGTAACGGTGGATATGGTAGCCTACTGCTTTGTCGAAGGAAAAATCAAGCTCTTATTAATTCGTCGCAAGGCTCATCCATATCAAAATTGTTTGGCTCTGGTTGGAGGATTTATGAACAAGGGCGAAGATGCTGCGCATGCCTGTCAGCGTGAGGTGAGAGAAGAAGTCAATCTCGATCTTCCTTTGGAAAAAATCGAGCAATTGATGACCGTATCGACCCCCGGCCGTGACCCACGGGGCTGGACAGTGACCATTGCCCACTTGGTTTATTTGCCTAGTCGTGTATTAGAACTTGTTCAAGCAGGAGACGATGCCAAGGATGTTGTTTTTGTAGATGTCGATTTTCAGACAGGCAAATGCTACCTAGAGGGAGTGGAGTTGGAGGAACAAGCCTTCGCTTTTGATCATTATGCCATTATTCAAGAGTCTATCAAACGAATCCAAGGCCGTCTCGACTGGAATCCGACCTTCCTTTATCTGCTGGAGGAGGAGTTCACTGTCTACGAAGGGACTGAACTGGTCAATCTCATCAACCCCGGTCGTCCAATCGTCAGCAATAACTTTCTCGTAAAATACGGAGAATATGTAGAAGAAGTTGGACTCAAACGAGTGCCTAAAAAGAAACCAAGAAAAACCTATCGATTGAAATAAAAAACGAGGTCGGGATAAAGTTCCTGACCTCTTTGTTTGCCTTTATTAGTTTGCTTTGCTGTTGCGACTGTTTTTAGGGATAGTTATCTTTCTTAGAATTGCTCAACATGTGAGTAAAAAGTCTTTGTATCGATACTTGAGATATTTTTCGTGTAGGAATAACAAAGCTATATAGAAAATCATAAAGACTGTGGTCAGATAGAAGATATCAAACGAAGTTTTGCCATAGTGAGTTGCGGATTTATAGGAACCAATTGCTCCCAAAATCAACCAAGGAAGATACTTGAAATACTTATTTAGTATAAGAGTGCACTTCCTATATTCTATTTCACTGTTATTATATTCCTTTGCAGCTAAATATGTAAGCGATTAAATAAGAGCGATTTAAAAAATTTTAAACAAAATAGGAATTTTTCTCTGTTTTTTCTATTATGGCTTCAAGCCAGT
>NZ_MWSM01000084.1 GCF_002087075.1 Streptococcus pseudopneumoniae ATCC BAA-960 = CCUG 49455
TGTATTGCAGAAACGGAGCAAATTTCCACGGTAGGGTTGACTTTTCGGATAGATCAAGAGTGAATTTTTATAGTCAACCGTCGTTTTCAAATGGAGCAGTGATAAATGGTAGTTTGAGGGTGTCTGGTCGTATCACTTATAGTGGCGGTGAGTGGCTTTACTCACCTATATATAATAAATTATGGAAAGATACTTCACAAGGAGGTACCTGGCTATATTTGAATAGACAAGGTAACGGAGGTAGCGACTGGATTGAGATGAATAAAAGAATCTCAGACCGTCGCTATAAATCAAATATTCAAGACAGTCAAGTATCTGGTCTAGATGTCATCGAAAAGCTGAAGACTTACAGCTATCGTAAAGAATACGATGGCCAAATTGAGGATATCTCATGTGGTATCATGGCTCAGGATGTCCAGAAATATGCCCCTGAAGCATTCTATGAGAATCCTGACGGTGCATATTCATATCGCACATTTGAATTGGTGCCTTACTTAATCAAGGCCATTCAAGAATTAAATCAAAAAATAGAAAAAATGGAGAACAGACATGGATAATCACACAATCGACAAGCTAGTCGCTGAGTCGCTCGTCGACCGTTTGGCTGATATCGAATTGAACTATGCGCATTTAAATGTACACCATAGGCTGGCTTTGGCTGAATTACAGGCCTTTAAGGCGGTGCTGGAATATGACCCAGCGCTTAAAGAACTTTTTGACGAAACGCAAGCTAAAATGAAAGGAAATAAGGA
>NZ_MWSM01000085.1 GCF_002087075.1 Streptococcus pseudopneumoniae ATCC BAA-960 = CCUG 49455
TCCTTATTTCCTTTCATTTTCGCTTGTGTTTCGTCAAAAAGTTCTTTAAGCGCTGGGTCATATTCCAGCACCGCCTTAAAGGCCTGTAATTCAGCCAAAGCCAGCCTATGGTGTACATTTAAATGCGCATAGTTCAATTCGATATCAGCCAAACGGTCGACGAGCGACTCAGCGACTAGCTTGTCGATTGTGTTGTTATCCATGTGTGTTCTCCATTTCTTTGATTTTCTGGTCTAGTTCTTGGACAGCCTTCAGCAAGTAGGGGACGAACTTTGAATAGTTGATAGACAGATAAGATGTTACTTCATCTGTTTCAACTGCATGAGGGACTACCTCCTGCACTTCCTGCGCAATCAAACCAACCTCTTCGTGTTTCTGGCTCTCGATGAAATCAAAAGAGACCATGTTCAATGCTTGAATTTTATCCAAGGCATTAACTGGACTCTCTTTAATATTTTCTTTCAAGCGTCTATCTGAACTCGAAGTAATACCAGCTTTTTCACGAAAAAGCCCAGTAGTAAGTTGGTTCCACCAAACGGTTCTATTTCTACCTCCAGCTGGATTGCCACCTTCTCCATAAATGTCCTTATTCCCCATTTCAATTCCGTTTTTGAAAAAAGGAGATTTTTCAAAATGCACTCCGCCATAAAAGTTAGCATTTGATGTTTGGGAAAAATCCGTTTTACCGTGAAAGTCTGCTCCGTTTCTGCAATACA
>NZ_MWSM01000086.1 GCF_002087075.1 Streptococcus pseudopneumoniae ATCC BAA-960 = CCUG 49455
GATAGGGAAGTCGCTTAGCTTTAATCCGCCATAGCTCAGTTGGTAGTAGCGCATGACTGTTAATCATGATGTCGTAGGTTCGAGTCCTACTGGCGGAGTAATTTAGTTAAGAGGTTTAGGCCTCTTTTTTTGTTATGTAATAATAATCTATCTCGTGTTATTAGAGGCGAGACATTTTTCGGCTCTTTGTCAACTGTAGTGGGTTGATGAAAAGCTAATCTCGAGAAAGGGCAAATTTCGTCATTTTTTTTGAAGTTTTTAAAGTTCCGAAAACCAAAGGCGTTGCGTTTGATAAGTTTGATGAGATTATTAGTGACTTCTAGTTTGGCGTTAGAATAGGCTAGTTTAAGGGCATTGACAATTTTCTCGTTATCAGCGTTCCAAACATTCAAAAATAGTTGGGACTTCCCTTAATAAATCTGTTACTTTCTTTTTCAAGATAGCCCAAGCTTGCTCAATAGGATTCAAATCCGGTGAATATGGCGGTAGAGGTAAGAAAAA